>NZ_CP007129.1:368744-737488 GCF_000522985.1 Gemmatirosa kalamazoonensis
CGAGCACGACGCCGATGCCGGCGAGCGCGAGCCCGCGCTTCACGATCATCCCCGACACGTCGCTCGGCTTCGCGCCGAGCGCGAGGCGCACGCCGATCTCGCGCGGGCGCTGGCTCACGAGGTACGCCAGCACGCCGTAGATGCCTAACGCGCCGAGCCCGAGGCCGAGCACGCCGAACGCGCCCAACAGCACGAGCAGCAGCCGCGGACGGGCCACCGAGTCGCCGATCGCCTGGTCGAACGTGAACACCGCGCCCATCGACTGGTCCTTGTCGAGCGACCAGATCGTCTGCTGGATCGGGCGCACCATCGCGAGCGGCTCGCCGCGCGTGTGCACGACCACCGTGTGCCGCACCCGCCCGTTCCTGCGGTAGTTGATGTAGATCGTCGGCGTCGCGGGCTTGTCCATCGACTCCTGCCGGATGTCGCCGACCACGCCCAGGATCGGCGTCGGGTCGCCGCGCCCGAACCGGATCGCCCGTCCCGCGAGGTGCTGGCCGGGGAAGTACTTGCGGACGAACGCCTGGTTCACGATGAAGCCGACCGCGCTCGCCGAGTCGTCCTGCGTCGCGTACTCGCGCCCCTCGAGGATCGGCGTACCGAGCGTCTTGAAGTAGTCGTCGCTGATGTAGTTGATCGCGACCTGCGCGCTGTCGCCGCGGCCGCCGTAGAGCGGGATCTTTGCGGCCTCGCCGAGGCCGCGCAGCGGCGCGTCCTTCGCCGCACCCGCGGAGATCACACCGGGCGTCGCGCGGATCGCCTCGAGCATGCGGTGCGCGAACTCCTCGGCGCCCTTGCCGTACTTGTCGTAGCTGACGTTGACCGTCACCGCGACGAGATGGTCCGGCTTGAACCCCGGGTCGACGCTGAGCAGCGTCACGAAGCTGCGCGTCATCAGCCCCGCGCCCACCGCGAGCACGAGCGCGAGCGCGACCTCGGCGACGACGAGCCCGTCGCGCAGGCGCTGCCCCTCGCCGCCCGTCAGCCCGCGGCCGCCGGCGCGCAGCGTCTCCTGCAGGCCGCTCGTCGCGAGCCGCACCGCCGGCACGAGCCCGAACAGCAGGCCGGTGACGAGCGACAGGCCTAACGCGAACGCGAGCACCGGTCCGTGCAGCCCCGCCTCGGCGAGACGCGGGAGCTGATCGGCGCTCTGCGCGCGGATGAGCGCGAGCGCGCCCCACGCCACGAGGATGCCCGCCACGCCGCCGGCGAGCGACAGCACCACGCTCTCGGTGAGCAGTTGCCGCACAATGCGCCCGCGGCCCGCGCCGAGCGCGGCGCGCAGCGCGATCTCGCGCGAGCGGGCGACGGCGCGCGCGAGCAACAGGCTCGCCACGTTCACGCACGCGATGAGCAGCACGAAGCCGACGGCGCCCAGCAACACGAGCAGCGGCGTGCGCATCTTGCCCGTGATCGCCTCGTGCAACGGCTTCACCGTGACGGCGTCCCACTGCGCGTTCTCCGGATACTGCTGCGCGAGCCGGCGGGCGATCGCGTTCAGCTCCGCGGTGACGGCGGTGCCGCTCACGCCCGGCTTCGCGCGCGCGACGACGCCGAGCAGGCGGTTGGGTCGGATGCGCGGGATGCCCCCGTCGGGGATGACGTCGTACGGGAGATAGATCTCCGTCTGCCGCGCCGGGAACTCGAACGACGGCGGCATGACGCCGATCACCTCGTACGGCTGCCCGTCGAGCGTGACCGACTGGCCGACGACCGAGCGCGCGCCGGCGAACTCGCGCTGCCAGAAGCCGTGCGACAGCACCGCGACGTGCAGCTGCCCCCCGCGCACCAGCTCCTCCTGCCGCGGCCACCGGCCGACGAGCGCCGGCACGCCGAGCGTCGAGAAGAAGCCCGCCGAGACGTAGACCGCCTCGAGCCGCTTCGGGTTGCCGCGCCCCGTGAGGTCGACGCCGGAGCCCATGTTGCTCTGGTAGAACCACCCGCCGAGGTCCGCGATCTGCCGCCGCTGCGCGCGGAAGTCGTCGATGTCGACCGGCGAGACCTGCGACTCCATGACGTCGTCGGTCTTGTTCGCCGACCACACGCGATAGAGCTGCTGCGGATCGGGGAACGGGAGCGGGCGGAGCAGCACGCCGTGCACGACGGAGAAGATCGCGACGTTCGCTCCGATGCCCAACGCGAGCGTGACGACCGCGGTGAGCGTGAACAGCGGCGCGGCGACGAGCGTGCGCACCGCGTAGCGCACGTCCTGCGCGAGGTCGGCGAGCGAGCCGCGGCGGCGGCGGTCGCTCTCGGTGCGGTTGTCCATCGACCGCATGTAGTCTCGGGCGTCGTTCACGTCGCCGAACTCCTGCAGCGCCTGCGCGCGCGCCGCGGCCGGGGAGAGCCCGCGGGCGACGAGGTCCTCCGCGCGGGCGTCGAGGTGGAACCGCAGCTCGGCGTCGACGTCCTCGCGGATGTCGCGCGCGGAGCGCGAGGGGAGGTGGAAGGAGCGTCGCATGCGCGGGACGCCCTCAGGTCGGCTCGAGCACGCGGAAGACCGCCTCGGCGTAGCGGCGCCAGGTCGCCTCCTCGGCACCGAGCCGCTGACGGCCGCGCGGGGTGAGCTCGTAGTAGCGCGCGCGGCGATTGTTCTCGGACACACCCCACGACGCGGTCACCGAGCCGTCGTGCTCCAGACGGTGGAGCGCCTTGTAGAGCGGCGCGTCCTGGATGTCGAGCGCCCCGTCGGTGCGCTCGCGGATCCAGCGCGAGACGGCGTAGCCGTGCATCGACTGCCAGGCCAGCGTGCGGAGGATGAGGACGTCCAGGGTCCCCTGCAGCAGGTCCATCGCGTTCTGCGCCATTCGCCTCTCCCATTCCCAGGTAAGGGGAAAGTGCGAAGGTTTTCGCATCCTGTCAACGGCGAGATCGCGGGGCCACCTTCCGACCATGTCCGACGCCCCCGCGCTCGTCCCCACCGTCCTCGACGCGCCCGATGCGCAGCGCTACGAGGCGCACGTGGCCGACGTCGACGCCATCGGCACGCTCCACTACCAGCTTCACGACGGCGCGATCGTGTTCACGCACACCGAGGTGCCGCCCGCGCTCGAGGGGCACGGGGTGGCCAGCGCGCTCGCCCGCTTCGCGCTCGACGACGCCCGGCGGCGCGGGCTCCGCGTGCGGCCGTTCTGTCCGTTCGTCGCCGCGTTCATCCGGCGGCACCACGAGTACGCGGACCTCGTCGCCGGCGCCGCGAGCCGTTAGGCGCCGTGCGCTGCGCTCATTCCTCCTGCAGCGCCGCCGTCGGCGCGACGCGCGACGCGCGCAGCGCCGGCACGAGCCCCGCCACGAGCGCGACGAGTGCGAGCACCGCCGCCGCCCCCGCGAGCACCGCCGGCTCGACCGGCCGGGTGTGGAACAGGAGCGACGCCATCTCTCGTCCCACGAGCGCCGCCGCCGCCGTCCCGACGAGCGCGCCCACCAGCACGACCCGCCCGACGTCGCCGAGCACCATGCGCACGACACGCACACGGTCGGCGCCCAGCGCCTGCCGCACGCCGATCTCCGTCGTGCGCCGCGCGACCGAGTACGCCATCACCCCATAGAGCCCGAGCATCGCGAGCGCGAGCGCCACGGCGCCGAACACCGCCGAGAGCACCGCGAGCAGCCGCTCGCGGCTCACCGACGCCGCGAGCTGGTCGGAGAGCGTGGTGAGCTCGACGACGATGCGCGGATCGAGCCGTGCGATCGCCGCGCGCACCGCGGGGACCAGCGACGCCGGATCGCCGGTCGTCCGCAGCTCGGCGTTCATCGTGACGCCCGGCTCGCCCTGGGCCATCGCGACGTAGACGATCGGGCCGGGCTCCTCGCGCAGCGTCTGATACTTCGCGTTCTCCACGACGCCGACCACGGTGAGCGGTGCCGACAGCGTGTCGCCGACGCGGGTTCGGAGCTGGCGGCCCAGCGGGCGCGGGGTGCGGAAGAACCGTCGCGCGAACGCCTCGTTCACGATCGCCGCGCGAGGCGCCGTCGGCGCGTCGGTCGCGTCGAAGTCGCGTCCGGCGAGAAGCCGGGTGCCTAACGTGGCGAAGAAGCGCGGCGCGACGCGGTTGAACAGGATCTGCGCGTTGTCCGGATCGCGCGGCGTGTAGCCGTCGACGACGACCACGTCGTTCCACCGGTCGCCGCTCACCGGCGTGACGTGCGACTGGCTCGCGTCCGCCACGCCGGGCACCGCGCGCAGCGCCTCGAGCAGCGCGTCGCGGTAGGCGCCGAGCTGGCCCGGCGGCGCGCCGCCTCGCCGCAGGTCGGCGGTGACGAGGAGCACGCCGTCGGGCCGGAAGCCGGGGTCCTCGGTCGCGAGCCGCCGCAGCGATCCGACGAGCAGCCCTGCCGCGACGAGCAGCACGAGCGACAGCGCGACCTGCGCGCCGACGAGCGCCTTGCCGAGCGTGAAGCGCGAGTGCCCCTCGGCCACCGTACGCCCCGCGCGCTGCATCGCCGTCTGCGGCGCGACGCGCGTCGCACGGCGCGCGGGGAGCACGCCGAACAGCGCGACGGTCCCCGCGGCGACGAGCGCGGTGACGGCGAGCAGCCGCAGGTCGAGCGGCAGGTCGAGCTCCACGCGGCCGCCCGGTATCGTGATCATCCCGACGAGCGCGGACGCGCCCCACCGCGCGAGCAGCAGCCCGCCCGCGGCGCCCAACGCGGCGAGCAGCGCGCTCTCGGTGAGCAGCTGCCGCGCGAGCCGCCCGCGTCCGGCGCCGAGCGCGGCACGCACCGCGAGCTCGCGCCGGCGGCCGGCGCCGCGCGCGAGCAGCAGGTTCGCCACGTTCGCGCACGCGATCAGCAGCACGAGCGCGACGAACGTCATCAGCGCGACGAGCGCGCGGCCGAAGCGATCGTGCAGGCTGGAGAGGCCGCGCGGGAGCGCGCCGAGGCTGAACGTGTGCGTCAGATAGCTCTGCCGCTGCGCCGTCCCCGCGCCGCGCGGCAGCGTGGCGGCATACGATGCGGGCGCCATCGCCACGAGACGCGCCGCGATCTGCCGCGGGTCGACGTCGTGCGGGCGCCTCCCGATGACGTAGAGCCACCAGTCGCTCCGTGCGTCGAGCCGCGAGCGCTCGCCGCGCACCACGGCCTCGGCGCACAGCGGCACGAGGAACTGCGGCATGCGCCCGACCTCCGGGCCGCTGAACGGCCCGCGCGCCACGCCGACGATCTCGAACCGCTTGCCGTCGAGCGACAGTGTGCGACCGACGACGCGCGGGTCGCGCGCATACTCGCGCTCCCAGAACCGGTCGCTCAGCACCGCCACCGGGCGGCAGCCGCGCACGTCGTCGCGTGCGCCCAACAGGCGCCCGAGCGCCGGCACGACGCCGAACAGCCGGAAGTAGTCGCCGCTCACGACCGCGCCGAGCGCGTAGCGTGCCTCGCCTTCCTCGGCGAGGTTCACGCGAAGGTTGCCGTACGCGGCCACGGCGGCGAAGCCGTTAGGCCGATCGCGCAGCTGCTCCCACAGCGGGTTGCTGAAGCGCTCGTCGTCCGGCTGCACGCCGACGAAGCCGCCCTCGCCGACGTGCGCGACGCCGACCTGCAGCAGCTCCTCGGGATGCGGTACGGGAAGCGCGCGCAGCGACACGGCATCGACGAGCGAGAAGATCGCGGTGTTCGCGCCGGTGCCGAGCGCCAGCGAGCCGACCGCGACGACGGCGAAGACCGGCGACCGACGCAGCGCGCGCACCGTGTATCGGAGGTCGTCGGCCGCCGAATCGAGCCACGTGCCGAGGCTCGTCGGCGGCATCGGATTGCCGAAGCGGCGCCGCGCCTCGGCCGCCGCGTCCCGCTCCGCCAGCCCCGCCGCGCGCAGCTCGTCGGCGCGCTCGGCGAGGTGGAACGCGCGCTCGCGCTCGAACTCCGCCGAGCGGCGGCGGACGACGCGGAGCAGCCGACGGAGCCAGGTCATGCGCTCTCACTCCTCGCGCAGCGCGGTCATCGGCGCGACGCGCGACGCCCGGCGCGCCGGCACGAGCCCCGCCACGAGCGCGACGAGCGCGAGCAGCGCCGCCGCGCCGGCGATCACGAGCGGCTCCACGGGGCGCGTGCGGAAGAGCAGCGACTCCATGAACCGCCCGACGGGCGCCGCCGCCGCCGCGCCGACGATCGCGCCCACGACCACCACGCGGCCGACGTCGGCGAGGACCATGCGCACCACGCGCGCGCGGTCGGCGCCTAACGCCTGCCGCACGCCGATCTCCGTCGTCCGCCGCGTCACGGAATACGCCATCACCCCATAGAGCCCGAGCGTCGCGAGCGCGAGCGCCACGGCGCCGAAGACGGCCGAGAGCACGGCGAGCAGCCGCTCGCGGCTGATCGACGACGCCACCTGCCCCGAGAGCGTCCGGAACTCGACGACGACGCGCGGGTCGACGCGCGCGACCGCCGCCCGCGCCGCCGGGGCGAGCGCCGCCGCGTCGGCCCCGTCGCCCGCAGCGCGCAGCTCCGCCGTCAGCACGGCGCTCGAGAGATGCTCCTGCGTCATCGCGACGTACACCGTGGGGCTGGGGTCCTCGCGCAGCGTGCGGTACTTCGCGTTCTCCACCACGCCCACGATGGTGAATGGCGCCGACATCGTGTCCCCCATCCGCCGGCCGAGGTGGCGCCCGAGCGGGCTCGCCGCGCCGAAGAACTTCCGCACGAACGCCTCGTTCACGATCACCACGCGCGGCGCGCCCTGGCGGTCGGTCGCGTCGAAGTCGCGGCCGAGCAGCAGCCGCGTGCGCATCGTCGCGAAGTAGTGCGGGGTCACGCTGTTGAACCACACCAGCGCGTCCTCCGGGCTCTTCGGCGTGTAGCCGTCGATGACCAGATCCTCGTTCCACGCGCTGTCGCCGATCGGCGTCATCTCCGACGCGCTTGCGTCGGCCGCGCCCGGGACCGCGCGCAGCGCCGCAAGCAGCGCCTCGCGCAGCGCGCCGAGCCGCTCCTCCGGCAGACCGGTCTGCCGGAGGTCGCTCCTGACGATCAGCACGCCGTCGGGGCGGAAGCCCGGGTCCTCGGTCGCCAGCTTGCGCAGCGACCCGACGAGCAGGCCAGCGGCGACGAGCAGCACGAGCGAGAGCGCGACCTGCGCCGCGACGAGCATCTTCGCGGTGGTGAAGCGCGAATGCCCCTCGGCGACGCCGCGTCCCGCGCCCCGCATCGCCGACTGGGGCGCGACGCGCGACCCGCGCCACGCGGGGAGCACGCCGAAGATCACGAGAGTCGCCGTCGCCGCGAGCGCGGCGAAGGCGAGGAGCCGGCCGTTCAGCGCGAGGTCCAGCTCCACCGTGTCGCGCGGCGTCGAGATCATCGCGACGAGCGCCGCCGCGCCCCAGCGCGCGACGAGCAGACCCGTCGCCGCGCCGGAGACGGCGAGCAGCACGCTCTCGGCGAGCAGCTGGCGCACGAGCCGCGCGCGCTCGGCGCCGATGGCCAGGCGCACCGCGAGCTCGTGACGCCGCGCCGCGGTGCGGGCGAGCAACAGGTTCGCGACGTTCACGCACGCGATGACCATCACGAGCGCGACGAACGCCATGAGCGCGGCGAGCGCGCGGCCGAAGCGCGAGCGGAGCTCCGACAGGCCACGCGGCACCGGCGCGACGGCGAACGTGCGCGACGCGTACTCGCGCTGCTGCGATACGCCCCACTGCGACGGCACGGTAGTCCCGTAGACGTCGGCGGCGATCGCCTGCAGCCGCGCAGCGACGGTGGTGGGGCTCACGTCGGACGCACGGCGTCCGATGATGGCGAGCCACCACGTGCTCCGCGCGTCGAGCCACGACTGGTCGCGGCGCATCGCCGCCTCGGCGCACAGCGGTACGAGCACCTGCGGCACGCGTCCCACCTCGGGGCCCGTGAACCCGGCGCGCGTCACGCCCACGATCTCGAACGGCGTGCCGTCGAGCGAGATCGTGCGGCCGACGACGTGGCGATCGCCGGCGTACGTGCGCTGCCAGAACGCGTGCCCGAGCACCGCCACCGCGGGGCAGCCGCGTACGTCGTCGCGCTTCGAGAACAGGCGGCCGACCTCCGGCGCGACGCCGAACAGGCGGAAGTAGTCGCCGCTCACGAACGCGAGCGTGGCCCACCGCGCCTCGCCGGCGGGGGCGAGGTTCACGCGGCCGGTGCCGTACGCGGCGACCGACGCGAACCCGTTGGGCCGGTCGCGCAGCGCCTCCCACAACGGGTTCGTGAAGAACTGGTTGCCGAACGGGACCTCGCGGACGCCGCCCCGGGAGCGGTCGGCGGTGCCCACCTGCAGCAGCTCGTCGGGGTGCGGTACGGGGAGCGCGCGCAGCGACACGGCGTCGAGCAGCGAGTAGATCGCCGTCGTGGCGCCCATGCCTAACGCGATGGAGCCGACGGCGACGAGCGCGAACAGCGGCGAGCGGCGGAGCGAGCGGGCGGCGCGCCGCGCGTCGCCGGCCGCCGACTCGAGCCACGTCGCGACGCTCGGCCCGCGGGGAACCGCGGGGTTGCCGAAGCGTCGCCGCGCCTCGGCCGCGGCGGCGTGCGGCGCGAGGCCGGCGGCGCGCAGCTCGTCGGCACGCTCGGCCAGGTGGAACGCGCGCTCGCGCTCGAACTCGCGCGCGCGTCGTCCGGCGCGCGCGACGGTGAACAGCCGACGATACCAGGCCATGGCGGTGTCCTCGTCCGTCAGGTGTAGCGGAGCGCCCGGCCGACGCCCTCGGTGAGCCGCTCCCAGCTCTCGCGCTCCGCGTCGAGCTGCCGGCGCCCCTTCGGCGTGAGCGCGTAGAACCGCGCCTGGCGGTTCTTCTCCGTCGTGCCCCACGACGAGCGCACCCATCCCTCGTCCTCCATGCGGTGGAGGGCGGGGTAGAGCGAGCCTTCCTCGACGCGCAGCAGGTCCGCGGAGACGCGCTGGATGTGCTGGGTGATGGCGTAGCCGTGCAGCGGCCCCGCCGCCTCGAGCGCGCGGAGGACGAGGAGCGTCAGCGTCCCCTGGAGGATGTCGTTCTTCTGTCGTGGCACGCGATACCTACCTAGCTAGGTAAGCTAGCTAGGGATATGCGGCGCGCCGGCTCGGTCGTCAAGCGCTCCGCCGCGGCGACGTGACGAACCGCACGAAACCGCGGGCCGCGACCGGCGCGCGCGGCGGGTGATATGGATTGCCCATACTCGCCGATATGGGTAGTATGCATACCATGAAGACGACGGTGGACATCTCGGACGCCCTGTTGGCTCGGGCCAAACGCCACGCGCAGAAGGTCGGCAAGCCGCTCCGTGCGATCATCGAGGACGGTTTGCGTCGGGTGCTCCACGAAGAGTCGGCTGCCGTCCGCTACCGGCTTCCCGACCGGAGCGTGGGCCGCGCGGGCGGCGAGAATCCGTTGGACGCACTGTCCTGGCAGGATCTGCGCGCCGAGATCTACGGCGAGCCGCGCGCGTGATCGCCGTCGACACCAACGTGCTCGTCTACGCGCACCGGCGAGAGACCGCCGAGCACGCCGCCGCGTTTGCGCTGCTGCGCGACCTCGCCGAGGGCGCCCAGCCGTGGGGGATCCCGTGGCCGTGCGTGTACGAGTTCTTCAGCGTCGTCACCAATCCGCGCATCTGGAAGGAAAGCGCGAGCACTCCGAACGAGGCATGGGCACAGGTCGAGGCGTGGCTCGGCTCTCCCTCGGTGCGGCTGCTCGGTGAGACCTCCGACTTCGTGCAGCTGCTCGGCGGATTCGCCCGCCGCCCACGCGTACGAGGTCCCATCATCCATGACGCGCGCGTCGCCGCGATCTGTGTCGCGCACGGCGCGGAGACGCTGCTCACGCGCGACCGCGACTTCTCCCTCTTTCCGGAGCTCTCGATCGGGAATCCGTTCTCGTGACGACGCGCTGCGCGTCACGCGGCTTCACGGCTCGCGCGCGAGCTCCTGATCGATCCGCACCGAGCTGCCGTCGGAGTTGAGGATCGTCCACCGCACGAGCTTCGGCGCGCCGTCCACGATCCACATGCGGCCGAGCAGCGCGCCGTCGGCACCGTGGTCCTCGACGACCCAGGCCCGCGCCTGGGTGCGCCCGAACACCTCCACGTCCTCGCGCGCGGCGAACGTGTAGAGGTGCGTCTCCTCGCGCAGCGTCGGGCCGTCGGGGCCCGGCGCCGGCTGCCAGAGGCGCAGCCGGTACGTGCGCCCGAGCACGTGCGGCAGCTCCTCGACGACGAAGTCGGACCATGGCGCGTAGAACCCCGGCGTCGAGAGCACGAGGCGCGCCGAGCGGGGACCGGCCGGCGTCGGCATCGTCACGTCGACCGCATCCGACTCGGCGCGCAGCCGCATCTCGCCGCGCGGCGACGTGGAGCGCATCTCGCGCAGCGCGAGCGAGCGGCGGTCGAACGCGAAGTCCACGCGCACGTCGGCCGGGCCGTTAGGCGTCGTGACGCGCGAGAGGCTCCGCACGCGCACGAGCCGCACGCCCCCGGAGTCCGCGAACGAGATGGCGTTCGTCCCGTCCTGCTGCGGCGCCTCGCCGGTCGCGGTCACGCGCGTGACGGCGAGGTGCGTCGTGAACGCCGACATGTGCTCCCCGGAGACCAGCGGGGAGCCGAGCGGCACGTCGACGGTGTCGGCCGCCGCGGCACGGCATTCCGGCAGGCGCGCCGATGCGGGCGGCGGCGTGGGTGTCGCGCTGAAGAGGGGCATGGCGCACAGGCACAGGACGGTGGCGCGCATCCGTGGACCTCCGGTCGGGAAGGGGTCGTCGCGTGGTCGTGTCGCGTGCAATACGCGGCGTCGACACCGCGCTCGCCACGACGCCGGCGCGAACCCGCGCATCGCGAGCGCCAAGCGGACCGAGAGCGGCGCGAAGATCCGGCGCGCGAATCGACGAGGCGATCGCGTTGCGTCGGCCCGTCGCGTCGTGAAGATTCGGCGACATGAGCGACACGCGTCTCTCGTCGCGCCGCGGGATCGCGCGGCTCATGCTGCTCGTCGCGCCGATCGCCGTCGTGCTCACGGTGCTGGCGACGGCGCAGGAGGTGGTGCGCAGCGGCGGCGCGTACGGCGTCCGCGGCGTGGGGCGCGCGCTCGCGCTGAACGCGCTCGACTGGTTCGCGTGGGGACCGTTCGTGCCGCTGATCGTGTTCGTCGGCGAGCGGCATCGGCTCGACGTCCCCGCGCATCGGCTGCGCCGCGTGGCGGTGTGGCTGGCGCTCGGGCTGGCGTGCTGCGTGGGGGTCGGCCTCGTCACGGCGACCGTCGTGCTCAACGTGCCGCTCATGCCGCGCGGCGCGATCCCGGCGCACGTGCCGCTGCCGCGCTTCCTGCCGATGTGGATCCTCAACACCGCGCCGTTCAACCTGCTGCTGTTCTGCACGATCGGCGGCGCGCTGCACGCCGTGCTCGCGTACGACGACCTGCGCCGCCGGCAGCTCCGCGAGGCCGAGCTGGAGGCCCGCGCGACGCGCGCGGAGCTCAACGTGCTGCGCATGCAGCTGCAGCCGCACTTCTTCTTCAACGCGCTGCATACCGTGTCGTCGCTCATGATGACGGACGTCGCCGCCGCGCAGCGCGTGATCGCATCGCTCGGAGAGCTCGTGCGCGCGTCCATCGACCACACCGCGGCGCAGGAGGTGCGTCTGGGCGAGGAGCTGCAGTTCGTCGAGCGCTACCTCGAGATCCAGCGCGCGCGCTTCCGCAGCCGGTTGCGCGTCGAGGTGCGCGTGCCCGACGAGACGCTCGACGCGGTGGTGCCGAGCCTCATCCTGCAGCCGCTGGTGGAGAACGCGATCCGCCACGGCGTGGAGCGCACCCCGGGCGGCGGCGCCATCAGCATCGACGCGGCGCGCGAGCCGTCGCACCTGCGCCTGTCGGTGCGCAACGACTGCGATGCAGCGACGATGGCGGTGCAGCGACCGGGCTCCGGCATCGGGCTCGCGAACCTGGAGGCGCGGCTCTCGCAGCTGTACGGCGCGGACCACTCGTTCCATGCAGGCGCGGGCACCGACGGCGCGTTCGTCGTCGTGCTGCGCGTGCCCTATCGCCGCTGGGCCGCGTGAGCGCCGCCGTCGTGCGCGCCGTCGTCGTGGACGACGAGGAGCCCGCGCGCGAGCTGCTGCGCGCGCTGCTCGGCGAGCGCGGTGGTGTGGACGTCGTGGGGGAGGCCGGCGACGGCGCGGAGGCGGTGCGCACGATCGACGCGACGCGCCCCGACGTCGTGTTCCTCGACGTGCAGATGCCCGGCATGAGCGGCCTGGAGGTGGCCGCCGCGCTGGGGCGCGCGGCGTCGCCGCCGCTCGTCGTGTTCGTCACCGCGTACGACCGCTACGCCATCCAGGCGTTCGAGGTGAGCGCGTGCGACTACCTGCTGAAGCCGTTCGACGCCGCGCGCCTCGACGCCACGGTGCGACGCGTCGCGGCGCGGCTGCGCGACGCGGGCGCCACGAGCGCCGCGCAGCTGCGTGAGCTGCTGCGGCTCGTGGCGGCCGATCCCGCGCCGCTCGCGTTGAAGGTCGACGACCGCCACGTGTTCGTGGACCCGCGCGACGTCGAGTGGATCGAGATGGACGGCAAGGAGGCGCGCGTGCACCTCGTCGCCGGGCGCGGCGCGCCGCTCGTCGTCCGCGAGTCGATGCGCAGCCTGGAAGCGCGCCTCGACGCGGCGACGTTCCTCCGCGTGCACCGCTCGGCCATCGTGAACCGGCACCACGTGCGCGAGATGCAGCCGTGGTTCAAGGGCGAGCAGGTGCTGGTGCTGCGCGGCGGCGCGCGCGTGATCACCGGGCCGACGTACAGCGACGCCGTGACGCGCCTCCTGGTCGGGAAGGGGCGCTGACGGCCTCGCCGTCTCGAACCGCAGAGGGCCGCAGAGGGCCGCAGAGCCTTTCATCTGAACCACAGAGGACACGGAGGACACGGAGGAAAACCAACGAGTGACGTGGTTCTCCTCCGTGTCCTCCGTGTCCTCCGTGTCCTCCGTGGTTTCAATGCAAAGAGGCAGTCCTCTGCGGCCCTCTGCGTCCTCCGCGGTCCATTCGCGGAGCACCGGGCTCTCTGCGGCTGCCTCTTGCTCACCCGCGCGCGTCGCGCAGGGCGTCGCGCAGGGCGTCGCGCAGCGCGGCGCGCGCCGCGTGGTAGCCGCACATGCCGTGCACCCCGCCGCCCGGCGGCGTCGACGCGGAGCAGAGATAGAGCCCGCGCACCGGCGTGGCGTAGGGCGTGAGGCCCAACGTCGGCCGCGCGAAGACCTGGCGCAGCGTGTTCGCGCCGGCGCCGATGTCGCCGCCGACGAGGTTCGCGTCGTAGCCCTCCAGCGCGCGCGTGTCGCGCGTGGCGCGCGCGAGCACGCAGTCGCGGAAGCCCGGCGCGAACCGCTCGATCTGCGCCTCGATGCGCGCCGTCATGTCCTCCGTCGAGCCGTGCGGCACGTGGCAGTACGCCCACAGGGTGTGCCGGCCCGCCGGCGCGCGCGTGCCGTCGCAGAGGCTCTGCTGCGCGACGAGCACGAATGGCCGCTCCGCGTGCTCGCCGCGCCATGGCGCCGCCTCCGACGCCTCGATCTCCTCGAGCGTGCCGCCGAGGTGCACGGTGCCGGCGCGGCGGCACGCCTCGGCGCGCCACGGCACCGGCTCCGATAGCGCCCAGTCCACCTTGAACACGCCGGGCCCGTAGCGGAAGCGGTCCAGCGCGCGCGCGTATCGCGCGGGAAGTCGGTCGCCTGCGATGCGCACGATCTGCCGCGGCGTGAGGTCGAGGATCGTCGCGCGCGCGTCCAGCTCACGGAGCGACGTCACCGGCGCGTCGGTCACGATCTCCCCGCCCAACGATCGCAGGTACGCCGCCATCGACGCCGCGATGCCCGCCGAGCCGCCGCGCGCCACCGGCCATCCGATCGCGTGCGCGAGCGCGCCGAGCACGAGGCCGAACGCCGCGGTGCCCGCGTGGTCGAGCGGCACCATCGCGTGCGCGCAGAGCCCCGCGAACATCCCGCGTGTGCGCGCCGTCGTGAACGTGGCGCGCGCGAGCCCGCCCGCCGAGCGCAGCGCGCGCATGCCGAACCGCGCGAGCAGCCACGGATGGTGCGGCCGGTGCAGCAGCGGCCCGAGGATCTCCGGCGCGAGCGCATCCCACCGCTCGGCGAACGGCCCGACGAGCGCGCGCCACGCGTCGCCGTCGACGTCGAGCGATGCCGCGCTCTCGTCGATCGAGCGCACGAGCACCGCGGCCGATCCGTCGTCGAGTGGATGCGCGAGCTGGACCTCGGGCTCGACCCACCCGAGCCCGTGCTCGTGCAGCGGTACGCCGCGGAAGAACGGGGAGCCGAGGCCGAGGGGGTGCACCGCCGAGCAGACGTCGTGCGCGAAGCCGGGGAGCGTCAGCTCCGCGGTGCGCGTGCCGCCGCCGACGACCGACGCGCTCTCGCGCACGAGCACGGAGCGTCCGGCGCGGGCCAGCGTGATGGCGGCCGCGAGACCGTTAGGCCCCGAGCCGACGACGATCGCGTCGCGCGCCGTCAATCGCGGATGGATCGACGCGAGTGAATGCCGAGCTTCGCGAAGATGTTCTCGACGTGGTGGCGCACCGTGTGCGGGCTCACGTCGAGCCGCTCGGCGATCTCGCGGTTGGTGGCTCGCCGCGCGAGCAGCCGCGCGATCTCCGCCTCGCGCCTCGTCAGGCCGAAGCGTCCGAGCGACAGCTCCGCCGCCGCCGTCGCGCGGTCGTGCGCGAGGCGCATGGTCACGCCGACCTTGAGCGCGGGGAGCAGCAGCTTGAGCACCGCGCCCGCCGCGTGACGTGGCGTCGAGCGCCGCGGCCGCACCGACGACTCGGCGTTGCCGTACGAGATGCACAGCGCCACGTGCCCGCCGTCGACGGACCAGTCGATGTTCTCGCTGTCGGCCATGCGACCGGGCGTGACGACCTCGCCGAGGAACGCGGAGCGGCGCCGCGCGGAGGGCTGGCCGGCGGCGGCACGCCAGAACGCGCGGAGCCGGCTCCACACCTCCGCGCCCGAGCGCAGTCGCTCATGCTCGGCGGCCTGCAGCCACGGATCCGTCGGCAGGTCCGGCAGTCGGCCGAAGAGCGTCTGGATCGCCCGCTGCGGCTGCGTGCCAACGTTCATCGAGTGGACGTGCATCGGCATGCCGGCGCGCGGCATCCCGAACACGACGTGGTCGCCGTCGAGCAGCACCGCGACCGCCGACTCGACGGCGAGGCGCCAGTCGTCGCACCGCTGATGTGCCAGCGGCGACAGGATCGTGGTCAGCGTGCGGTCGAGCCGATCGAGATCCACGCGTCGCAACGCGAGACTCATGGCGTCGCATCCTCCGCGCATCGGACGATGTCTCCCGACGCGAACGTAGCGGCGCGCGTGCCGCCGCGCATGGGACGAATCGTCCGATGCGAACATACCGCGGGTCGCCCACCATCTCAATGCGGCGCGACCATCCACGGAGGCATCCCATGACGCACCACACCATCTCGGGCGGCGGCGGTACCCGGCTCCACGTCGTCGAGGCGGGGAACCCGACAGGCCCGTCCATCCTGTTCGTGCACGGCATGTCGCAGTCCTGGCTCACCTGGCAGCGACAGCTCGATTCCGAGCTCGCCCGCCGGTATCGGCTCGTCGCGATGGATCTGCGCGGGCACGGCGCGTCGGAGGCGCCGCGCGACGGCTACGACGACTCGCGGCTGTGGGCGGCCGACGTCGACGCCGTCGTCGGCACGCTCGGCCTCGATCGGCCGGTCCTCTGCGGCTGGTCGTACGGGCCGCTCGTCATGCTCGACTACGTGCGGCACTACGGCGAGGAGCGGGTAGGCGGGCTCCACCTCGTCGGCGCGGTCACGAAGCTCGGCAGCGCGGCGGCGCTCGCCGTGCTCACGCCGGAGTTCCTCGAATGTCTGCCCGGCCTGTTCTCGACCGACGTGACGGAGAGCGTGGGCGGGCTCCGCGCGCTGCTGCGCCTCTGCTTCTTCCGCCCCCCAGAGCAGTCGGATCTGTACACGATGCTCGGCTTCGGCTCGTCGGTGTCCCCGTCCGTGCGCCACGCGATGCTGACGCGCGTGGTCGACAACGACGACCTGCTGCCGACCATCACGCGCCCCGTGCTCGTCACGCACGGCGTCGCGGACGCGATCGTGCGCGCGGAGGTGGTCGAGCAGCACCGCGCCGCGATGCCGCACGCGCAGATCGACGTGATGCGCGGCGCGGGCCACGCCGCGTTCTGGGACGATGCCGCGTCGTTCAACCGGCGCCTCGCCGCGTTCCGGGATGCGATCGCGGCCGACGCGCTCGCGACGCGATGACCCGGCGACGGCCTATTCCGCGTGCCGCGCGAGCCGCGAGGCGAGATGCCGCTTCACGTCCGGCCACTCGCCGCGCAGGATGCTGAACATCACGCTGTCGCGCACCGTGCCGTCGCGGCGCGGCCAGTGATGGCGGATGACGCCGTCCTTGTGCGCGCCGAGGGCGGCGATGGCGCGCTGCGACGCGAAGTTGAAGTTGTCGGTGCGCAGTCCCACTACCGCGCAGCCGAGCGTGTCGAACGCGTGCGTGAGCAGCAGGAGCTTGCACGCGGTGTTCACGTGCGTGCGCTGCGCCCGCGACGCGTACCAGGTCCACCCGATCTCGACGCGGTCGATGTTCGGCACGATGTCGTGGTAGCGCGTGGTGCCGACGATCGTGTCGGTGCCGAGGTCGCGCACTGCCCACGGCAGCATGTGCCCCGCGGCCTGACCGTCGAGCGCCTGCGCGACGTAGGCGGCGGTCTGGGCCGGCTCGGGGACGGAGGTGAACCACAGCTCCCACAGACGGCCGTCGGCCGCGGCGGCGGCGAGCGGGTCGACGTGCGCGGTCGCGAGCGGCTCCAGGCGGACGCCGTGGCCTTCGAGCGTGACGGGGGCGAGAGAGATCACGGGCGGATGGGTGATGGGGCGGGACGCGGTGCCGCGTCGAAAGGAACGCCGCCCGGCCGCGGCCCGCCGTCAAGAAGCTGCACCCTCGCGCCGCGCCGGCGACGATCGCGATCGGCGCCTGCGGCTCGCGCTCGGGCGCCTGGACCGGCGCTGAACGGCGGCTCGCGCATCGTCAGTCCGCGCGCAGGCACTCGGCGGGATGCACGCGCGCCGCGCGCCGCGCGGGTGCGAGGCTCGCCACGAGCGTGACCGCCGCGAGCAGCGCCGCCGCGCCGGCGAACGTCATCACGTCGCTCGCCCGAACGCCGTAGAGCAGCGTCGCGAGCGCGCGTGCGAGCACCGCGGCGACGACGAGTCCCGCCACGATCCCCGTCGCGGCGAGCGCCGCTCCCTGCCGCAGCACGAGCGTCGCGATCTCGCGCGCCGTCGCGCCGAGCGCGGCACGGATGCCCATCTCGCGCGTGCGCCGCGCCGCCGCGTACGCCACCACGCCGTACACGCCGACCGCGGCGAGCGTCGTCGCGGCGAGCGCGAAGCCGCCGAGCAGCACGAGCAGCGAGCGGCGCACGTAGACCGCCGGCGTGCTCGCGACCTGCGTCGCCATCGTCGCGGCCCCGTAGACGGGGAGCGTCGGATCCACCTCGCGCGCCGCGCGCCGCATCGCGGCGACGAGCGCTGCCGGGTCCGCGCTCGCGCGCAGCACGACGGTCATGCGGTTCTCCGGTGCCTGCAGGTGCGAGCGGTAGACGATCGCCGGCGCGGCCGCGTCGAGGCTCGTGGCGCGCACGTCGGCCACCACACCGACGACGGTCCATGCCGTTTCGGGAGCCGCGTCGAAGCGAATGCGCCGGCCCACCGCCGTACCGGGCGCGAACAGGCGCCGCGGGAGCCCCTCGCTGACGACGACCACGCGCGGCGCGTCGGCGTCGTCGCGCGCGCCTAACGGCCGCCCGTCGAGCACGCGGATCCCCATCGCGCGGAAGTAGTCGCCGGCCACGCCGCGCAGCATCGCCGTGGGGCGCGCATCCGATGCCGGCTCCGGCGCGCCCTCCACGCGGAACGCGGCGGCGCCCGAGCCGGCGAGCGGCACGTTGCTGACCGCGCCCGCCGCTCGCACGCCCGGCAGCTCGCGCGCCCGCGCGACGAACGCCTCGAAGAACCGCTGTTGCGCGACCGGTGCGTCGTAGCGCGCGCCGGCGAGCGCGATACGGGTGGTGACGACGTCCTCCGTCGCGAACCCGGGATCGACGCGGAGCAGCGCGACGACGCTCCGGGTCATGAGCCCGGCCCCGACGAGCAGCACGGTCGTGAGCGCGATCTCGCCGACGACGAGCGCGCGACGCGCGCGTCCGGCGAGCACGGACCCGTCGCCGTCGCGCCGGCCGAGCGACGCGGTCGACAGGCGTCCCGCCTGCAGCGCGGGCACGAGCCCGAACGCCACGCCCGTCGCGAGCACGACGACGAGCGTGGCGCCGAGCACCGCGGGATCCATCGTCAGCGTGCGTAGGAACGGCATGCGGTCGACGACGTACGCCGGGGCCGCGGCGGCGAGCCACCACACGCCGAGCGCGGCGAGCGCCGCCCCGGCCGCGCCGCCTAACGCTGCGACGAGCAGGCTCTCCGTGAGGAGCTGTCGCGCGATGCGGGCGCGTCCCGCGCCGAGCGCGGTGCGCACCGCCATCTCGCGCGCGCGGCCGAGCGCGCGGGCGAGGAACAGGCTCGCGACGTTCGCGCACGCGACGAGCAGCACGAGGGCCACGCCGCCACCGAGCGCGACGAGCAGCGGGCGCGTGGGCCCGACGACCGCCTCGCGCAGCGGGACCACGAGCGCCGAGCGGCCGGCCGGCGTGTCCGCCGAGCGCGTGGCAAGCCGGCGCTCGATCGTCGCGAGCTCGGTCGACGCTCCGCGCACCGTCGCGCCGTCGCGCAGCCGCCCCACGACCGACAGCACGCGGTCGTCGTGCACCGGCAGCCACACCTCGGCGTCGCCGGCGGGCGCGAACAGGACGTCGCGCGGCAGCACCCCGATCACCGTCGCCGCGCGGCCGTCGAGCGTGAGCGTGCTCCCGACCGCGGCACCGAGCCGCCGCGCGAGCCCATCGCTCAGCACGGCCACCTCGGCGCCGGAGTCGGCCGGCACGAACGCGCGGCCGACCGCCGGCCGCACGCGCAGCATGGCGAGGAAGCCCGGCGTCGCGCGGATGCCCTGCAGCCGCTCGGGCGCGTCGCGGCCGGTGAGCGTGAGGTTCGTGCCGTCGAAGCCTTCGAGCATGGCGAACGCGCGGGCCCCGTCGCGCCACGCGCGCAGCTCGGCGGCCGTCGCCCTCGCCCGCACGGTGGGATCGCGCGCGTCGGTGGCCGATACCTGCACGAGGCGATCGGCCGCGTCGAACGGCACCGCGCGCACGAGCGCCGCGCGCGCGACCGTGAGCATCGCGGTGGTGGCGCCGATGCCTAACGCGAGCGTGAGCAGCGCCGCGGCGGCGAACGCCGGCTGGCGGCGCAGGGTCCGCGCGGCGTACGACAGGTCGGCCACGAGGCGTCGCATGGTTCCCCCTCGAAGGGACGATCGGCATAATACCGTCGCCTTCCAGCCCCTGCATCCGCCATGCGATTCCGCGCGCTCGCGCCGCTCCTGCTCGCCGTGTCCACCGCGCACGCCCAGACGCGCGCGTTCACCGGTCTCACGCTGATCGACGGCACCGACCGCGCGCCGGTGCGCGATGCGACCATCGTCGTGCGGGACGGCCGCGTGGTGGACGCCGGCGCCGCATCGCGCGTGGCGATCCCCGCGGGCGCCGAGCGCGTCTCGCTCGCCGGCAAGACGGTGATCCCGGGCATCGTGAACGCGCACGGCCACGTCACCGACGCCGACCGCGATCTCCGCACGTACGCCGCGTACGGCGTGACGACGGTGTTCAGCCTCGGCGACGAGCCGCCGGCGGTGTTCGCGGCGCGCGCGGCGCAGAACGTCCCCACGCTCGACCGCACACGCGTGTACCTCGCCGGCCCGGTGCTCGCGCCGAAGACGCCGGAGGAGGCGCGCGCGCTCGTGGCGCGCGACGACAGCCTGCACGTCGACGTCGTGAAGATCCGCGTCGACGACAACCTCGGCACGACGGCGAAGATGGCGCCGGAGATCTGGCGCGCGGTGATCGACGAGGCGCACCGGCGCGGGCTCCGCGTGGCGGTGCATCTCTTCTACCTCGCCGACGCGAAGGCGGTGCTCGACGCGGGCGCGGACTTCGTCGCGCACAGCGTGCGCGACGCCGACGTGGACGCGGAGCTGATCGCGAAGCTGAAGGCGCGCGGCGTGTGCGTGAGCCCCACGCTCATGCGCGAGGTGTCGACGTTCGTGTACGGGTCGACGCCGGAGTTCTTCTCCGATCCGTTCTTCCTCGCGCACGCGAACCCCGCGTGGGTCGCGACGCTCCGCGACACGGCGCGGCAGGCCTCGGTGCGCGCGAGCCCCGCGGCGCGCCGCTATCGCACCGCGCTGGAGGTCGCGAGCCGCAACGTGAAGGCGCTGTCGGACGCGGGCGTGCCGCTCGCCATGGGGACGGACACGGGCCCGGTGGGGCGCTTCCAGGGCTACTTCGAGCTCATGGAGCTGGAGTACATGGTGCGCGCCGGGCTCACGCCGTCGCAGGCACTGCGCGCCGCGACGCGCGACGCCGCGCGGTGCATGCATCTCGCCCGCGACGTCGGCACGATCGAGCCGGGGAAGTGGGCCGACTTCGTCGCGCTCGACGCGGATCCGCTGCAGGACATCCGCAACGTGCGACGCATCTCGTCCGTGTGGATCGCGGGGAACCGCGTCGCGCGATGAGGGATCGTTGGTTGTCGTTCGTGCTCACGCGGAGGCGCGGAGAACGCGGCGGGCGCTGGCGCTGCATACTTGAACCGCAGAGGGCCGCAGAGGGCCGCAGAGGACTGCCCTTTTGACTTGAACCACAGAGGACACGGAGGACACGGAGGAAATCAACTGCTTCGCTTGAAGGGTTGTCCTCTGTGTCCTCCGTGTCCTCCGTGGTTAGAAAAGCAGTTGTCGTTCTCTGCGGCCCTCTGCGGCCCTCTGCGGTCAATAAAGGGTGTTCCCCACATCTCCGCGCGAGACAGTCGAGTCAATCGGAGGATGGATGCTCTTCTCACGACGCTTCATGGCCGCCGCCGTCATCGCGGTCGCGCCGCTTGGCACCGGTGCGCAACCCGCGCAGCCCGTGCTCGGATCACGCTCGGCGCCGATCCTCACGATCGGCGGGCTCCGCTTCCGCGACCTGAATCGCAACGGCGCGCTCGACCCGTACGAGGACTGGCGGCTCACGCCCGCGGCGCGCGCGCGGGACCTCGTCGCCCGCATGACGCTCGAGGAGAAGGCGGGGACGATGATGCACGGCACCGCGCGCAGCGGCGGCCCAGGAGGCGCGTCCGGCGCGGGCACGGGCTACGACACCGCCGCCACGCGCGCGCTCATCGACGGCGCGAAGGTCACCAGCATGATCACGCGACTCGGCGGCGCGCCGGCGACGCTCGCGGCGCAGAACGATCTGCTGCAGGAGATCGCCGAGTCGACGCGGTTGGGCGTGCCGCTCACCATCAGCACCGACCCGCGGCACCACTTCCAGTACGTGCTCGGCGCGAGCGTCACCGCCGGACAGTTCTCGCAGTGGCCCGAGCCGTTGGGGCTCGCCGCGATCGGCGACTCGGCGCTCGTGCATCGGTTCGGCGACATCGCGCGGCAGGAGTACCGCGCCGTCGGGATCCACATGGCGCTGTCGCCGCAGGCCGACCTCTCCACCGAGCCACGCTGGAGCCGCATCAACGGCACGTTCGGCGAGGACGCCGCGCTCGCCGAGCGGCTCGTGCGCGCGTACGTCGAGGGGTTCCAGCACGGGGGCGCGGGCGTCGACAGCGTCGGCGTCGCCACCGTCGTGAAGCACTGGGTGGGCTACGGCGCGCAGAAGGAGGGGCTCGACAGCCACTCGTACTACGGCCGCTACGCCGAGATGTCGCCGTCGGCGCTGGAGTACCACATCCGGCCGTTCCTCGGCGCGTTCGCCGCGCACGTCGCCGGCGTGATGCCGACGTACTCCATCCTCGAGGGCGCCGCGTGGAACGGCAAGCCGCTCGAGCAGGTGGGCGCCGGGTTCAACGCGCAGCTCCTCACCGACGCGCTGCGCGGCCGCTACGGCTTCCGCGGCCTCGTCATCACCGACTGGGGCGTCACGAACGACTGCTCGGCGCGGTGCCGCGAGGGGGTGCCTAACGGCGAGCGGCCGTCGTTCGCCGACGTCGCGATGCCGTGGGGCGTCGAGGCGCTGCCGATGCGCGAGCGGTTCGTGAAGGCGGTGCGCGCGGGCGTCGACCAGTTCGGCGGGACCGAGCGCGCCGACGCGCTCGCGGCGGCGGTGCGCGCGGGCGAGCTGCCGGAGGCGCGCCTGGACACATCGGCGGCGCGGGTGCTGGAGCAGAAGTTCGCGTTAGGCCTGTTCGAGAACCCGTACGTGGACCCGGACGCCGCCACGCGGCGCGTCGGCACCGACGACTTCCGCGAGGCCGGGCTCGACGCGCAGCGCCACGCGCTCGTGCTGCTCGAGAACAAGCGCGGGATCCTTCCGCTGCGGCCGGACCCGCGGAGGCGGATGCTGCGCGTCTACGTGCGCGGGCTGTCGCCGGAGGTGGTGGCGCGCGAGGGATGGGAGGTGGTCCCGGATCCGGCGATGGCCGACATCGCGATCGTGCGGCTGTCGGCGCCGTTCGAGCGGCTGCACCCGGGCTACGTGTTCGGCGCGATGCAGCACGAGGGCAGCCTGGAGTTCCGTCCGGGCGACGCCGACTACGAGGCGTTCCGGCGCGCGAGCGCCGTGGTGCCGACGATCGTCACCGTGTACCTCGACCGGCCGGCGATCCTCGAGCCGGTCAGGGTGCGCGCGCGCGCACTGCTCGCGAACTTCGGCGTGAGCGACGCCGCGCTGCTCGACGTGCTCACCGGGCGCGCGCGGCCCGAGGGCAAGCTGCCGTTCGAGCTGCCGTCGTCGATGAACGCGGTGCGCGCGCAGCGCTCGGACCTGCCGCACGACAGCGCGAAGCCGCTGTACCCGATCGGGTACGGACGCCGCTACTGATCGGGGCCGGCGGCAGGGGCGCTGCGGCCGGCGCGGCCGCGTGGGAGCGTGAGCGTGAACACGCTGCCGACGCCGAGCGTGCTCTCCACCGTGATGTCGCCGCCCATGCGACGCGCGAGGTCGCGGCTCGTCGCCAGCCCCAGGCCGACGCCGTCGGTGTACGACGCGCCCGACCCCACGCGCACGAACGGCTGGAAGATCGCCTCGTGCTGCGAGGCGAGGATGCCGCATCCGGTGTCGCACACGCGCACGTGCACGGCGGGCCCGCCCCCCGCCGCGTCCACGGTCACGGTGCCCGCGCGCGGCGAGAACTTGATCGCGTTGCCGACGAGGTTCACGAGGATCTGCAGCACGCGCTCGGCGTCGGCGTACACGACGAGCGGACCCGTCCCGTCGTCGTCGTGCGCGTGCGCGTCGGCGCCGCCGATGCGGCAGTCGTAGCGCAGCGCCTTGCTCGCGACGTGCGGGGCGATGAGCATGCCGAGGATGTCGCACAGCGGATCCAGCCGCACGTCGGAGAGCGTGAGCGGCACGTCGGCCACCGCCTCGGCGCGCGCGGCATGCACGATGTCGGTGGTGAGCGCGAGCAGGACCGCCTGGGCGATGTCGATCCGCTCGAGCGCCTCGCGCTGCGCTTCGGTGATCGGGCCCATGACGCCGTCGGCGAGCAGCTCCACGTAGCCGGCGATGGCGGCGAGCGGCGCCCGGAGGTCGTGCGACGCGGCGGCGAGCACGCGCCCCTTCGCCGCGGTCGCCGCTTCGGCCGCCGCGCGCGCGGCCTGGGCCTCGGTGAGCGCCGTGTGCGCCGCGGCCTCGGCGGCCACGAGGTCGGTGATGTCGATGTTCGCGCCGACCCACTCGCACACCGCGCCGTCGGCGCCGCGCACGGGGACCATGCGCACGAGCGTGTGGCGCCACTCGTGCCCGCCCCCGCGGTCGGCGCGGCGGATGCGCGCCCGGTGCTCGTAGCGCGCCGCGCCGCGCCCGATGGCCTCGCGGCAGGTGCGGAGCGCCTCGGCGCGGTCGTCGGGGTGGATCGCGTCGGCCCAGCCATAGCCGTCGCGGCCGCGCGCGTCGGTGAACGACTGCCCGGTGAACGCCTGCCACGCGGGCTGCGGCGCGACGATCCGGGCCTGCGCGTCGAGCACCCACGTCACGTGGCCGGCGACCTCGACGAGGGCACGGAAGCGCGCCTCGCTCGTCTGCAGTCGGGCGGCGAACTCGGTCGTGGCGGCGCGGTCCGCGGCGCGGCTCTCCGTCAGCGCGCGGCTGTGCGCGACGGCGTCGGTGGCCCGGGCGATGTTCGTCCGCACCTCGTGCTGCACGCGCTCGAGGTCCGCCGGCCGGTCGGACGCGCGGCGGCGGGGCACGCTCTCGGACCCCTGTGACAGTTCCATGACTCGACCGGATCGGGCACCGTGGAACGACTGACCTACCATGCGCGTCCATCGGGAGTCCCGCAACGCTCGGCCGCTCCGTACCGTATCCTTTAGCTGCCGTCGATTCGTCGCGGCCCCGGATCGCCCTCCGTCGCAGATGACCCGTCCCGCTCCCACGCCCGACCGCCAGCGCCTCGTGCGTCGCCTCGTCCACCGCCTGCTGCTGCTGCCGGTGGTGCTGCCGGCGGCCGCGACGGCGCTCGCCACGCCCGCGCTGGCGCAGAAGAAGCCGCCGATGGAGTTCACCCGGCAGGGGCTGCTCGTCCTGAACTTCACCCCGGGGCCGGGGGTGGACGTGAAGGTCGGCCGCAAGGCGGGCGACCGGGTGCGCGATCGGGCGGGGGACCTCGTGAACTCGCGCGAGGTGGACGTCGTCTCCGCGGCGCGAGCGCGCGAGCGGCTCGAGCGCGACGGCTTCCCGTCGGACATCGGCCTCGAGCCGGCGGTGTTCAACCAGGTGTCGCGCGCGCTCCGCGCCGACGAGTACGTGATGGGCACCGTGACCCGGCGCGGCGACGCGTACCGGATCGACGGCGAGCTGCGGCTCGTGCGCAGCGCCGGGACCAGGCAGCCGCTGGAGCCCGGCGTGAACGCCGACCTCGATCTCGCCGGCGACGTGGTCGCGAGGTCGCTCGTCGCCATGCGCGCGCAGCTCGTCCACGAGCGGCGGTGCATGAACGCGCTGCGCGAGGGGCGCGGCGCGCAGGCCCTCGACGCGGCGAAGCAGGGGATCACCGCGGTGCCGCGCGGCGCGTTCGTGCGCGCGTGCGAGGTCGGGGCGCTCATCGCCACGAGCGCGCCGGCGGCGCGCGTGCTCGCGGCCGCGGAGTCGCTGCTCGCCATCGACTCGACGAGCCGCGAGGGGCTCGACGGGGCCGGCCGCGCGCTGAACGCGCTGCAGCGGCGCGACGCCGCGGGCACGATGTGGCTGCGGCTCGCCGCCACCGACACGGAGAGCGTGGACCTCACGCTGCGCGCCGCCGGCGGGCTGCTGGAGGGCGGCAACGCGAAGCGCGCGCTGCCGCTGCTGAAGAAGGCGATCGAGCTGCACCCCGAGGACGTCACGCTGGTGCGCCTGGAGTGGCAGGCGGCGTTCAACGCGAAGGAATGGGCGCTCGCGGCGGAGGTCGGCGACTCGCTCCTCACGCGCGACGAGCCGTCGGCGTCGGACACGACGTTCCGGCTGCGGCACGCCGCGGCGCACCGCGCGGCGGGGCACACGCTGAAGGCGATGGAGCTGGCCGCGCGCGGCGTGCAGCAGTTCCCGAAGCACGCGCCGCTCTACGTGCTGTACACGGAGCTCGTGCAGGCCGAGCGCGACTCGGTCGTGCCGCGCGGGCTCGCCACGTTCCCGAAGAGCGCCGAGCTGCACGCGCTCGCAGCGAAGGATCTGAAGACGCGCGGCAAGGCGGAGGAGGCGCTCGCCGCCATGCAGCAGGCCGTGGCGCTCGACTCCACGCTGCCGCAGGGCGTGCTCGCGATCGCGCAGGCGGAGTTCGACCTCGGACGGCCGGACAGCGCGTTCCTGTCGCTGTCGCGCGCGCTGAAGCGCGGCGAGGACACGGCGGCGGTCGCGCAGTTCGCGCTCGCGAAAGGGAACGTGCTGCTGCGCGCCGCCGGCCAGACGCAGGTGCGCGACGACTACGCGCGCGCGCGCTCCGCTTCTTCGCGCTCGCCGACTCGGCCCGCTCGACGCCGCAGTCGAAGTTCCTGCTCGGCACCGCGGCGCTGAACGTGTCGAAGGCCGCGCTCACCGAGGCGCCGAAGCTCACCGACAAGCCGGCGAGCTGCACGCTCGCGCGGCTCGGCGGCGAGACGCTCGCGGCGGCGCGCGCGGGGCTCGAGGCGGGACAGATGGTCGCCCCCGAAGTGGCGAAGCAGTACCTCGACTACGTGGGCCAGCTCGCGCCGTTCGCCGAGAAGCAGCTCACCGTGTACTGCGACGGCACGCCCGCCGCGGTGGGCGGCAACGGCTCGGCCACGCCCGCGCCGCGCGACACGCTGCCGGCCGCCGCCGCCGCACCGACGCCGACCGCGACGACGACGCCGGCGACGAAGGTGCCGTGAGGCGCCGCGCGGCGCTCGCGTTAGGCGCGGCGCTCGTCGCGTCGTGCCGCGGTCCGCACCCGGCGGCACCGGTCTACGACGTCGACGCGGTGCGCTACGCGACCATCGTCGGATTCCCGGCGCGCGCGCTCGTCGCCGGCGCCGACTCCGCGCGGCGGCAGGACATCGCGATGATGGTGTGGCTGCTCCGCGCGCCCGGACGCACGGTGCTCGTCGACGCCGGGTTCCACCGCGACAAGTTCGTGCGCCAGTGGAAGCCCGCGGACTACCGCACACCCGCCACCGCGCTCGCCGCGCTCGGCGTCGACTCGGCCGCGGTGACCGACGTCGTGCTGTCGCACGTGCACTGGGACCACGCCGACGGGCTCGATCTCTTCCCGAACGCGCGCGTCTGGATCCAGCGTGCGGAGTACGAGTACTACGTCGCCCCCGACGGCACGCCCGCGCACCCGGGGATCGACGCCGACGACGCGGCGATGCTGCACGCGCTGCGCGGCGCCGGGCGCGTGATGCTCGTCGACGGCGACGCGCGCGAGATCCTGCCGGGGATCGCGGTCTACACCGGCGGGCGTCACACGTACGCGTCGCAGTACGCGACGGTGCGCACGCACGCCGGGACGGCGGTGATCGCGTCGGACAACTGCTACCTCTACGAGAACCTCGACCGCCGCCGGCCGATCGCGCAGACGTTCGACTCGCTGTCGAACCTCGCGGCGCAGGACCGCATGAAGACGCTCGCGAGCTCGGCGCGGCTCATCGTGCCGGGACACGATCCGGCGGTGTTCGCGCGATTTCCCTCGCCGGGGAACGGAGTGGCGCGGATCAGGTGAGGTTCGTGAGCCCACTCAGCCGCCGAGCCGCTTCAGGAACTCCTCGCGGTAGCTCGGCCCCACGGTCACCCGCGTCCCGTCCGCGAGAATCAGCAGCTGCTCGCCGCGGAACCACGGCTGGATCTCGCGCACGCGCGACAGGTTGACCACGGCCGAGCGATGCACGCGCGCGAAGCGCGACGGGTCGAGGCGCGCGGCGAGCCCGCCGAGGGTGCTGCGCATCGTGCACGTGCGCCGGCCCGCGTGCACGGCGACGTAGTTGTCGCGCGCCTCGAGCCAGTCCACCTCGTCGAGATCGAGCACCACGGTGCGCTCGCCGGCGCGCGCCACGAGGCGGCGGAGGAACGGCTCGGCCGGTGCGAGCGCGGCGGCGCGGCGCGCGTGCACGCGCGCGACCGCCTCGGCCAGCTCGGTCGGGCTCACCGGCTTCACGAGGTAGTCCACCGCGCCGCTGCGCAGCGCGGCGATCGCGTGGGCGTCGTACGCCGTCACGAAGACGATCGGTGGCGCGTCGGCGCCGAGCGCGCTCGCGACGCCGAGGCCGTCGAGCCGCGGCATCTGCACGTCGAGGAAGAGGACGTCGGGGGCGAGCGCGCGCACGGCGCGGATCGTCTCGTCCCCCGCCGCGCACTCCCCGACGATCTCCACGCCAGGGACTGCAGCGAGCAGGCGGCGGAGCTGCTGCCGCGCGAGCGGCTCGTCATCGGCGACGACGGCGCGGAGCGCGGTCACGGCACTCTCATGTCGGATACGCGCGCGGCAGCGTGAGCACGACGCGCGCGCGCCGCGCGGCGTGTTGGGCAGGCAGGCGAGCGTGTGGTCGTCGCCGTAGAGCGAGGCGAGCCGCGCGCGCACGTTAGGCAGGCCGAGCCCGGCGCCCGCGCCCTCCGCGGCGCCGAAGCCGACGCCGTCGTCGCTCACCGAGAGCCGCAGCGCGCCGCCGGCGACCGCCGCCTCCACGCGCACCGCGCCCTCGCCCCGCGCGCCGACGGAGTACTTGATCGCGTTCTCCACGAGCGGCTGCAGGATGAGCGGCGGCACGAGCGCGCCGCGCGCCGCCGGCTCGGCGTCGAGCGTCACGGCGAGCGTCGGGAAGCGCACGCGCTGGATCGCGACGTAGCGCTCGAGCGTCGCCAGCTCGTCGTCGAGCGTGGTGACCGTCCCCCGCAAGCCGGTGAGCGAGCGGCGCAGAAGCTCCGACAGGCTGCGCACCATGCGCGCGGCCGCCCGCGGGTCGCTCTCGATCAGCTCCACCGTGGCGTTCAGCGCGTTGAACAGGAAGTGCGGCTGGAGCTGCGCGGTGAGCAGCCCGAGCTCGGCGCGCGCACCGCGCGCGTCGGATTCGGCGCGGGCGAGCGCGTGGCGCTGCGCCTGCACCGCGGCGACGAGCGCGACGTAGACGAGCAGGTTCACCACGAACGCTCCCGCGACGCGCTCGCGGAACACGTCGCGCAGCGCGGCCGCCGACGGCGCGTAGTAGAACAGCGGGTACACCGCCGCCACGAGCAGGCTGTGCGCGACGCTCACCGCCGCGCCGGCCGCGGCGTGCACCGTCAGGCCGCGGGCGAGCGCGCCGCGACGCAGCGGGACGCGCCGCGCCAGCTGCACGACGATCGGCGCGAGCGCGGCCCACGCGAGCCAGCTCACCGTCTGCCGCAGGAGCAGCGAGCGCCAGCCGCGCGTGCCGCCGTACCACCGCACGGCGAACAGCTCGTGCGCGGTGAACAGCGCGACGACGAGCGTCCATGCGGCGGCCCACGCGAGCGCGCGGCGGCGCGCCGACGGCGCGGGAAGGAGTGACGTCATCGCGGCTAGCGTACGTGTCGCCACCGCCGACGGCAAGCATCGCGCGCTCGCCCCACGACGCGCGCCTTCGCCCCTGCACGTGCGCCCTTCGCCCCCGCGCCGTGGCGCCGCCGCGCGCCGTGCCTACCGTGGCCGCATGCGCACCACACTCCGAGTACTGGCCGCGCTCCTCGTCGCGCCGCCGCTCGACGCGCGGCTCGACGCGCAGAGCGACCTACCCGCGCGCTACGGCATCGACGCCGCGCACTCCAGCGTCGGCTTCTCGATCGGGTTCATGGGGATGTCCACCGTGCACGGCGCGTTCACGTCGTACGACGGGACGATCCTGTACGACGAGCGCGACCCGACACGCTCGTCAGTGAGCGTCGCGATCGACGTGGCGAGCATCAGCACGAACTCGCGCGATCGCGACCGGCACCTGCGCAGCCCCGACTTCTTCGACGCCGCGCGCTACCCCCGCATCACGTTCCGCTCCACGAGCGTCGCGCGCGCGCGCCGCGCGGCTTCGTGCTGCGCGGCGTGCTCGCGATGCACGGCCAGCGCCGCGAGGTCGAGATCCCGTTCGAGCGGCTGAACGGTCCGATGCCCGACGCGTGGGGGAATCGACGCATGACGCTGCGCGGCACGCTCTCGGTGAGCCGCAAGGCGTGGGGGATCGAGGGCACGGCGTTCTGGAACTCGGAGTTCGATCCCGGCCGCATGGCGGTGAGCGACCGCGCCGACATCGAGCTGCTCGTCTCGGCCACGATCCCGAATGTCGACCGGTGGGCGCATCCGGTCGGCGACTCGCTCCTCGCGAGCGTCGAGCGCGACGGGGTGAACGAGGCCACCCGCCGCTTCCGCGCGGCGTATGCGGGCAGCACGCGCGCCGACTCGATCCCGGAGTTCGCGTTCGTCGACGCGGGGCAGAAGCTCGTCGCGCGCGGCCGCGCGGCGGACGCGATCGCGTTCTACCGCGCCGTGCTCGACGTGCGCCCCACGGCGACGACGACGCGCTTCCTGCTCGGCGAGGCATACCTCAGGTCGGGGCAGACCGCGGCGGCGCGCGAGGAGTTCGCGCGCGTGGTGCGCGAGGATCCGGATGCGACCGGGGCGGCGGAGTGGCTGCGCGTGCTCGACGAGCGAGCGGGCAGCGGCTAGCCAACGGCGACCACCGGCTACGCCACCTACGACTCGCCACTCGCGGCCCGCGTCCAGAACGCGAAGGTCCGCTCACCGATGGTCGAGCGACGCTCACGGTACAGCGCTTCGAGGCACGCGTAGAGCGCGCCGGCGCGCGGCGCCTCTCCAAGCAGGTGGAGCGAGCGCAGGATGCGCGTCAGGCGCAGGAAGTTGTGGTTCTGCCGCGTCAGCCAGTTCTCGGCGTGCCGTCCGAAGTCCTCCGCCCGAACGACCGTCAGGCCCTCGGCGCCGACGACGAGCCGCAGCCCGTAGAACGTGAGCATCCGATCGAACGCGCGGTGCAGCGTGGCACGCAGGCGCGGGTCGGCGGCGAACGCATCGCCGCAGTCGCCGTCGACCAGCGGCGCGTGCGGCATCACGCCACTCGGCACGTCGAGCGGGAAGAGCCACTGGATGTAGTCGTGCACGTCTTCCAGCGCCGAGTCGTCGAACGCGAGCACGTCGTCGATGCGACGTCCGCGGTCGTCGACGCCCGTCCCCGCGTAGAAGGCGAGGACACGTGTGCAGTCCGAGCTCACGGCGGCCTCCTCATGTGGCGTACAGGGCGAGCACGCGAGCCATCGTCCGGCGCACGAGCCGTGTGTTGATCTCGGGAGGGTCCTTCGGGCCGCGCTGATAGGTCGGGGGTGATCGCTCGCGCGACGCCTGTCAGCCCGCCAGCTCCCGATACCACGCCGCGAACGCGCGCTCGTAGAACACCGGATTCAGCAACACCCAGTCGCCTAACGCCGCCGGCAGCGTGAAGGCGGCGGCGCCCTCGGCGGCGGTCTTGCCGGCGGCGTGCGCCGCGCGCGCCGCCCGCTCCACCTCGCCCAGCATCGACATGTACCGGTCGAGGTCCGCGAGCCGGCCTAACGGCCCGTGGCCCGGCACGTACACCGTGTCGCGCGCGCGTCGCAGCGCGGCCACCGAGCGCGCGAGCCGGCTCGGCGTCGCGTCCACGTAGTTCGGGAACATCGCGTTCCACACGAGGTCCCCGGCGAACACCACGCTCGGCTCCTCCAGCTCGAGCGACGCGTCGCTCGGCGTGTGCCCGTCGCGCGGCACGAAGCGCACGACGCGGCCGCCGAGGTCGAACGTCGACGCCTCGGTGGCGGAGAGCAGCACGGCGTCGGCGAGCGCCGCGGTGCGCGCCGCGTCGGCGGGGAGGTTGCGCTCGTGCACGAGCGTGTGCGTGCGCTCCGTCGCCGACACCTGCGGCCGCGCCTCGCCGAAGTAGCCGGCGACGCCGCTCGTGTGGTCGGCGTGGAAGTGCGTGAGCGCGACGTGCGTCGGCCAGCGGCCGGTGAGCTCCTTCGCGCGGGCGGCGAGCCACGCCGCACCCGCCGGCTGGAAGAATCCCTCGACCGCGAGCACCCGCTCGCGGCCCACGACGATGCCGCCGTTGCACAGCGTCGTGCGATCGCCGCCGAGCGGCGTGGAGACGAGCGCCCACACGCCGTCGGCCACGCGCTCGAGCGTGCCGAACGGCTCGCGCGCGACCACGGCGCCGAGCGGGCGCTGCGCCCACGCCGCGCGGAGCGGGGCGGGGAGCGCCGCCGCGGCGAGCGCGAGGTGCGCGGCGCACGAGCCGGTGTGCGCGAGGAAGTCGCGACGTGAGATGCGAGACATGGGAGCGAGTGACTCTGTGGTCGTCTCACGCGGAGGCGCGGAGGACGCGGAGAACACCAATGCCGCTGGTCGTTCTCCGCGTCCTCCGCGCCTCCGCGTGACCAACGCGAGGGCTGGCGAGGATGTTCACCTTGCCTCACCTTGCGACGTCGCTCCCCGTTCCGCCACCCCGCCGCGAGTCGCTGCATGCGTCGCACGCTCCTCCCCGTCGCTCTCCTCCTCGCCGCCACGCCGGTCGCCGCCCAGAGCGGCGCGGGGCTCGATTCGATCTTCCGCGCCTACGCGCGCACCGACGGCCCGGGCTGCGCCGTCGGCGTGTCGCGCAAGGGCGAGCCGCTCGTCGAGCGCGCGTACGGCATGGCGGACCTCGAGCACGACGTGCCCAACACACCGCGCACGGTGTTCGAGGCCGGGTCGGTGTCGAAGCAGTTCACCGCGGGCGCCGTGGTGCTGCTCGCGCTCGACGGCAAGCTGTCGCTCGACGACGACGTGCGGAGATGGCTCCCCGAGCTGCCCGACTACGGCACGCCGATCACCATCCGCCACCTGCTGAACCACACGAGCGGGCTGCGCGACTGGGGGAGCGTCGCGGAGCTCGGCGGATGGCCACGCGGCACGCGCGCGTACACGAACGACCTCGTGCTCGACATCGCGCGGCACCAGCGCGCGCTGAACTACACGCCGGGGCAGTACTACTCGTACACCAACACCGGCTACAACCTGCTCGCGCTCATCGTCGGGCGCGTGTCGGGCAAGCCGCTGGCCGAGTTCACGCGCGAGCGGATCTTCCAGCCGTTAGGCATGACGCAGACGTCGTGGCGCGACGACTTCACGCGCGTCGTGAAGGGGCGGGCGATCGCGTACGCGCGCGCCGGCGCGGGCGGCTATCGCATGGACATGCCGTTCGAGAACGCGCACGGCAACGGCGGCCTGCTGACGACGCCCGCCGACCTGCTGAAGTGGACCGCGAACCTGGAGACCGGCGCGCTCGGCGGCCCGCGCTTCCTCGAGGAGATGCACCGCCAGGCCCGCCTCAACGGGGGACGCACGCTCGAGTACGCGAGTGGGCTGGTCGTGACGCGCTTCCGCGGCGTGCCGGAGGTCGACCACTCGGGCGCGACGGCCGGCTACCGCGCGTTCCTCACCCGCTTCCCGACGCAGGGGCTCGCGATCGCGGTGCTCTGCAACGACGGCACGGCCAACCCGACGGCGCTCGCGCACGCCACGGCGGCCGCGTACCTCGGCGACGCGCTGCAGCCGGTGACGCCGGCCGTGCGCGCCACGCTGGTCGCCGCGAGCGTCGACGGGGCGGGGCCTGCCGCGTTCGTCGGGACGTACCGCAGCACGCGCGACGGCGCGCCGCTCCGTCTCGTGGTGACGAACGGTCAGCTCCGCCTGTCGACGGGCGCCGTCGTCACGCTCGACTCGTCGGCGCACGCGCCGACGACGCTCCGCCTCGTCACCGCCGACGGCGACACGCTGCGCTACGAGGCGACGGCGCCGTTCACCCCGACCGCCGCGCGGCTCGCCGAGTACGCCGGCACCTACGAGAGCGACGAAGTGGACGGCACGATCGTCGTCACCGTCGACGGCACGGGGCTGCGGCTCGCCGACCGCTACGGCCGCGTGCAGCGCACCGCGCCGCCGCTCTACACCGACACGTTCGGCGACGCGAGCGGACACGTGCGCTTCGTGCGCGACGGCCGCGGGCGCGTCACCGGGCTCAGTGTGCGCGAGTCGCGCGCCTGGGACGTACGGTTCCGTCGGACGCGGTAGCGCGCCGCGCCGCGCGCTGCCGTCAGGCATCCCCGTCTCACCGCACCTCGAAGCGCCGCGCCGCGGACCAGGGACCCGCGCCGCCGCTCGCCGAGTTGGCGCGGACGCGATACCACATCGTCCGCGCCGGCAGCGCCGCCGTCGTGAGTTGCGACGCGGTGACCGTCTGGCTCAGCACCGCCGGCGCCGGGAACTTGTCGTCGTCGTCGATCTCGATCGTGTAGCTCGCCGCGCCCGACACGTCGCTCCAATCGAAGGTGATCGACTGGCCGAGCGTGAACCGCTGGTCGGCCGCGGGGCTCACGAGGCTCGGCGCCGTCAGCGCGGTGCCGGGCGGGTTCACGGTGAGTGTCGCGGTGCGCGTGACGCCGCCTGCCGTGGCCGTGATCGTGACACTGGTCGCACCCGCGACCGCGGACGTCGAGATGGCGAACGTCGCCGACGTCGCGCCGGCGGGGACCGTCACGCTCGTCGGCACGCTGGCGGCCGCACTGTTGTCCGAGAGCGTGACGACGATCCCGCCGCTCGGCGCGGCGGCGGTCAGCGCGACCGTGCCGTTAGGCGTGCCCCCGCCCGTGACGCTCGTCGGGCTCACGGCGACCGACGCGAGCGCAGCCGTGGTCGTCGTCGTCGCGGCCAGCGGCGTGAACCGGCGCGCGGCGGCGTACGGCCCGAACGTGCCGGCCGAGTTCTGCGCGCGCACGCGCCACCAGAGCCGCCGCGCCGGGAGGCCGCCTAACGTCGCCGCCGACGTCGTCACCGTGGCGCTCGTGACCAGCGGCGCGGCGAACGTGTTCTCGTCGTCGATCTCGATCACGTAGCGTGCGGCGCCCGTCACGTCGCTCCAGTCGAACCGGACCGGCTGCGCCGGCGTCGCATCGACGGCCGGGGAGAGCAAGGTCGGCGCGGTCGGCGTCGGCGGCGGTGTGGTGGCCGCGGGGGTGACGGTCAGCGCGGCCGAGCGGGTCACGCCGCCGCCGGTCACGGAGATCGTCACGACGGTGGTCGTGGACACCGCCGCCGGCAGCACGAGGATGCTCCCGCGCGTCGTTCCGGCGGGGATCACCGTCGCCGACGAGAGGAACGGGAGCACCGTCGGGTTGTCGCTCGTGACGCGCAGCGTCTGATCGAACGGCGAGGCGGCCGCGATGGTCACGAGGCCGTCGACCGAGCCCGGGCCACCGCCGACGAACGACGTCGGCGTGAGCGTGAGCGACGTCGGTGCGGGCGAGGGGCTCACCGTGAGCTGCGTGTGCACCGAGGTACCGTTCCAGCTCGCGGTGATCGTCGCGGGCGTGCTCGTCGCGACGTCGCTCGTCGGGATGCTGACCGGCACCGAGGCGCTGCCCGCCGGGACGGTCACCGTCGACGGGGGCAGGGCCGCGGCGGTGCTGCTCGTCAGCGCCACCACCGCCCCGCCCGTGGGCGCCACCCCGTTCAGGAGCAGCGTGGCCCCGGCCGGCATGCCGCCGCTCACGTTAGGCGACGAGACCGTGAGCGACTGGAGCGACGGCGGGAGCACGGTGACCGCGTTGCTCGTCGACACGCCGTTCAGCGTCGCGGTGAGCGTCACCGGCGTCGGTGCCGTCACCTGACCCGCCGTCGTCTGGAACTGCACGAGCCCGAACGTGCCCGGCACGGCGAGCGTCGCCGGCACGGGAAGCACCGCCGGGTTCGAGCTCGCGAGCGTGAGCGTCGCGCCGCCCGCGGGCACGCCCGCGCTGAGCTGCACCTGCACGAACGTGACGTCGCCGCTGTAGAGCGGCGTCTTCACCGGCGTGATCGACACCGGCGTCGCCGGCGCCGTGGAGAGGGTGAACGTACGCACGGTGGACCACGCGGTCATCGCGACCGTGGTCGACGACGCCATCCCCTGCGCGGAGCGCACGCGCCAGAACTTCTTGCCGGCCGTCAGCGACAGGACGTCGAACCGCGGGTTGGTGAGCTGCGCGCCGAGCACCGCCTCGTTCACGGCGAACGATGGGTCGGCGGCGATCTGCACCTCGTAGCCCGACGGCTGCGGGTTGGGCACGTCGGCCCACGTCAGCGTGAACGGGAGCGTGACCGCGGCGCCGTCGGCGGGCGCGGTCAGCACGGGCGGCGGTCCGATCGGGTTCGTGTAGGAGACGGTGAAGTCGATCGTGTTCGACGGGAGGCTGCGGACGCCGGTCTGCGGGTTGTCGGCGCTGACGGCGAACACGCGCGCGAAGAAGCGACCCTGGCCGAGGCTCGTGCCCCACTGGAATCCGTAGGTCGTGTCGGGGACGTTGTCGATCGCGAACGACACCGCGCCCGCGGTGACCGTCGCTGGGAACGTCGCGTCGCTCGACACCTCGAGCCGGTAGGTGACCGCGCCCGTCGCGGGCCGCCAGTGGAAGCGGATCACCTCCTCCGGGTGGAACGTCGAGTAGCCCTGCGTCGGCAGCAGCGTCGGCGTCGCCGGAGCGCCCGCGCCGGTGCCGGTCACGATGAAGCTCCGCGTCGCCGACCACGCCGACACCCCGTCGGTGAAGACGGGGCTCGCCGCGTCGACGCGCCAGTAGTACGTGCCGTTAGGCAGCCCGCTCACGACGGCCTGCGTCGTCTGCGGGTTGGTCGAGTTGGCCGCGGCGATCGTGGCGAACGTCGGCGACGTGCTGACCTGCCAGTTGTAGCCGCCGTTCGTCGCCGCGGGATCGATCGTCGCCGACCACGAGATGGTGAGCGGTGCGGTGACGCCGGCCCCGTCCGCGGGTGAGAGCGGCGTCGGTGCGGCAGGCGCCGACGTGGAGAACGACGGCAAGCCCGGCAGGTGGGCGGGCGACGTCGTCGGCGCCGCGTCGGGGCCGCAGGCGACGGCGAGGACAGCGAGTGCCGGAGCGAGCGCGAGGAGTCGGGTGCTCTGCTGCATCGTGAGTCTCGGGAACCGGGCCAGTCCGGGAAGGCCGACCGGTCCTCCCGCACCGAGCGACGCTGCGGCGGTGCGGATTTATTCCGGAGCGCCGGGCGCTAGTGCTGGAGCGTGTCCAGCCGCGCGACGACGGCCTCGATGCGGTGGGCGAGCGCCGCCTGTCGCGCGCGCAGCTCGGCCACCCGATCGGCGCGGCGGCGCAGCGTGAGGAAGCGGCGCGCATCGCGCCACGCGGCGCCCGTCGCCTCGTTCGTCATGAGCGCGACGACGAGCAGCGGCGGCACGAGCACGAGCGTCGCCAGCGCCGCCCACCAGCCGATGCGCCACCACGCCACGACGGCGAGCAGCACGATCCACGCGAGGAACACCGCGCCGCCGATCAGCGCCTTCGCCGTCGCGCGCACGTCGACCTCCGACGCGCCGGGGAACCGCGCGGCGATCGGAGCGGTCAGCCGGTAGGGGATCCAGCCGAGCACCGAGCCGACCGCGGCGAGCGCCGCGAGCAGCAGCAGATACGCTCGTCGACCCGCCCAGTGCAGCGCGGTCGCCGCGTCGGTCCGGAGCGCGAGGTCGCGCGGCCGCAGCCGCAGCGCGTGCAGCAGCCGCGCGTGGCGCCGCAGCTCGCCGCCTAACGCCGCGACCTCGGCGCGCAGCTCGCCGTGCGGCGCATCGTCGCCGTCCGCGCGGAGCCGCGCGAGCACCGTCGCGCCGAGCCGGCGCCGCTCGAGCCGCTCGCCGCCCGCGACGTGGGGCGTGTCGGACGGCGCCGTGGACGCGAGCTGCACCTCGTCAGCGAGCGCGATGAGCCGCGCGTCCTCCCACGACTCGTAGCTCACCGTGACGGCGGCGATCGCGCGCTCGATGCGCGCCGTCAGCTCGCGCACGCGCGTCGCCTCCACGGGGTCCGCGCCGTCGCGCGCCGCCGCGGTCGCGAGGTCGTCCCACGACACCGCGTCGCCGAGCGCGACGAGGCCGCGCGAGCGGAACGTGGCGCGGTCGTCGAGCGTGATGCCGACCGGCACGATGGGGAACGCGCCGCCGAGTCGCGCGGCGACGCCTAACGCGAGGCGCGCCGCGCCGGTCTTCAGCGGCGCGAGGCCGGGGCTCGCATGGCTGATCCCCTCGGGGAACAGCGCGATCGCGTCGCCCGCCACGAGCGCCGACTCGGCGGCGCGCAGCGAGTCGTCGTTCGCGCCGCTCGGCACCGCGCCATCCTGCCGGCGATACACCGGGATCGCGCCGCTCGCGCGCACGAGCCAGCCGACGCTCGCGTCGGTGAACAGCGGCGCCTTCGCGAGAAAGCGCACCGGCCGGCCGACGGCGAGCGTCACGAGCGCCGGATCGAGCAGCGAGTTGGGATGGTTCGCGACGGCGAGCAGCGGGCCGCGTGCGGGCGGCCGTTCACCGGCGAGCTCCAGGCGGTAGAACAGCCGCGCGACGAGCGTGGCGAGCCGGGACACGTGCACGTGCGGGGACATGCCGCGTGCCTAACGCATCCAGAAGCGCCGGTACGGCTCGGCCCACTCGGCCACCTGCCGCAGCGGCGCCGCGTCCAGCGTGCACGGACGCCACTGCGCGTCGCGGCCACGGCAGATGAGGCCCGCGCGCTCGAGCACCTTGAGGTGCTTCGACACCGCCGGCCCGGTCATCGCGAACGGCGCGGAGAGCTCCTTCACCGTCGCGGGGCCGTCGGCGAGACGCGCGAGGATGGCGCGCCGCGTGGGGTCGGCGAGGGCGGCGAACGTGAGGCTCAATGGGTCGGTGGCCATCGGCGGTTACCTAACCGGGCGGTTACGTAACCTGGCAACGTGCGCGCGGGCCGGCGACCCCCCCGGTCGTCGGCCCGCGCACTGGCTTCCACACATCGGCTGCTGCGTCCGTTGCTGCTTCCGTCTGGCACCGGAGCGCCCCCGTGACGGGTGCCCGGCGATCGGTGGACAGCGTCACCCCCGTGCGCTGACCGATCGATCGGCGACGAGTCTAGAGGGGGCCCGTCAACCGTTCGTCACCCGATCGTCATCCCGTCCACCACCGCCACGAGGCGCTCGAGATCGGCCGCGTTCGTCGGCACGCCGGTCGACGCGCGCACCGCGCCCACCGGGCGATCGCCGAGGCACGCCGCGAACCGGTCGAGCGACCAGCCCGTGCGCCGCGCCGCATCGAGGCAGGCGACGGTGGCGTCGCGCGGGAAGCCGAACGCCGCGGCCGCCGCGCCCGGGTTGCAGAAGCAGCCGCCGCGCACGGAGACGCGTGCCGCTCGTGCTCGCTCTTCGACGCGACAGTACGGCACCACGCGCCCCGCCGTATCGAGCACGTTGAACGACAGCGTCGCGCCGCGGCCCACGTCGTCGGCCGGCCCGTAGAGCGTGACCGACGGGTTCCCGTTGCGGTGCCGCAGCGCGCGCAGCTCGGCGGCGAGCGCGCCCGTCAGCTCGCCGGTGCGCTTGCGGATGCGCTCCATCCCCACGCCGTCGAGGAAGTCGAGCCCCGCGCACACGGCGGCGATGGCGAGAAAGCTCGGCGTGCCGTCCTCGAACGCCTCGACGCCGTCCTTCAGCAGGTGCGCGTCGTGGTGCACCGACACGAACTCCACGGTGCCGCCCGAGAACCATGGCCGCTTCAGCGCGTCGAGCGCGTCGATGCGCGCAACGAGCGCGCCGAGCCCCGTGGGGTAGCCGAACATCTTGTAGAACGAGAGCGCCACGAAGTCGGCGGGGACGTCGCGCAGGCTGAGGGGGCTCGTGGGCACGTACGCCGCCGCGTCGAGCAGCACGCTGTAGCCGAGCGCGCGCGCCTGGCGCACGAGCGACAGCGGATGCCGCACGCCGGAGAAGTTGGACTGCGCGGGGAACGCGAACAGCCCGCCGGTGCCTAACGCCTCCAGCTCCTCGGCCGCGCCGACGAGCCGCAGCTCCTCGTCGAGCGGCAGGTAGAGCACCGGTGCGCCGGCGCGCCGCGCGTACTCGCGCATGCCGTTCACCGAGTTGTGGTCGTCCTGCGCGAGGACGAGCGGCGCGCGCGGCGCGAACCGGAACCCTTCGGCCACGAGCCGGATCGCGCCGGTGGTGTTCGCGGTGAACACGACGCCGTAGCGCGCCGGGTCGGCGTCGAGGAAGCGGAGCACGCGCGACCGCGCCTCGGCCAGCAGCGCCGAGCTGGCGAGCGACGCGGGGCTCTCGGAGTGCGGGTTGCCGAGCACCGCCTCGCGCAGCATCGCCGCGTGCTCCGCGACGAGCGACTCGGGGTACAGCGCGCTCCCCGTGAAGTCGAGGTACGCGTGCGCGCCGGCGTCGAGCCGCGAGAACTCGCGCGCGCGCAGCTCGGCGAAGTCGACGATCGCGCGTGGCCGCTCGACGCGCTCGGTCAGCACCCGCGCCTCCGCAGCCGCGCCACCGCCGCGGCCGACGACGATTCGTCAGGCACGTCCGCGCCCGACCGCGGCGTGCCGCCGAAGTAGCGGCTGAGCGCCGCGACGCGCTCGGCGTCGGGCCCCGCGGCCACGGCGGGGCGCATGACGTCCTCCATCCAATCGAGCAGCCCGCCGGCGAGGAAGTACACGTCGCGGAAGCCGAGCGCGCGGAGCAGCACCCACGCCTGCCCGGCATGCGCACCGCCCTCGGAGTAGAGCACCAGCGTCTCCCCGGCGCGCGGTCGCATCGCCGCGAGCGTGGCGAGCGGCACGTGCTCGGCGGACGGGATGTGATACGTCTCGAACTCCGCCGCCGAGCGCACGTCGAGCACGCGCAGGCCGGGGCGGCGGTCGCGGATCCACCCCGCGAGCTCCAGCGCGCTCACGTGGTCGGTCTGGCCGTCGATCTCGCGCGCGAGCGCGGCGACGTCGATCGTGGTCGGCGCGTTCGGCGACGGCCGGCCGGCGATCGCTGCCAGCGCGCCGAGCACGCCGGCGGAGGTGCCGAGAACTCGTCTCGTGGTGATCATCGGTGCGTCGGCTCGTTGAAGGGCAGACGCTTCTCGATTCGCTCGGCCACCGCGAACCCGCCTAACGCGAGCAGCGCGATGCCGAACGCGACGAGGCCGTACGGCAGGTGCAGCGCGTCGGGGATCGTGTACGCGCCGCGCGGCGTGCTCGCGAAGAAGCGCGACATCGACGGCACCGCGGCGCCGGCGCCCAGCACGCCGAGGAACACGCCGAGCACCACCGCGAGCCCGTCGAGCCGCCCGGTGACGGCGGCGACGCACGACGTGCCGGGGCAGAGGCCCGCGAGCGGGAAGCCGACGCCGAACACCAGCCCACCGACGAGCTGCGGCGCGACGAACGTCTCCGGCACGTAGACGCGGCCGAGATCCAGCAGTCCGAGCCGGCCGAGCCAGAACGCGCCGAGCATCGCGGTGACGATCGCGCTGAACATGACCTTGAACACGGTGAGGTCGGTGAGATAGAACTGGCCGATCAGCTTGCGCGCGCTGCCGAGCCCCGCGCGCTCGAGGCACCAGCCGAACGCGACGCCGATGGCGAGCGCCGCGGCGAGCGCGCCGCCGGTGCCTAACGCGCCGTACTCCGTGAGCGGGGCGGTCACGTCCACACCCTCCGTGCGGCCCACGCGGCCGCGTACGCGGCGCCGAACGCGCCGGCGACGAACGTCCAACTCCCGACGCTGAGCAGTGCGCCGCCGGTGAGCGCCTGCCCGCTCGTGCAGCCGCGGGCGAGCACCGCGCCGGCACCCATGAACGCGCCCCCCGCGATCGCGAACGCGAGGCGCGCGCCGACGCCGGTGCGCGGGCCGCGCTCGACGTCGAGCCGCAGGCGCCGCGCGAGCGCCGCGGACAGGAAGCCGCCGAGCAGTACGCCGAGCATCTCCACCACGAGCCAGCCGCGCAGCAGCGGCCCGCCGAGGTGCTCGGCGAAGAACGCGTTGCCGCGCGCGCGAGCGAGCGACGCGACCTCCGCCGCCGTCGCCGCCACGCTCGCGAACGCGCCCGACGCGCCGAGCCCGCGTCCCACGATCACGTAGGCCGACAGCAGCACGAGGCCGAGCGCGACGCCGGTGACGTACGGGTCGGCGTACGGGCGAGCACGCGTGTCGCGCATCACCGCTTGCCCTCGGCCGGGTTCTCGACCGGGAGATCCGTGCGGCGCGACCACTCCTGGAACGAGCCGTCGTACAGCCGCACCGGGTGCCCCAACGTCCGCGCCGCGAACAGCACCGCCGTGCCCTGCTGCCCGATGTGGCAGTACGCGACGACGGTGTCCTTCGGGCCCACACCGGCCTTCGTGAACAGCGCCTCGAGCTCGGCGGCGCTCTTCAGCCGTCCCTTGTCGTCGGTGACCTCGGTGAACGGCACGCTCGCCGCGCCGGCGATGTGGCCCTTGCGCGGGCCGCCCGCCTCGACGCCGTCGTAGAACACCGCCGCGCGGCCGTCGACGACGCGCACGCCCGGCGCGGCGAGGTGCGCCTTCACCCACGCCGCATCGACGACGAGCGGCTTGATCTTCAGCGGAGCGAGCGTGCCCACCGTGCGCGCGGGCACCTCGCTCGTCGTCGGACGTCCCTCGGCCACCCACGCCGTGAGGCCGCCGTCGAGCCACACGGTGCGCGCGCCGAGCCCCGCGGCGTCGAGCGCGAAGACGACGCGCGTCGACGGCGACACCCACTCGTTCGCGTGGTAGACGACGATCCGCGAGCGGTCGGAGATGCCTAACGCCTGGAGCTGCTGGCGCAGCGAGTCGGGGGACGGCAGCTCGAGCATGAGCCCCTTCTCCATGTCGTGCCCGTGCTCGGGGACGGAGACGTCCTGCAGGCTGACGAAGCGTGCGCCGGCGATGTGCGTCGCCGGATACTCCTTGGGGTCGCCGACGTGCAGCAGCACGAGGTCGGGGTCGTGCAGGTGCTGGGCGAGCCACGCGGTGGAGACGGCGATCTGCGCGCGCGGGTCGGTGGTCTGGGCGCCGGCGAAGTGGACGCACGGCGAGTGCGCATAGAGGAGCAGCGAGACGACGGCCGGCACGACGCGACGAGTCCTACACATCGATTCCTCTCCTGTTGGGGGGTGCGGCGACAGGATGCGGGATCGGCCGGCCGAGTGGATGTGCGCGCCGTGGAGAGGTTGTGCAGGAGTTGTGACGTCCAGCGGCCCGTCCTCTTGATTTCTACAAGAAGCCGCCCAATGTTGACCGCGCATCCGAGGGAGGCCCGCATGAGCCGAGTGCAGGGGATCGCCGCCCGACTCCGCGCCGCGCTGTTCCGGCGCGCCGCGGACCGCCGCGCGCGGGAGGAGTTCGCGTTCCACCTGGAGATGGAGACCGCGGCCAACGTGCGTCGCGGCCTCCCCCCCGACGAGGCCCGGCGCCGCGCCCTCGCCGCGTTCGGCGGCGTGGAGCGCCACCGCGACGACCTGCGCGACCTGCGCGCCGCGCTCCCCGACGATCTCGGACGCGACGTGCGCATCGCGTGGCGCTCGCTGCGCGCGACTCCCGCGTTCATGCTCGCCACCGTCGCGTCGCTCGCCTTCGGCCTCGCGCTCGCCGCGTCTGCGGCGGCGGTCGTGCACGCGTACCTCGGCCGCACGGCGCTGCCGTACGCGCACGCCGACCGGCTCTACCACGTGATGTACGCGCCGCCGGGACCGGTCGAGCCGCACGGCATGTCGACGCTCGACTGGTCCACCCTGCGCGACGTGGTGCGCGACGCCGTCACCTCGCAGGGCGTGAGCTACACGCTCGGCGAGGGCGCCGACGCGCAGGCGCTCGCCGCGCTCCGCGTGTCGTTCGGCTTCGTGCGCGGGCTCGGCGTGCGCGCGACGATCGGCCGGCCGCTCGTCGCCGACGACTACGCGTCGGACGCCGACGGACGCGCGGCGCTCATCAGCGACGCGCTCTGGCGCGGGCGCTTCGGCGCCGACTCGCGCGTGCTCGGCCGCCGCCTGCGCGTCGAGGTCGAGGGGCACCCGGGCACGTTCGAGACGCTGCACGTCGTCGGCGTGATGGCGCCCGGCTTCTGGTACGGGCGCACGAGCGACACGCAGGTCGACGTGCTCACGCCGCTGCGCACGCACGCCACGACGTACGTCGTACGGCTGCGCGACGACGTGACGGCCGAGCGCGCGGCGCGGCGCCTAACGGAAGCGGTGCGCGCCGCCGCGACGTGGATCCCGCCGGACTGGCCCGGCGTCACCGTCGAGGGGATGCAGGAGCGCTACGTGCGCGAGATGCGTCCGCGGCTCGTCGCGATCGCGGTGGCGGCGGGGCTCGTGCTCGCCATCACGTGCGTCAACGTCGCCGTGCTCACTCTGCTGCGCACCATGCGGCGCGGCCGCGACGTCGCGGTGCGCGTGATGCTCGGCGCCGGCCGCGCGTCGCTGCTGCGACTGCATCTGGTGGAGATCGGCATGCTGTGCGGCGCCGCGCTCGCCGGCGGCGTCGCGCTCACCGCCGCCGCGCTGCGCGCGCTCGCGCCGCGCATCGAGGCCGAGCTGGGGAAGCCCGCGCCGGCCGGCCCGTCGGCGATCGGCGTCGACTGGACGGTGCTCGCGCTCGTCGGCGGCGTGAGCGTGCTCATCGCGCTGCTGCTGGCGTGCGTCCCCGCGCTGCTGCCCTGGCAGCGGCGGCTCGCCGAGTCGCTCCGCCGCGCCGGACGCGCCGGCAGCGACGGACCCGTGATGCGGCGCGCGCGCTCCACGCTCGTCGCGCTCGAGATCGCGGGCTCGCTCGCGCTCGTCGCGGGCTGCGGGCTGATGATCCGCAGCGCCGTGGCGATGATCGGCACGGACCTCGGCTACGACACGGCGGGGATCGTGCGCGTGCGCGTGCGGCTGCGACAGGAGACGTACCCCGACGCGGCCGCGTTCCAGCGCTTCTACGCGCGGCTGGCCGAGCGGATGGCCGCCGCGGGCGGCCCGCGTCCCGCGTACGCGAGCTGGCCGCCCTACGCTGACGTGCCGACGCAGACGGTGGACGTGGACGGGCGCGCCGGTGAAGGCGTCGCCGGCGGCGTCGTGGCCGTCGGCGACGGCTACTTCGCGACGCTCGGCATCGCGCTGCGGAAGGGCCGCGCGCTCACCGACGCCGACCGCGTCGAGAGCGAGCCCGTCGCCGTCGTGAGCGAGACGCTCGCGCGGCGGCTGTGGCCTAACGGCGACGCGCTCGGCCGGCGCATCCGGCCGCACGAGACGATGCAGCCCGGCGCCGCGCCCGCGCCGTGGCGCACCGTGGTCGGCGTCGTCGCCGACGTGCGGCAGACCTACGTCGACGCCGACGCGAACGACGTCTACATCCCGTACTATCAGAACCCGCAGCTCGGCCGCTACGGCTCGTTCTACCTGCGCGCACGCGGCACGTCGCCCGGCGCCGCCGCGCGGATGGCCCGGGCCGCCGTCGCCGAGGTCGACCCGCGCGCGATCGTGCGCGACGTGCTCACGGTCGACGACGAGGATCGGGAGCTGGCGAGCGCGCGGTTCATGACGTCGCTGCTGACGGGCTTCGCGGCGTTCGCGGCGCTGCTCGCGACGCTGGGCATCTACGGCGTGGTCGCCTACGCGGCGCAGCAGCGGCAGCGCGAGCTCGCGATTCGCATGGCGGTCGGCGCGACGCGTCCTGCGGTGGTCGGGCTGTTCGTGCGCGACAGCGGCGCGGTGGTCGGCGCCGGGCTCGCGCTCGGCGTGCTCGCGGCGCTCGCGGTGGCGCGCGTGCTGGCGCACCAGCTCTACGGCGTGGGCCCGTTCGACGCCGCCACGCTCGCCGCATCGTGCGCGGTGATGGCCGTCGTCGCGCTCGTGGCGGTGTGGTGGCCGGCGAGCCGCGCGACGGCGCGGAGCCCGGTGACCGTCCTCAGCGAGCCGTGACGCGACGTCTTCTCCGCGCGTGTCTCGCGCTCGGTCTTCTGGTGCCTGACACGGTCCATTCGCAGCGCGTCGTGCGCGCGGAATTCGTCTACGAGTCCGCGCCGTTCCCATCGGCGCACGCGTCGACGATCGTGGAGACGCGCGACGGGCTCGCCGCGGCGTGGTTCGGCGGTACGCGCGAGCGGGCGCCGGACGTCGGGATCTGGCTGTCGCGCTACGCGCACGGCGCGTGGACCGCGCCCGTCGAGGTGGCCACCGGCGTGGAGACCGACGGCACGCGCTACCCGTGCTGGAACCCGGTGCTGTTCCGCATGCCCGACGGCACGCTCTCGCTGTTCTACAAGGTGGGTCCGAGCCCCGCGGAGTGGTGGGGCATGGTGCGCACGTCGCGCGACGAGGGGCGCACGTGGAGCGCGGCGCAGCGGCTGCCCGACGGGATACTCGGCCCGATCAAGAACAAGCCGGTGCGTCTCCCGTCGGGAACGATCCTCGCCCCGAGCAGCACCGAGTCGAGCGACGCGCCGAGCGTGTGGCGCGCGCACGTGGAGCGCTCGACCGACGGCGGCCGGAGCTGGACCGCGGTCCCGCTGCCCGAGCCGCGCGACGGCGCCGCGATCGAGGCGATCCAGCCGAGCCTCCTGCTGCACGCGGGCGGGCGCGTGCAGGCGTTAGGCCGCACACGGTCGGGGCGCATCTTCGAGAGCTGGTCGGACGATGGCGGTCGGTCGTGGAGCCCGGTCGCGCTCACAAGCCTCCCCAACCCGAACGCCGGCATCGACGCGGTGACGCTCGGCGACGGCCGCCAGCTCCTCGTGTACAACCGGTCCACCGACGCGCGCACGCCGCTGAACGTCGCGCTCTCCACCGACGGCGCGTCGTGGACCGACGCGCTCGTGCTCGAGCGCGACCCGGGCGAGTACTCGTACCCGGCCGTGATCCAGACGTCGGACGGGCTGGTGCACGTGACGTACACGTGGAAGCGCGAGCGCATCAAGCACGTCGTCATCGATCCCGCCGCGCGATCGTCCGAGGACGCGCCGCGCGTCGCGTTCGCCTCGAAGCGCGACGGCAACTGGGAGATCTACCTCGCCGACGCCGACGGCCGCATGTCGACGAGGCTCACGACGCGCGCGGACCAGGACCGCTTCCCACTCCCGTCGCCCGACGGCTCGCGCATCGCGTTCGCCTCGCAGGTGAGCGGCACGCACTGGGAGCTCTGGGTGATGGACGCCGACGGCCGCGGCGCACGGCCGCTGTTCTCACCGATCGTCGCGAAGAGCACGCGCGAGTGGTCGCCGGACGGCACGCGCATCCTCGTCACGTCGCAGCGCGACGGCGACGCCGAGGTCTACGTGGTACGCGCCGACGGGTCGGGCGCCGAGCGCCTGACGCGTTCACCCGGCGACGACCGCGACCCGTCGTGGTCGCCCGACGGCTCACGCATCGTGCTCTCGTCGACGCGCGACGGGAACGCGGAGATCTACGTCATGAACGCCGACGGCAGCGGCGGGACGCGTCTCACGACGAACGCCGCGCAGGACGCCGAGCCCACGTGGTCGCCCGACGGCGCGTGGATCGCGTTCGTGTCGAACCGCGACGGCAACCGGGAGCTCTACCGCGTGCGCCCCAACGGACGCGACCTGGAGCGGCTGACGAACGATGCCGCCGAGGACGACGTGCCCGTGTGGTCGCCGGACGGCACGCGGCTCGCCTTCCAGGCCACGCGCGGCACGAACTACGACATCGAGGTCGTGCGCGTCGCGGACCACCGGCGCACGCGCCTAACGGTCGACGCGGCATACGACGGGCAGCTCGCCTGGTCGCCCGACGGCGAGCGGCTCGCGTTCATCTCCGCGCGCGGCGGCGCCGACGCGCTCTACGTGATGAACGCCGATGGGACGGGCGTGCGAGTGGTCTCCGCGGATCCGGCGCTCGACCCGCGGTGGGTGCGCGCTCAGCGCTCGAATCGATAGCCGACCTTCCACACCGTGACGACGTGGCGCGGCGCGGCGGGGTCGTCCTCGAGCTTGCGCCGCAGCTCCGCGACGTGCGAGTCGACGGTGCGCGACAGCACGAACGCGCCGTATCCCCACACCTCGCTCAGCAGCTCGGCGCGCGTGGCGACGGAGCCGTTGCGGCGCACGAGCGCGAGCAGCAGGTCGTACGCCTTCGGCGACAGCGTGCACGCGTGGCCGCCCTTCGTCACGGTGCGCGCCGCGGTGTCGACGACGATGTCGCCGAAGCGGATCTCGGCGCTCGGCACACCGGCACGCGCGGCGGAGCGGCGGAGCAGCGAGCCGACCCGCTCGAGCAGCTCCAGCACGCCGAACGGCTTCGTCACGTACTGGTCCGCGTCGAGCCGGAAGCCGCGCACCTTGTCCGCCTCCTCGCCGCGCGCGGTGAGGATGATGACCGGCACCTGGTTGCGGTCCTGCCGGATCGCCTGCAGCACCTGGTAGCCGTCCATCTGTGGCAGCGTGAGGTCGAGGATCACGAGGTCGGGTCCCCATGCGCGCACCTCGGCGAGCCCCGCGCGTCCGTCCTCGGCGATGCGCGCCTCGTGCCCCTCGTGCCGCAGGTTGTACGCGATCCCCTCGGCCAGCGGCAGGTTGTCCTCGACCACGAGCACGCGGCCCATCATGACAGCAGCCGTTGCCTTTCGTGCTCGACAGGATGCACAGGACGGACAGGATGAACTGCACCACCAACACCAAAGACATTGCCTTTGTTGTCGGTGTCGAAAGGCATCCTGTCCGTCCTGTTCATCCTGTCACAACGCCACGCGGCACGTCCTGTCGTTCGTGCACGCGCGCGGCGGCCGAGGGCGCGTCCATCCTGTCCGCCGGCAGCTCGACGACGAACGTGGCGCCGGCGCGGCCATCGTCGTCGGCGACCCACGCGCGTCCGCCATGCTGCGACACGACGTCGTGCACGATTGCGAGCCCGATGCCGCTTCCCGACGTGTGCCCCGCCGTGCGGCCGCGCTGGTACGGACGCCAGATCGCCTGCCGGTCGGCGGCGGGCACGCCGGGGCCCTCGTCGTGCACCTCGAGTCGCACCCGGTCGCCCGTCGATCGCACGCGCACGTGCACCGTCTGGCCGGTGGGGCCGTACTTCACCGCGTTGTCGAGGAGGTTGAGCAGCACGTGGCGGAGCGCGCCCTCCTGCAGGCGCAGCGTGGGCGTCGGCTCGGCGTCGCACGTCACCGTCGCGCGCCGCGCCGCGGCGAGCGGACGGAACTCGTCGACGATGCGCGCCGTCTCCGCGGACACGTCCTCCGGCGCGCGCGACACGTCGCCGCCGAGCCGACGGCCGACGCCGGAGAAGCGGAGCACGCGCTCCACGAGGTGGCCCAGGCGCGTCGTCTCGCGCTCCACGTTGTCGAGCGACCAGCGGCGCTGCTCCTCGGTGGTGAAGCGGCCGAGGCGCAGCGTCTCGAGGTAGACGCGCATCTGCGCGAGCGGCGTGCGCAGCTCGTGCGAGATGGAGCTCACGAAGTCGGCCCGCATGCGCGCGAGCTCGCCCTCGCGGCGGATCTGCCCGAGCGCGACGAGCGCGAGCGCCGCGGACAGGCCGAGGATGCCTAACAGGAACGGGAGGCGCGACTTCGGCAGGCCGCCGATGACGAGCGTGCCCGCGAGCTCGGGGCGGATCTGCGCGCGCACGAGCACCGAACCGTAGGTCTTCGGCAGCCGCGTCGTGTCGTCGAGCGTCCATCGCCCGGACCCCGGGTCGGAGTCGAACAGCGGCGTGCCGTGCGCGTCGCTCACCTGGAGACGCAACACCTCGCGCGGCCGGCGCCCGCGCGCGAACGTCTCGGGGAGCAGCGCGCGCTCGTTCATCACCTCGCGGAACAGCGCCTCGAGCGACGACCGCGGGTACTCGGCGCCGTACACCAGCGTGTCGCCCCACGACGTCGGCATGACGGTGTACACGAGCAGCCGCGGCACGCCGTCGTACGAAGCGAGCACGACCGGGAAGTAGCCGAGCCGTCCGGCGCCGCGCACCTGGCGCGAGATCGTGTCGTTGATCCACCGCCGCTCGCCGGCCGTGTAATCGACGAGGCGCCCATGCATCATGTGGTCGGCCATCATGTGGCCCATCATGCGCGGCGAGTGCGCGACGAACTCCTGCGGCAGCGGGCGGTCCACCTCCCATCCCTCGGTCGGATCGGGGTGCGTGTTCACGCCGAGTCCGAGCGTGTCGCTGCCGAGCTGCCAGCCGAAGAAGATGAGCGGGCTGCCGCCGTAGCGCGGGCGGTGGCAGTAGCAGCGCGGGTCCCATGGCAGGTAGTGCGCGAGGTCCGCCGCGGGGGGATGCGGTGGCTCGTGTGCACGCCCTCGCCGTGGTTCACCGCGCCGAGCGCCTCGCTCGTCGCGCGGCCGATCGCGTCCTGCACGTGCTGCGCGTAGCTCCACGCCGCGAACCCCGCGTAGTCGCGGAGCGCGTGCTCGGCGACCTCGCGCTGCCGCCGCACGGCGCGCGTCGCCTCGAGCAGGCCGAGCGCGGTGAGGCCGATGCTCGCGAGCAGCAGCAGCGTCGGCCAGCGGACGGCGGGGAGGCGGGGGGGCATGGGTCCACGATGCGCGTGCCCGCGCCGTCGAGGCAATGCCGGACGTGTGGAGAAGTTGTGAAGCGCGGCGTTCCGCGCCGGCACGCCGAGCCGTACGTTCGCCCGGCACGTCCCCGCGAGCAGCGGACCCGGACGCTCGAGACAACGAAGGGGAGGCGAGGATGTGGAGCTCGTTCGTCGCGGCCGGCGTCGTCGCGCTCGGCGCTCGCCACCCGGCTTCCGGAACACCCGCCGCCGACTGCGCGGGGCTGCCACGCGTCGAGGCGCCCGCGGCGGCGCCCAACGACAACCGTGTCGCCGCGGGCCGGCTGCGGGAGGGCGTGCTGACGGTGCACCTCGTCGCGCGCGGGGTCAGCTGGCGTCCGGACGGACCGCGCGGCTGCGCGTTAGGCGTACGCGCGTTCGCGGAGGAAGGGAAGACGGCACGCATCCCCGGTCCGCTCGTCCGCGTCCGCGCCGGCACCGAGGTGCGCGCGACCGTGCGCAACGCGCTCGCGTCGCCGCTGTGGGTGCGGGGGCTGCGGGATCGCGCCGACAGCACGTTAGACTCGGTGCTCGTGGCGCCCGGCGCGACGCGCGAGTTCCGCTTCCGCGCGACTGCGCTCGGCGCGTGGTACTACTGGGCCGGCGCCGTCGATGCGCGCGTCCCCGTGTCCGACGTGAACGGCCAGCTGGTCGGCGCGCTCGTCGTCGATCCGGCGAATGGGCCGCGGCTCGGCGACCGCGTGTTCGTGATGACACGCTGGACGCCCGACGGGCAGATCGGCACGGCGACGTTCCAGCTCAACGCGCTCAATGGGCTGTCGTGGCCGCACACGGAGCGTCTCGCGTACGCGGTCGGTGACTCGGTGCGCTGGCACGTGATCAACGCGTCGGACGAGCTGCACATGATGCACCTGCACGGCTTCTACTACCGCGTGATCGCGCGCGGCGACGCGGCGCACGACAGCGCGCTCACGAGCACGATCAAGCCGATGGCGGTGACGATCGCGACGCGGCGCGGCGAGTGGATGTCGATCGTGTGGTCGCCGGACCGGGCGGGCAACTGGCTCTTCCACTGTCACATCCTCGCCCACATGAGCGCCGCGCAGCGGCTCGGCGCCACGGACGGCCATGAGGCGCACGACATGGCGGGCCTGCTGCTCGGCATCACCGTGCGCCCGCCACCGGGTGCGCACACGGCCGCGGCGACGGCGCGGCCGGCGCGCGTGCTGCAACTCTACGCGGACACGCGGCCGCGCGTGTTCGGCGAGCGGCCGGGCTTCGGCTTCGTGCTGCAGGACGGGGCGCGCACACCGGCGCCGGACTCAATCCGTATCCCCGGCATGCCGCTCGTCCTCACGCGCGGGGAGCCCGTGCAGATCACGGTGCACAACCGACTGCCGACGCCGATCGGCGTGCACTGGCACGGGATAGAGCTGGAGAGCTACTACGACGGCGTCGGCGGATTCAGCGGTGCGGCGGGACGCATCGCACCCATGATCGCGCCCGGGGACTCGTTCATCGCCCGCATGACGCCGCCCCGCGCGGGGACGTTCATCTACCACGTGCACAGCGAGCGTGGCGACGAGCTGGTGTCGGGTCTCTACGGGCCGCTGCTCGTGCTGGAGCCCGGGGCGCCGCTCGACGCGCGCGTGGAGCGGCTGCTCGTGATCGCCACCGGCGGGCCGGGCGCCGACGCGCCGACCTTCGTCAACGGGAAGGCGACGCCCGACACGCTGTCGCTGGTCGCCGGCACGCGCTATCGCCTGCGCGTGATCGACATCTCGGCGAACGACGCGCACGCGCTCGCGCTGCGCGAGCCGGGCGGGGCGCTCGCGACGTGGCGAGTGATTGGGCGCGACGGGCGCGACGTGCCCGCCGCCCAGGCCGTCCCGCAACCCGCGCGGGAGAACACGGCGGCAGGCGTGACGCGCGACTTCGAGCTCACCCCCACCGCACCGGGCGACTACGCGCTGAGTATCGCGCTCATCGTCGCCGGGCGACCGACGGCGCACACGACCGTCGTGCCCGTGCGGGTCAGAGCGTCGCCGTCAGGGGATCGCTAGGCACACCGCGCCATGCTCACGGCTCGGGGGAGGACCAGTGAGACGGCGCGCGGGCATCCGCCTCTCAGGGCGTCGCCACCCCCGGCTCGTTAGGCACCGGCGCCGGCTGGCCGAGCGCCTCGCTCGCCTCGCGCTTGCGCGCCGCGAGCAGCAGCGTCGTCGCCGTGTAGAGCACGACGACCACGACGATCCACTTCACGACGGTGAGCGGGAGCGACTTCACGATGAGCCCCGCGATGAGCACCGCCGGCACGCCGCCGATGAGCAGGCCGAGCGCCGCGCGCACGTCGAACGCCTGCTCGCGCACGAACCGCGCGCTCGCCACCGGCATGAGGAACGCGCACGATCCCATCATGATCGGGAACGCCGCCTTCGGGTTCATGCCGAGCAGGCTGACGAGGATCATGCACGGCGCGTAGAGGCCGATGCCCAACGTCATCAGCATGCCGAGGAAGAAGTTCCCGGCGAGCGCGAGGACGAGGAGCGCGCCGTCGAGCTCCAGCAGGTTGCCGCCCGTCGGATCGCCGACGCCGGTACGCCACGCCATGATGAGCGCCATCGCGATGAGCGCGATCCCCATCCCGATCTGCACGCGCCGCCGCGACCAGCTCGCGACGACGCCGGCGCCGAGCCACGCGCCGAGGATCGCGGCGGCGATCATGCCGATGAGCGTCTTCGCACCGACCGGCACGAGCGTCGTGAAGATGAACGCCTGCGCGATGGTGGGGAGCGTGTGCCCAACGTTCAGCGTGCCCGGGATGCGCTCGTCGCGCACCATGCGCCACTGCCGGAAGATCGCCGTCGTCGTGGCGAACGAGCCGATGCCGAGCGTGTCGAAGAAGTTCGTCACGAAGCCCGTGGCGACGCCGGCCGGCGTCGCGGTGCCGCGGTCGCCGGTGCGCTGCCGCGCCTGACGGGCGCCGCGCACGAGCACGGCGAGGTAGAACGCAGCGAACAGTCCGAGCGCGACGAGGAGAGCGAGCTTGGCACTCATGAGTCGGGTGGGCCGGGGGGAGGGGCGCGCCTGTCCACACCATACCGCGCGCCTCTCTACTACGCAGGGGGGCCGTCGCTTGCTGCGGGGGGAGCCGCCGAATAGCGTTTCCGGCCTTCCCCCCAGGAGCGAGCCCTCGTGCGTCCGTTCTACCGCCTCACTTTCGCCCTCCTTCTCGCCCTCCCGTCCGCGGCCGCGGTCGCCCAGGCGCCGGTCGCGCCGGCCGACGTGTGGTCCGCGCTCCGCTGGCGGCAGATCGGCCCCACCCGCGCCGGCCGGGCCCGCGCCGCCGCCGGCGTGCCGAGCCAGCCGAACGTGTTCTACGCGGGGTTCGACAACGGCGGCGTGTGGCGCTCCACCGACTACGGCGCGAACTGGGTGCCGATCTTCGACGACCAGCCGACGGGCTCCATCGGCGCGATCGCGGTGGCGCCGAGCGACCCGAACGTGATCTACGTCGGCACCGGCGCGGGCATCATCCGCCCCGACCTCTCGACCGGCAACGGCGTCTACAAGTCCACCGACGGCGGGCGCACGTGGACGCACCTCGGCCTCGACGACACGCGGATGATCGCGATGATCGACGTCGACCCGCGGAACCCGGACCGCCTGTTCGTCGCCGCGTTAGGCCACCCGTACGGGCCGAACGCCGAGCGCGGGATCTACCGGTCCACCGACGGCGGGCGCTCGTTCCAGAAGGTGCTCTACAAGGACGAGTACACGAGCGCGAACGACGTGCGCGTGGACCCGCGCGACCCGAACGTCGTCTACGCGACGCTCTGGCAGCAGCAGCAGAGCTTCATCGAGGGCCAGGGCTTCGGCGGCGCGGGGAACGGCGTCTTCAAGTCGACCGACGGCGGCACGACGTGGAAGCAGCTCACCGAGGGGCTGCCCGCCGTCATCCAGGCGAACATCGCGCTCGCGCCGAGCAACCCGAGCGTCGTGTACGCGATGATCGCCGGCAATGCGCCCGGCGCGCAGGGGCCGCAGGCCGTCACCGGCATCGTCGGCTTCTACCGGTCGAACGACGGCGGCGAGCACTGGACGCTCGCCACGCCGAACACGCGCGACCCGCGGCCGCTCGCGCGCATCGGCGGCGGCGACCTGCCGACGGTGGCGGTGGATCCGAAGAACGAGAACGTCGTCTACAGCGCGTCGGTGGTGATGTGGCGCACCGAGGACGGGGGCGCGACGTGGAGCGCGGTGCGCGGCGCGCCGGGCGGCGACGACTACCAGCGCGTCTGGATCAACCCGAACGACACGAACATCCTCCTCGCCGTCTCCGACCAGGGCGCGGTGGTGAGCGGCAACCGCGGGCTGTCGTGGAGCGACTGGTACAACCAGCCGACCGCGGCGATGTACCACGTGACGACCGACAACGCGTTCCCGTACAACGTCTGCGCGGGCCAGCAGGACTCCGGCTCGGCGTGCGTCGCGAGCCGCGCGACGCTCGGCGAGATCACGTTCCGCGACTGGTTCCCGGTCAACATCCAGGAGTACGGCATCGCGGCGCCCGACCCGCGGGATCCGAACGTCATCTTCGGATCCGCGCGCACGAACGTGTCGCGCTACGACCGTCGCACGGGGCAGACGGCGCAGGTGGGGCCGAGCGCGGAGGCGCGCGGCACGCAGTTCTCGCGCAACGTGCGCACGATGCCGATCGCGTTCTCGCCGGCGAATCCCGACGTGCTGTTCTACACGTCGAACGCGGTGTGGAAGTCGACCGACCGCGCGCACAGCTGGACGCGCATCAGCCCCGACCTCGCGCGCCCGACGTGGGCCGTGCCGGCGAACACGGGCAAGTACGCGAGCCAGGTGACGCCGGCACCGTTGGGCAGCATCACCGCGCTCGGGCCCTCGCCGCGCGACGTGAAGGTGCTGTGGGCCGGCACCGACGATGGCAACGTCCAGGTGACGTTCGACGGCGGCACGACGTGGTCGAACGTGACGCCGCCGGCGATCACGCCGTGGACGCGCATCTTCAACATCGACGCCGGGCACTTCGACACGCGCACGGCGTACGCGGCGGCGAACACGTTCCGCGTCGACGACGACAACCCGCACTTCTGGCGCACGCACGACGGCGGCAGGACGTGGACGGAGATCAACACCGGCATCGCCGGCGGCGCGGTGGCGAACGCGATCCGCGAGGACCCGCGCAAGCCCGGGCTGCTGTACGCGTCCACCGAGACGCAGGTGTGGGTGTCGTTCGACGACGGCGACCACTGGCAGTCGCTCCGGCGCAACATGCCGGCGGTCTCCGTGCGCGACCTGCAGGTGAAGGACGACAGCACGTGCCTGTGCGCGGACCTCATCGCCGGCACGCACGGACGCGGCTTCTGGATCATGGACGACATCACGCCGCTGCGGCAGGAAGCCGAGCGTCGCGCGGCGACGACGTCCGGAGGCGCGTTCCTGTTCACGCCGGCGACGGCGGTGCGCGTGCGCTTCGCGACGGTGGACCCGACGCCGCTGCCGCCCGAGGTGACGGCCGGCGAGAACCCGCCGCCGGGCGGCATCATCGACTACGCGTTAGGCGCCGACGCGACGGGGCCGGTGACGATCGAGATCCTCGACGGCGCGCGGGTGATCCGCCACTACACGAGCGCCGACAACCGCACCGGCCCCGATCCCGCCGTCGACCCGCTGGCGTACGATCAGATCTGCCGCCGCACGCCGACCGCGCCCGACTGCGGCCTGCCGCTCTACTGGCCGGCGCCGCGCATGACCATCGGCACGAGCGCGGGGCTGCACCGCGTCAGCTGGGACCTGCGCTACGACCCGGTGTCCGAGGCGGACGTGCCGGCGGGGAGCGACGACGACGCGACGGGCGCGGTGCCGCGGCGCACGTTCCCGCAGGTGTACGCGCCGTGGGCGCCGCCGGGTCGGTACACGGTGCGCCTAACGGTCGGCGGGCGAAGCTACACGAAGCCGCTCACGCTGCGCCTCGACCCGCGCGTGAAGACGCCGGCGGCCGAGCTGACGCGGGTCGCGACGCTCACGCGCACGCTCTACGACGCGGCGGTCGCCGCGCACGCCGCGGCGGCCCGTGCGGCGACGCTGCGCCAGCGGCTCGATTCGGCCGGCGCCGACGCCGAGGCGTTCCGCGCGCAGGTGGAGTCGCTGGCACCCGCGCCGCAGCGGCCGGCGGGCGGCCGGCTGCCGGCCCGCTTCCGCCGCGGCGCGGCCGCGAACGCGCCGCCGACGCTCGAGTCGGCCAGCTCGGCGCTCGTCGCCGCGGCGATGGCGATGCAGAACGCCGAGGTGCCGCCGACGGCCGACCAGCTCGCGGCCGCCACCCGCGCCCAGCAGCGGGCAGCCAGCGTCATGGCCCGGTGGCGCGTACTGGAGACGACGGGGCTCCCGGCGCTGAACGCTCGCCGCCGAGCCGCGGGCCAGCCGCCGATCGCGGTGCCCGAGTCGCGTTAGAAGGTCGCGTTGGAACGCGCCCGGCACGGTTCCACGTTCTGGTTCTTCGATTCAGTGAATTCGTGGAATTCATTGAGTTGCGATCCTTCTCCGTGGAGTCGTGCGTGGCGCGAGAGGTCGAACCACGAGGAGCCAGCATCTACATGAAGACTCGCATCATCGCCGCGTCGCTCGTGCTGCTCGCCGCCGAGGCGGGCGCGCAGCAGGCGCAGGTCGTCCCGCTGCCGCCGGCGACGGTCGACACCACCGACCCCGCGTCCGTGCTCGTGGGTCGGCTCGACCTCGAGCACTACAAGGCGACGGTCAAGGGGCTCACGCAGTTCGGCGACCGGCGGCAGGGGACGAAGCGCAACCGCGACGCGGTCGACTGGATCGAGGCGCAGCTGAAGAGCTACGGCTGCACGAACACGGAGCGCATCAAGTACACGTACGAGCCGCCGCCGCCGCGCACGGTGGACAGTGCGACGCGGGCGCGCGCGGCCGCGGCGGGACGCAGCGCGCAGGCGCAGGGCGGCGGCCGGCTGCGCGGCGTGCGCACGCGCACCGGCGTGAACACCGACTCGCTCCGGCAGCCCGACCCGCGCATCCGCGCGCTCGACGCCGAGCCGACGACGCCGGGGCCGCGCGAGGAGGTCTACTGCACGAAGATCGGCGAGACGCATCCGGAGGAGATGTACATCGTCGGCGGCCACATGGACGGCCACGGCTGGAACGAGGCGGCGAACGACGACGGCTCCGGGACCGCGGTCGTGATGGAGCTCGCGCGCGTCTTCAGCATGCCCGACGTGCACACCGACCGCTCGATCCGCTTCATCCTCTGGAACAACGAGGAGACGGGGCTGAACGGCGCGCACGCGTACGTCGACCAGCGCGCGGCGCTGCAGGGGAAGGAGAGCCCGGCGGGATCCGGCAAGTACCCGGAGCCGAAGTGGCTCGGCATGATCCAGCACGACATGATGATGTTCGACCACGGCATGCCGCGCCCCGACGGCACGATCAGCCCCGAGCAGCGTCCGGAGGCCGACGTCAACATCGAGTTCCAGTCGAACTCGAAGATGGCCGACTCGTCGCAGAAGCTCGCGTGGATCTTCCACCGCGCGAACGAGAAGTACGCGACCGACTACCCGGCGCAGGTCGGGCCGCACATGACGAACACCGACAGCGACCCGTTCAAGGATCTCGTCGCGGCGATCAGCCTGCGCGAGAACGAGCGCGGCCGCGAGGTCGGCGCAGGTTGGGACCCGCACTGGCACCAGCCGACGGACGTGTTCGCGACGTTCAGCGACAAGGACTTCCGCCTCGGCCTGAACGCGGCGCAGACGACGTTGGGCGCCGTCGCGACGCTCACCGGCGCGAAGCTCGGCGGGATCCCGGTCAGGAAGTAGCGCGCATCTGCTCGCGCACCTGCTCCGGCGAGAGCACGGTGTCGTAGTGCACCGAGCGCTCGTCGAAGCGGGTGAGCAGGGCGCGGGCAGGCGGGTGGATGACGGCGCGCGTGTAGTCCTCGCCGGCGAACGCGCGCACCGCGTCGAGGTCGTCGAACAGCGTGATGGTCACGAACTCCACCTCCGCGCCGTCGTCGCGGCGCAGGAGGTGGGCCCCGCGGTAGCCGCGCACGCGGCCGATGCCCGGCAGCACCTCGGCGCGCAGCATCGCCTCGTACGCGTCGGCGTCGGCGCGCTGCGTCCAGCCGTGCCAGATGCGACTGATCATGGCGGCAGTCTAACCAGGAAGCCTCCGGTGGCGCACACCTCGACCGCGCCGGGCATCGCGTCGTGGGTCCGGCGACTGGCGGCAGTGGTCGCCGTCGCGGCCGCGTGCCGCGGCGAGACGCACGAGCTGAACGCCGGCGTCGGCGGCACGCCGCGGCGCCTTCCCACGGGGCACACGCTCGACCCGGCCGGCCGCACGATCGACGTCGGGAACATGCCGCTCGCCATCGCGGTCGCGCCCGACCGCCGGCACGCGGTGCTGCTGCTCAGCGGCTGGCGGGAGGTCGGGCTCCAGGTCGTCGATCTCGACGCGGGTCAGGTGATGCAGACGCTCCCCCAGCCGGGCGCGTTCCTCGGCCTCGCGTTCAGCCCCGACGGCCGGTGGATCTACGCGTCGGGGGCGGGGCGCGACGTGGTGTACCGCTACGCGTGGAGCGGCGCGCGCGCCGAGCTGCGCGACAGCATCGCCCTCGGCCCGTTAGGCACCGCGGGCGAGCCCCGATTCGTCGCCGGCCTCGCGACGTCGCGCGACGGGCGCACGTTGTACGTGGCCGAGAACCTCGCCGACTCGCTCGCCGTCGTCGACCTCGTGACGACGCGCGTGGTGCAGCGCGTGGCGGCGGGCCACTACCCGTACGGCGTGATCGTCGCGCCGGGCGGCGACGTGTTCGTGTCGGCGTGGGGCGGCTCGACGGTCGCGCGCTACGCCGTGGGCGCCGACGGCCGGCTCGTCGAGCGCGCGCGCATCGACGTCGGGCGCCACCCGTCGGCGATGGCGCTCGACGCGGCGGGCACGCGGCTCTACGTCACGTCGTCGAGCACCGACCGCGTGGTGGTGGTCGACGCGCGCGCCGATCGCGTGCTGGCGAGCGTGTCCGATTCCGCGCCGGGCGCGCCGTCGGAGGGCAGCACGCCGAACGCGCTCGCGCTGTCGCCCGACGGCGGCCGGCTGTTCGTCGCCGAGGCGGACAACGACGCCGTCGCGGTGCTCGACGTGCGCGGCGACCGCCCAACGGTGTTAGGCCGAGTGCCGTCGCTGTGGTATCCGGATGCGCTGGCGCTGGCCGGCGACTCGCTCGTCGTGGTGAGCGGCAAGGGACGCGGGACCGGCCCGAATCCCGCGGGCCCGCGCAACGGCCTCGCCGGCATCGATCCGCGCACGTACACGCTCGGCCAGCTCACCGGCACGCTCTCCGTGCTGCCGACGACGTGGAGCGATGCCGAGCTCGCGGCGCTCACGCGGCGTGTGGCGCGGAGCAACGGCTGGGACGCGGCGGCGGCGCGGCCGCGCTATCCGCCGCTCGAGCACGCGGTGCTCATCATCAAGGAGAACCGCACCTACGACCAGGTGCTCGGCGACCTGCGCGGCGGCGACGGCGACACGTCGCTGCTGTTCTTCCCGCGCGCCGCCTCGCCGAACCACCACGCGCTGGCCGAGCGGTTCGGCATCTACGATCGCTTCTTCACGAACGCCGAGGTGAGCGCGCAGGGGCATCCGTGGTCGACGTCGGCGTACGTCACGGAGTACGGGGAGAAGACGGTGCCGTCGGTCTACGCCGACCGTCGCCCCGACCGCGACGAGGGCGACGCCGACGAGCCGTCGACGGGATTCCTGTGGACCGCCGCGGCGCGCAGGGGCCTCACGGTGCGCAACTACGGCGAGTACGCCGAGCCGGCGCCGGCGGGGGGCGGCGTGCGCTATCGCGCGGCGAAGCCGAGCCTCGCGCCGTACACGAGCCCCGACTATCCGCCGTTCGACGTCACGATTCCCGACGCGCGCCGCGCGGACGTGTGGATCGGCGAGCTGGGGACGTTCGTGCGGCAGGGACGCATGCCGGCGCTCGAGATCCTGCACCTGCCGATGGATCACACCGCCGGGACGCGCCCCGGCGCGTGCGCGCCGCGCGCGTGCATGGCCGACAACGACCTCGCGCTGGGGCGCATCGTCGAGGCGCTGTCGCGCTCCCCGTTCTGGCGGAGCACCGCGGTGTTCGTGCTCGAGGACGACGCGCAGGCGGGACCCGACCACGTCGACTCGCACCGCTCGGTGCTGCTCGTGATCTCGCCGTGGTCGCGCGCGCGCACCGTGCACCGCTTCGTGAACACGACCGACGTGCTGGCGACGATCGAGGAGATCCTGGGGCTCGCGCCGCTGTCGCAGTTCGACCGGTTCGGCCGTCCGCTGCGCGACGTGTGGAGCGAGGAGCCGGACCTCACGCCGTACGTGGCGCTCGCGCCGACGCAGCCGCTCGACGAGAAGAACCCGCCCGCTCGCACCGGCGCGCGCCCCGCGCCGCGACTCGACCTCGCCGCCGCCGACCGCATCGACGACATGACGTTCAACCGGATCCTGTGGCGCGCGATCAAGGGCGCCGACGTGCCGTACCCCGCGGGGCGGCGCGGCTCGACGCTGGATCTCGTGCGGGAGCGGTGACCGTCGTCTGGCGTTCAGGGCTCCACGTACGAAATTTTCTGGGGGACTGAAGAGGGACTGAAGAAGGAAACACCAACAAAGTGTTGGTCCGTCTTCAGTCCTCGTTCAGTCCGCCGTGGTCCAACGAACACTCGTACGTGGAGCCCATGCGCGACGCGAGCGGATCATGACCGGATCGGAGCCCATCGTCATCGTCGGCGCCGGCCTCGCGGGTGTGGCGGCCGCGTACCACCTCGCCGCGCGCCGCGGCGTGCCTAACGTCGTGCTCGTCGACGAGCGCGAGCCGCTGACGCTGACGAGCGCCGTCGGCACGATGGGCTACCGCAACTGGTGGCCCGGCCCGGACGACACGATGTGCCGCTTCGTGTCGCGCAGCATCGATCTCCTGGAGGAGATGGCCGACGAGAGCGCGAACGCGTTCCGGCTGTCCGCGCGCGGCTATCTGTTCGCGACGGCACGCGCCGAGGAGGCGGCGCGCCTGCGGGCGACCGCGCGCGAGGTCTCGGCGTACGGCATGGGCGAGCTGCGCGAGCACGCCGACGTCGCCGGCTACGAGCCCGCGCGCGCCGAGGGCTACCGCGGCGCGCCGACCGGCGCCGACCTGCTGCTCGGCGAGGCCGCACGCGCAGCGTTCCCGTATCTCGCGCCGGACACGGTGGCCGCGCTGCACGTGCGGCGCGCGGGCTGGATGAACGCCGTGGCCCTCGGCGCGTGGATGCTGCGCCGCGCGTTAGGCGCCGGCGCCACGTTCGTGCGCGGCCGCGTCGACGCGGTGGACACGGCGGGCGGCCGCGTGCGCGGCGTGCGGCTCGACTCCGGCGCGACACTCGGCTGCGACCGGGTCGTGCTCGCGGCGGGGCCCGGGCTCCCCCGCGCGCTCCGGCTGCTCGACGCGGACGTCCCGCTGCTGCTCGAGCTGCACGCGAAGATGCTGTTCCGCGATCCGTTAGGCGCGGTGCCGCGCGGCGCGCCGTTCCTCATCTGGAACGACCCGGTCGACGAGCTGCCGCCCGGGATCCACGTGCGCCCGGTGGACGGCCCGCACGGCGACGAGACGTGGCTCATCTGGACGTACGACATCGAGCCGCGGGCCGAGCCGGTGTGGCCGCCGACGTTCGACCCGCGGCACGGCGAGTTCCTGCTCCGCGGCGCGGCGGCGCTGATTCCCGGGTTCGCGGCCTACGCCGGACGCGCGGGGGTCGTCGACGGCGGCTACTACTGCAAGACGCCGGAGAACCGTCCCGTGATCGGGCCGCTCGGCGCGGAGGGCGCATTCGTGTTAGGCGGGCTGTCGGGCTACGGCATCATGGCATCGCACGCGGCGGCGGAGCTGGCCGCGGCGCACGTCACGGGCGACGTGCTGCCGGCGTATGCGGGGGCGCTCTCGCCGGCGCGATACGAGGACGCGGGGTACCGGGCGCGGGTGGTGGCGGGAGAGGCGGGGGTGGGGCAGCTGTGAGCCTGATAGGGCGGGACGATCGACGGCGGGACGATCGACGGCGGGACGATCGACGGCGGGACGATCGACGGCGGGAAGGCTGCGCGTTCAGAGGGTTCCGATCGGCGTCGGATTGGTCCCGCGGCGCTTCGCGCGCATACCACCTTGGGCGAAGGGGGGGGAGCCCCCCTGGGACCTAGGTACGCGCCCGCAGTGGATCGTCCCGCAGTGGATCGTCCCGCCGTCGATCGTCCCGCAGTGAATCGTCCCGCAGTGAATCGTCCCGCGGTTGATCGTCCCGCCGTCAGGCGTCCCGCCGTCAGGCGTCCCGCCGTCAGGCGTCCCGCCGTCAGGCGTCCCGCCGTCAGGCGTCCCGCCGTCAGGCGTCCCGCCGTCAGGCGTCCCGCCGTCAGGCGTCCCGCCGTCAGGCGTCCCGCCGTCAGGCGTCCCGCCGTTCCAGCCTTTCAGTGCCACGCCCGCCCGTCGAGATCCTCCCGCGCCTGCTCCCCCGGCGGCCGGTCCGCCACCCCCGGCTCCAGCGCCACCGTCCCGCCGAGCGCCAGCTCCGCGAGCGGGATCGCGTCCCGGAACGGCGCGTACAGCACCCCCAGCACCACCCCCGGCAGCACGTCCGCCACGAGCAGCGCCACCACCGCCGTCGTCGCGAGGTACTGCGCCGCCATCTCCGATGGCGCCACCGGCGTCCCCGGCGGCCGCTGCTCGTACCACGTGCTGCCGCGGAACACCTCGTAGATCCGGTCCTGCACCGTCCACATCACGCCGTCGCGCCGAGCGCGCGCGACCGCGTCGCCGACTGCGTCCTCCGCCGCGTACCACGCGTCGCTGTCCCGCAGCGTGGCGCGCCAGCGACGCACCACGGCTTCGAAGTCCTCGAGGCGGAACTGCGCCAGGCGATCGAGGAAACGTTCGACGAAGCGGCCGCTCGGACCGTATGGGGATGTCACGGCCGGCGACGGAGCAAGCGCCGCGCCGCATCGCTCACCGAACGGCCACCCGCCGCCGGTCGTTCGTCCGGTCGCGGTCGATCCGCGTCACCGACGGGTCCGCGACCACCCACGCCGGACGCCCCGGCAGATCGAGCGTCAGATCGAACCGGCCGCCGCGCGCGCGTCCCGCGCCCGTCCACAGCACCCGCCCCACCTCCGGACGATCGTCGTAGACCGCGACGCCGATCGACTCGCCGTCCGCCGAGCGGGGCGTCTCGCCTGAGACGCCGCGCGCCCACTTGCCGACCGTGACGTGCGCCGCGAGCCGCCACCGGCCGCCGCCTAACGGGACCGCCGACGCGGTGTCGACGCGCAGGTCGTACACCGTGCGGTCGCCGAGCCACTCGCCGACCAGCGCGCTGTCCGCTGCCGTTAGGCACTCGGCCCACAGCGCCGCGCGCAGGTCGAGCGTCGTCGCCATGCCGGTGGGGCCGGCGTGCGCGTGCAGCAGCGCGGCGAGCGCGCGGTCCACGGCGGCGGGGCCGAGCAGGTCGCGCAGGCCGCGCATCACCACCGCGCCCTTGCCGTAGTACAGCCACGCCTCGTCCGCTGCCTCCAGCAGCGTCGGCTCGCCGCGCCGCGCCGCCGCGCTGCCGGCCAGGTAGCGGTCCTCGTCGAACGCGAGCATCGGCGCCAGCGCGCCGTCGCCGTACGCCGCGCCCACGACGAGCTGCTCCGAGTGCTTCGCGAGCGTCTCGGTCAGCGTCGACGCGCCGGCCATCGGCGCCGGGTCGAGCGTGTGCGCCCACCACTGGTGCGACACCTCGTGCGCGACGCGCCGCGTCACCAGATCCACGTCTGCATCGCGCGCGTCGGAGAGGAAGCCGCGGTCCTCGGGGAAGAAGATCATCCCCGGCAGCGACAGCGCGCCGAACGACGACCACAGCGGGATCTCGGCCACGCGCAGCTGCGGCAGCGCGTACGCACCGTACCGCGCGCCCAACAGGTCCAGCGTGCGCGTCGCCGATGCCAGCATGCGGTCGACGTTCACCGCGTGCGCGGGATGATACCACACCTCCACGTCCACGCCGGCGTGCCGCGTGCGGCGCACCGCGTAGCGCGCCGACACGATGCCGAAGCGCGGCGTCATCGGCCGATCGGCGACGTAGTGGAACCACCGTCGTCCGTCGGCGCGCCACGTGCGCACCAGCCGTCCGGGCGCGAGCGCGGTCTGGTCGTCGTCGGTGGCGACGGTCGCGTCGAGCGTGAGCCACGCCGCGTCGCGCGGCGCGCGGCGCACCGAGTCGGCGGCGGCGAGCGGCGCCTCGCGCGTCGGCTCGCTCGCGAGGCCGTGGCGACGACGCGCGGCGGGCTCGTCGAGCTCCCATCCGGCGCGGTAGCCGAGCGACGGTAGCGCATCGACGCTCGTGAGGAACGTGCCGTTCGCCGCGACGTCGCCGGAGAAATCGTCGGCCCGCACGCCGCCGCGATCGAGCGTGCCCGCGTAGCGCAGCACCACGCGCTCGCCGGGCGCGAGCGGGCGCGCGAGCGCGAACACGTGCACCGGGAAGCGCGTGTCGCGGGTCGCGGTGCGCGTGCCCGCGAGCGACACGCGGGCGCCGGTCACGCCGCGCGGCACGACCGCCCACACCGTGTCGATCGGCCGCGTCCACCGGTTCTCGAGCACGAGCGTCGCCTCCACCGTCGCCCGACGCGCGGCCGGAACGAGCTGCGTCGTCATCGCGACGTGCACGACGCTCGGCTGCGGCTGGCCCTCGAGGCGTCGGTAGGCGCGCTCGTAGTCGGCGCGCCACTGCTCGCGGGTCGCGCTCCCCGCCCACGCGTGCGCGGCCTGCGTGCGCGCGAACAGCAGCGCCGCCGCGGCGACGAACGCGACGACGCTGACCGCGAACGCACGGCGCCCGCCGCGGCCCCAGTGCGACGGCAGCTGCGCGAGCCGCGCGCGCAGCCCCACGTTCGCACCGCGCCGCCACAGCCCCCAGCTCACGCACGCGAGCACCACCGCGGCGAGCGTCCAGTAGCCCATGAACGCCGCGAACGACGCGGCTGCCGGCCCGAAGCCGTCGAGATCCGAGTGCTGCACCGACGGGCCGGCGCCGAAGTGCAGCATGGGGTGCTCGAGGCCCACCGTGTCGCCGCGCCGCGCGACGAGCGCGAGCGCGAGCCCGCCTAACAGCCCGAGCCACCGGTTCGGCGCCACCGCCTGCACGGCGAGCGCGCCGATCGCGAACAGCGCGAGCGGCACGCCGCCGAACCAGAGCAGCGACAGCCACAGCGCGGGCTCGACCTGCGTGTAGCCGTTCGCGAGCTGCACCACGATGCCGACGAGCACCGCGGCGAGCGCGAGGATCGCGGGCAGCGCACACAGCGCGGCGGCCTTCGCGAGGTAGAGCACCGCGCTCGACGCCGGCGTCGCGTCGACGAGCGGGTCGAACCCGACCACGCGCTCGCGCCACGCGACCTCCGCGGCGTAGTAGACGATCGTGATCGTGCCGACGAGCAGCAGCGGGAGCTGCATCGCGTCGAGCAGCAGCCCGGTGGTTGGCAGCACGTGCGAGCCGTACTCGCCGCCGAGCTGCGCGACCGCCTCCATGCCGGCGACGAACACCCAGAGCGCGAGCAGCGCGAGGAACGTCCAGCCGCGCAGCACGTGGCGCAGCTCGAGCCGCGCCGCGGAGCCTAACGCGGGCCGGAACGCGCCGCGCGTCGCGGGAGCCACCACGTGGTACGTGGCGACGGCCATGACGTCGACGGCGGTCGCGCCACGTCGGCGTGGCGCGCGCCGCGTGACCACCTCGAAGCGGAAGCGCGCGTACGTCCACGCGAGCACCGTCGCCGCGACGCCCATCCACAGCAGCCGGTTGAGCAGCATCCGTCCGCTCAGCGCCACCATGCGCACGTCGCGCTCCGCCGGCGTCCAGTAGCGCGTCTGCTCGAAGAACGCCGACAGCCCGAACGGATCGAGCAGCGCGGCGCGCGCGAGTCCTTCCGGCGTCGGCGGCGCGGCGCCGGCCATGAGCGGCGAGTCGACGAGCAGCGCGGTCACGAGGTACAGCGCGTAGATCGCCACCGCGCCGACGTACGTCGCGAGCGTCGAGCGCGTCAGCGTCGCGACGGCGTACAGCACCGCGCCGACGAGCAGCAGGTTCGGGAGCACGAGCACGACGAGCGCCCACAGATACGCGACCGGCCGCACGGCGCCGAGCCGGTCGGGCTCCACCTGGAGCACGAGTGGCGCGAGCATCAGCACGAGCGCCGCGAGCGTCATCGCCGTGAGTGCGGCGAGCAGCGCCCCGGCGAACCGGCCGAGCAGGTAGCGCGGCTTCCCGATCGGCCGCGAGAACACGAGCTCCGTCATGCCGTGCTCGGTGTCGCGCAGCGCCGCGTTCGCGCAGAAGATCGTGAGCACGAACACGGAGAACAGCGACAGGAGGCCGAGCGACTGCGCGATCGTGTAGGGCGCGTTCACGTCGACGCTCTTCGGCCCGTAGCCGGTGCCGACGAGCGTCGCGGCGCCGCCGGCGAGGGCGAGCGCGGCGGCCGCGAACGTGAGCCGGCGCGTGTGGTAGCGCCACTCGAAGCGGAGGATGCCTCCCAGCATCACGCCGCTCCCGCGGTGCCTAACGCGGCGAAGTACACGTCCTCGAGGTCCGGCGCGAGCGGCTCGAACCCGTCGTCGGGCGCCGCGTCGGCGAGCACGCGCAGCCGCGTGCGCCCCGCGTGGAGCTGGGCCGAGAGCACGCGGAGCCGCGCGGCGTACGATGCGACGTCGGACTTCGCGACGGTCCTCCCCCACACGCGCCCGTGCAGCTCGTCGACGAGCGCGTCCGGCACGCCCTCGCGCACCACGGCGCCGCCGGCGAGGATCGCCATGCGCGGGCAGAGCTGCCGAACGTCCTCCACGATGTGCGTGGAGAGGATGACGACGACGTTCTCGCCGATCTCGCTCAGCAGGTTGTGGAACCGGTTGCGCTCCTCGGGGTCGAGCCCCGCCGTCGGCTCGTCGACGATGACGAGCCTCGGGTCGCCGAGCAGCGCCTGCGCGATGCCGAAGCGCTGCCGCATGCCGCCGGAGAAGCCGCTCACCGCGTGCTTGCGATGCGCCCACAGGTTCGTCTGCGCGAGCAGCGCGTCGACCTGCGTCCGTCGCGCGCGCCGATCGGTGATCCCCTTCAGCAGCGCGAGGTGATCGAGCAGCTCCAGCGCCGACACGCCGGGATACACCCCGAAGTCCTGCGGCAGGTAGCCCAGCGCTCGGCGGTGCGCCTGCGGGTCGTCGAGCACCGGCCGGCCGTCGAGCGAGACGGTGCCGGCGTCGGGCGCCTGCAGCGTGGCGAGCGTGCGCATGAGCGTCGACTTCCCGGCGCCGTTCGGGCCCAGGAGGCCGAACAGCCCGCGGCCGATGGTGAGGTCCACGCCGCGCAGCGCCTGCACCCCGTTCGGGTACGTCTTCGTGATGCCCTGGATGATCAGCATGTCCTGGCCAACGGCCCCGGCCGGCGCCGGGATTCGCCCGTCCGGTAACTGTCGTGTTAATCTCCGACTTAATGCTGACGTCCTCCGACCTTCACTTCTTTGCCGGCATCGCCCGCGCCGAGTCGCTCGCCGCGGCCGCCCGGGCGCTCGGCGTCACGCCGCCCGCGGTGACCCAGCGCCTCCAGGATCTCGAGCGCCGACTCGGCGTCCGGCTCGTCGAGCGGAGCGGGCGGCGGGTGACCCTGACGGCCGAGGGAGAGCTGCTCGCCGCGCGCGGTCAGGAGATCGCCGACGACCTCGCGAGCCTCACCGAGACGCTCGCCGCGCGCCGCGGCGTGGTGGCGGGCCACCTGCGGGTGCTCGCCCCGCTCGGCTTCGGCCGCGCCCACGTCGCGCCGGCGGCGGGTCGCTTCTTCGCCGACCACGCCGAGGTGACGCTCGACCTCGTGCTCTCCGACCGCATGGGACGCGTGGCCGAGACGTCGTGGGACGTCGCCGTGCACATCGGCGAGCTGCGCGACTCGTCGCTCGTGGCGACCCGCCTCGCGCCGAACGACCGCATCCTCTGCGCATCGCCGTCGTTCGTCGCGCGATACGGCGTGCCCGACGCGCCCGCCGACCTGCGCGACTTCGCGTGCATCGCGCTCCGCGAGAACGACGAGGACGTGACGATGTGGCGCTTCGCGCGCGACGACGGCGCGGCCGAGTCGGTACGCGTGGAGCCGCGACTCGCGACGAACGACGGCGAGGTCGTGCGCGAGTGGGCCGTCGCGGGACGCGGGATCATCGTGCGCTCCGAGTGGTCCGTGGCCGCCGACCTGCGCGCGGGCCGACTCGCGCGCCTGCTCCCCGGTTGGCGTCTCCCCTCGGCGGACGTCATCGCGTTCGTGGGCCCGCGACGCGGACGCTCGGCGCGGGCGACGCGGTTCGTGGAGTACTTGCGAGAGGCGCTGACGCCCGTCCCGTGGCGCGCGGACTCCTGAGCTCGACGGCACCCGTCGCGTCGTGAGAGGTGCGCCGGCGTCGGAATGATGTCGTGGAAGGATGCCGGCCATCGAAGTTGCGCCATGAGCCGACACGATCTCATCGAGCGCGACCTCACGTACTCCGTCATCGGCGCCTTCTTCGAGGTGTACAACACGCTCGGCTACGGCTTCCTCGAGCAGGTGTACGTGGAAGCGCTCACGCTCGAGCTGCGCGACCGCGGCCATCTCGTCGAGCGCGAGCAGTCGGTGTCGGTGAGCTACAAAGGCCGAGTGATCGCGCGACTGAGGATGGACGTGATCGTCGATCACAAGATCGTGGTCGAGGTCAAGTCGACGCAGCACCTGTCGCCGTTCGCGTCGCGACAGCTGCTCAATTACCTGCGAGCGACCGATCTGCTCGTCGGGCTCCTGCTGCACTTCGGGCCGGAGGCGAAGCATCACCGCGTCGTCTGCGAGCGCGTGCGACGCTCCTCGTGACGCACGACGCCGAAATAGGAGACGCGGATGCCGCGGATCACGCGGATAGGCTCGCGACTGAAGCCTATCCGCGCGATCCGCGTGATCCGCGTCCGAACCACGAGGAGCTCTGCAGTCCAGGGAGCGACGCCCCGGCGCAGAGGCGCTCGCATCGCCGTCCCCCGCTTGACGCCGACCCGCCCCACCACTAGCATCCCAGACACAACTGAACGCCCGTGGTGATTTGCCGCCTATTGCCGCCACGTAAAACAAGGTGCTAAAACGCGACGCGCCCGGCGGCCATCTCCGCCCGGGCGTTTGTCGTTGGTAGCCAGGACCCACCGCGGCGCGGGGGGCTCGGCCACCGACTCCAGCAGAAAGCAGGTCGCTGGCGGCTCGTCCTCCCCCGGGAGGACGGTGGTCCGGCGGCCCCTCCAGCAGCGACCCCCGGACCTCGTCGGCCCGGGGGTCTTCGTTTGGAGGGTGCGATGCTGACAGTGGAGCGCGCGACAGGGGTGCCTAACTACGAGCTCGTCGGCCCGGCCGGTGCGCCGGTGGTCGTTGCGCTCGGCGGCATCTCCGCGAACGCGCACGCGGGCGCCACGGCGGCCGATCCCGCGCCGGGGTGGTGGGACCCCGTCGTCGGACGCGGCCGCGCGCTCGACACCACGCGCCTGCGCGTGCTCGGCATCGACTGGCTCGACGGCGGCCGCGGCGACGACGGTCGGCCGGCGCGCATCGTCACCACGTACGACCAGGCCGACGCGCTCGTCGCGGCGCTCGACGCCGTCGAGGTCGAGCGCGTGCACGCCGTGATCGGCGCGTCGTACGGCGGCATGGTGGCGCTCGCGTTCGCCGAGCGCTACCCGGAGCGCGTCGAGCGGCTCGTCGTCGTGAGCGCGCCGCACGAGGCGCATCCGCTGTCCACCGCGCTGCGCACCGTGCAGCGGCGCGTCGTGGAGCTCGGCATCGAGACCGGTCGCGCGCACGACGCGCTCGCCCTCGCGCGCGCGCTGGCGATGACGACGTATCGCGGCGCGCGCGAGTTCGCCGAGCGGTTCGACTCGCGCCCCGACACGATCGACGGCGCCGACGCGACGTTCCCCGTCGAGCGGTACATCCTGCACCACGGCCGGAAGTTCGCCGCCGCGTGGCGCCCGGAGCGCTTCCTCGCGCTCTCGCTCTCCGCCGACCTGCACCGCGTGGATCCCGCCGCGGTGCGCGTGCCGACGACGCTCGTCGCCGCGGAGGGCGACGCCATCGTGCCGCGCGAGCAGATGGCCGAGCTGTCCATGCTGTTAGGCGCGCCGAACACGCTCGTCGATCTCGCGTCGCGCAACGGCCACGACGCGTTCCTCACCGAACCGGCCGCGATCGGCCGCATCCTCGCCACCGCCCTGTGTACCCGGAGCTTCGCATGAGCGTCGACCGCACGATCCGTCAGCAGGCGACCGCGACCCGCGCCGTCCGCGCCGGCATCGCCTCGGACACGCAGCACGGCGCCGTGGTGCCGCCGATCCATCTCTCGTCGACGTTCGCGTTCGACGGCCTCGGGGGGAAGCGCGAGTACGACTACACGCGCAGCGGCAACCCCACGCGCACGCAGCTCGCCGACGCGCTCGCGGAGCTCGAGGGCGGCACGGCGGGCGTCGTCACGAGCACGGGGATGTCCGCGGTCACGCTCGTGCTGCAGCTGCTCGCGCCGGGCGATCTGGTGCTCGCCGCGCACGACTGCTACGGCGGCACGCACCGCCTGCTGAACGCGCTCGCACGCCGCGCGCACTTCGACCTGGGCTTCGTGGATCTCACGGCGACGACGAGCGCCGTGGCCGAGATCGCGCGCCGCCGCCCGCAGCTCGTGTGGATCGAGACGCCGAGCAATCCGCTCCTCCGCATCACCGACGTGCGCCGCATCGCCGCCGCCGCGCATGCCGCCGGCGCGCTCGTCGTCGTCGACAACACGTTCCTGTCGCCCGCGCTGCAGCAGCCGCTGCTGCTCGGCGCGGACGTCGTCGTGCACTCGACGACGAAGTACCTCAACGGCCACAGCGACGTCGTCGGCGGCGCGGTCGTCGTGCGCGACCCCGCGCTCGCGGAATCGTTGGGCTGGTGGGCGAACTGTCTCGGCATCACCGGCGCGCCGTTCGACAGCTACCTCACGCTGCGCGGCGTGCGCACGCTGCACGCGCGCATGGTGCAGCACCTCGCGAACGCGCAGGCGGTCGTCGACGCGCTGCTCGCGCACGACGCGGTGGCGCGCGTGAACTATCCCGGCCTGTCGACGCATCCGGGCCACCAGGTGGCGACGGCGCAGCAGTCCGGCTACGGCGCGATGGTGAGCTTCGAGCTCCACGGCGGGCTGCCGGCGGTGGAGCGGTTCGCGCGCGCGCTGCGCTGCTTCACGCTCGCCGAATCGTTAGGCGGCGTGGAGAGCCTCGTCGCGCACCCGGCGTCGATGACGCACGCGTCGATGGACGCCGCGGCGCGCGCCACGGCCGGCATCTCCGACTCGCTCGTGCGCCTCTCGGTCGGGATCGAGTGCGCCGAAGATCTCGTGGAGGATCTCGAGACGGCGCTCGACGAGGCGCTCGTGGTGACGCCCGCCGTGCCGCCCGCGTTCACCCTGGCCGAGCCCGAGGCGGCGCGCCAGGTCGCGGCGGTCGCATGACTGCTGTTCCGGCAGTCGGGACTCGGGACCCGGGACTCGGGACTCGACCGCCGTCCGCCCACGAGTCCCGAGTCCCGAGTCCCGAGTCCCGACTCCCCGAGTCCCGACTCCCCAGTCCCGCCGCCTTGGCGGTCTACAAGTTCGGCGGCGCCTCCCTCGCCACGCCCGACGCGGTCGCCCACGCCGTGTCGCTCGTCGCGCGGCGCGATGGCGCGCCGACGGTCGTCGTCACCTCCGCGCTCGCCGGCGTGACCGACGCGCTGCTCGCCGTCGCGCACGCGGCGGCCACCGCGACGCCCGCGCAGCTCGACGCCGCGCTCGGCCGCCTGCGCGCCACGCACGCCGCCGTCCTCGACGCGCTGCTCGACGGCGACGACGCGCGCACGCTGCACGACGCGCTCGACGCTTCGCTGGCCGAGGTCGCGGCGCTCGCCGCGGCCGCGCGCGCCATCGGTGAGCTGGCGCCGCGCGAGGTGGACCGCGTCGTCGCGCGCGGGGAGCGGCTCGCCGCGCGCATCGTCGCCGCGGCGCTCGGTCGCGCCGGCGTGCGTGCCGAGTACGTCGACGCGACCGATCTCGTCGTGACGGACGGCGCGTACGGCGAGGCGGCCCCCGATCTCGCGGCCACCGCGCCCGCCGCGCGGCGCGTGCTGCGGCCGCTGCTGCGCGCGCGCGTGGTGCCGGTGGTGCCGGGATTCGTCGGCCGCGGTCCGCGCGGCGAGACCGTGACGCTCGGGCGCGGCGGTTCCGACCTCTCCGCCACCGTGCTCGCCGCGGCCCTGGGCGCGCGGCGCGTGGTGCTGTGGAAGGACGTGCCGGGGCTGCTCACCGCCGACCCGCGCGCGGTGCCTAACGCGCGCGTCGTGCCGCGGCTCGGCGCGCGCGAGGCGGCGGCGCTCGCGCACTACGGCGCGAAGGTGCTGCACCCGCGCGCGCTGGCGCCGCTCGCGCTCGCGCCGGCGGGGAAGGGCACGCGCGTGCTCGTGCGGCCGTTCGCGCGGCCGGACGAGCGCGGCACCGAGATCGTCGCGCGGCGCGTGGAGTCGCGCGCGCCGGTCGTCGCGGTCGCGGCGACCATGGACCAGGCGATCGTGCGGGTCGTCGGACGCGGGCTGCACGCGCTCCCCGGCGTCGCGGCGCGCGCGCTCGCCGCGCTGCACGCCGCAGGCGTGCCGGTCTCGCTCGTGTCGCAGGCGGCGTCGGCGTACGACGTGTCGGTCACCGTCGACGGCGCGCGTGCCGCGCACGCGCTCGACGCGCTGCGCCGCGCGCTCGCGCCGGAGCTCGCGAGCGGGGAGCTGGAGTCGGTCGACGCGCGCGTCGGCGTCGCGACGGTGGGCGTCGTCGGCGCGTGCGCGGCGGACGACGCGCGCGCGGCCGCCCGTGCGCTCACGACGCTCGCCGACGCCGGGATCGCGCCGCTCGCCACGGCGCAGGGCGCGGCGGGCGCGAGTCTGTCGCTCGTCGTCGACGCGACGCGCGCGGTGGAGGCGCAGCGCGCGCTCCACGAGGCGTTCCGGCTGCATGAGCCGGCGGCGGCGCGCACGGCGCGCGTCGCGCGCACCGACGTGGTGCTGTTGGGCGCCGGCGCGATCGGACGCGAGCTCGCGGCGCAGATCGCGGCCGCGGGCGCGCGCTCGCCGCTCCGCGTCTGCGCGCTGGTCGACCGCTCCGGCTTCGTGTTCGACGCGGGCGGGCTGTCGCGGCGCCGCATCGCGGAGCTGTGCGGCGCGAAGGTCGCGGGACGTCCGCTCGCGCTCGCTCCCGGCGCGCGCGCGGCGACGGCGGCGGAGGCGCTCGACGCCATCGCGGCGCACCGGCCGTCGCGGCCCGTACTCGTCGACGTCACCGCCGCCGACACCGGTGCGCTGCTGGAGCGCGCGTTAGGCACCGGCTGGGACGTGGTGCTGGCGAACAAGGTGCCGCTCGCCGCGCCGCAGGAGGCGGTGGACCGGCTGCACGCCGCGGGGCGGGCCGGCGGCGGACGGCTGCTGCACGAGGCGACGGTCGGCGCGGGCCTCCCCGTGATCGACACGCTGCGCAAGCTGCTCGAGGCGGGAGACCGCGTGCAGCGCATCGAGGGGTGTCCGTCGGGGACGCTCGGCTTCCTGTTCGGGGAGCTGGGACGCGGCCTCGCGTTCTCGGCCGCGCTGCGCGACGCGATGGCGCGCGGCTACACCGAGCCGGACCCGCGCGACGATCTCTCGGGGCAGGACGTCGCGCGCAAGGCGCTCATCCTCGCCCGACTGCTCGGCTTCCGCGGCGACCTGTCGGACGTCGCGGTGGAGTCGCTCGTGCCGGAGGCCATGCGCGCGCTGCCGCGCGACGCGTTCCTCGCGCGGCTCGCGGAGCTCGACGCGCCGTGGGAGGCGCGCGTGCGCGCGGCGCGGGCGCAGGGGCGCGTGCTCCGCTACCGCGTGCGCGTGACGCGGCGCCGCATCGCCGTCGGGCTCGTGGCCGTCGCGCCGTCGGATCCGTTGGGCGCGCTGAGCGGCACCGACAACCAGTTCGCGTTCACCACGGCGCGATATCGCGCGCAGCCTCTGGTCGTGACCGGGCCGGGCGCGGGCGCCGCGGTGACGGCATCGGGGGTCTACGGCGACCTCCTGCGGCTGGCGGCCGAGCGGCGTTAGGCGTGGCATTCACGGCTCCACGTACGTGTTTTCGTTGGACTGAAGGAGGACTGAAGAGGGACTGAAGAAGGACCAAACACAAGAAAGTGTTGTTGGTCCTTCTTGAGTCCTTCTTCAGTCCTCCTTCAGTCCTACAAGAACACGTACGTGGAGCCAGGCCCGCCGCGCGTCACGCCGCGCGCGTCCCGTCGCGGATCGCGCGCTCGATGCGCTCTTCCGTCGCCTTCCGCTCGCGCTCGCGCTGCTCCTCCGCGCGCAGCCGCTCGGCCTCCAGGCGCGTCGCCTCGGCCATCGCGGTGACGAGCGCTTCGCGCTCGTGCTCCTCCTCGGCCGTGCGCGCTTCCTCCTCCGCGCGTCGCGCGATCGACTCGGCCCGCGCCGCGGCCTCCGCGGCCTCGCGCTCGGCGGCCGCCTTCCGCGCCGCCTCGCGCTGGCGCCGCGCCTCCTCGCGCGCCCGCTCGGCGGCGGCCTGGCGGGCGGCGCGGGCGATCCGGCGGCGGCGGTCGATCGCCCCCGCGCGTGCGGCGGCGGCGACCATGCCGAGCCCCGCCGCCACCACCGCGTCCACCAGGCAGCGCCACTGCAGCGTGATCGCCAGCGCGCGCTCCGCCCGGTGCGTGATGGCCAGCACGCCGAGGGCGATCCCTGTCACGCCCACGACGACGAGCGCGAAGACGGCCGTGCGGGTCGTCCACACGAGCAGTCGCAGCGGCAGGTCGAGCGTCACCGCTTCGGGAGCGGTGGCGGCGGGGGCGGAGGTGCTCACGATGAAACGACGATCCTCGCCCCAAAACGTCTCGCGCGGGCCGCCGCCGGGTCGCCCGGGAACACATCCTGCGCTCGGCGAACGTCGAGATGCCGACCTCCACCAAGCGCACGCCCGCCGCCGCGCGCCGCGGCGCGGGGCCCTTCCTCCCGATCCCGGAGCCGATGTACGCGACCATCGGCCGCGAGGTGCCGACGGAGCCGGGATGGGTGTTCGAGCCGAAGTACGACGGCATGCGCGTGCTCGCGTTCGCGGCGCCGGGCATGCCGACGCGCCTCGTGACGCGCAACGGCGCCGACAAGGCCGCGCAGTTCCCCGAGGTGGCCGATGCCGTCGCCGCGCTCGCCCGCCGTCGCCGCCGCGCACTCGTGCTCGACGGCGAGGTCGTCGCGCTCGACCGCCGCGGCCGGCCGGCGCGCTTCCAGGCGCTGCAGGCGCGGCTCCACATGAAGGATCCCGAGGAGATCGCCGAGCGCGTCGAGGACACGCCGGCGGCGCTGCTCGCGTTCGACCTGCTGCAGAGCGGCGACCGGTCGCTGCTCGACGCGCCGTGGCGCGAGCGTCGCGAGGCGCTCGACGCGCTGCTCGCGTCGGTCGACCTCGACGCGCTGCGGTTAGGCACCGTGCTGCGCGGGAGCGGCGCATCGGCGGTCGCGGCGGCGCACAAGCGCGGCTGGGAGGGCGTCATCGCGAAGCGCGCCGACGGCACGTATCGCCCCGGCGAGCGCGCCGACGACTGGCAGAAGCTGAAGGTGGAGCACCGGCAGGAGCTCGTCGTCGGCGGCTTCACGGAGCCGCGCCGCACGCGGCCGTACCTCGGCGCGCTGCTGCTCGGCTACTACGACCGCGACGGCCGCTTCGTCTACGCGGGCCACACCGGCGGCGGCTTCACGCGCGAGGGGCTGCGCGTGATGCGCGCGCGGCTCGACGCGCTGGAGCGCGCGAAGCCGCCGTTCGTCGACCCGCCGCGCCCGAACGAGGCGGTGCACTGGGTGAAGCCCGACGTCGTCGTCGAGGTGAAGTTCGCCGAATGGACGGCGGACGGACGCCTGCGGCAGCCGATCTACGTCGGGACGCGCGACGACAAGAACGCGCGCGACGTGACGCGGGAAGCGGAGAGCGTGCAGGGGAAGGGCTGAGCTATCCGATCCCGCCGGGCGCGCGTACGTTGGACGCGCCTCAGCGGAGATCGGCCATGGCTGCCATCGATCGCGACCGTTGGCGTGTGATCGAGCCGCTGCTCGACAGCGCGCTGGAGCTGCCGATGGAGCAGCGCGACGGCTGGCTCGACGCCCTGCGCGCGGAGTCGCCCACCCTCGCTGCGGACCTCGCGGCGCTGCTCGACGCGGAGCGCTCCGCGGACCGGCGCGGGCTGCTCGTCGAGCCGCTCGCGACGCCGTTCACGAACGCGCTCGGCGGCTCGCTCGAGGGGACGGAGCTCGGCGCGTACACGCTCGAGCGCCCGTTAGGCCACGGCGGCATGGGCTCCGTGTGGCTCGCCCGCCGCACCGACGGACGGTTCGAGGGACGCGTCGCGGTGAAGCTGCTCGCCCTCGCGCTGCTCACGCGCGCCGGTCAGGAGCGGTTCCGCCGCGAGGGCTCCGCGCTCGCGCGCCTCACGCATCCCGGCATCGCGCGGCTGCTCGACGCGGGCGTGAGCGCGGGCGGCCAGCCGTATCTCGTCCTCGAGTACGTCGACGGCGTGACGATCGACGCGTGGGCCGACGCGCGATCGTTAGGCACCACCGAGCGCGTGCGACTCGTGCTCGACGTGCTCGACGCGGTCGCCCACGCGCACGCGAACCTCGTCGTGCACCGCGACCTCAAGCCGTCGAACATCCTCGTGACGGCCGACGGCCACGCCAAGCTGCTCGACTTCGGCATCGCGAAGCTGCTGGACGTCGACGTTGCGGCGCGCACGACGCTCACCGCGGAGGAGGGGCGCGCGCTGACCCCGGAGTTCGCGGCGCCCGAGCAGGTGCGCGGCGACCCGGTCACCACCGCGACCGACGTCTACGCGGCGGGCGTGCTGCTCTATCTCCTGCTCTCCGGCCGCCACCCGACCGCCGAGGGCCGTCGCACGCCCACCGACGTCGTCGCCGCGACGCTGGCGGTGCAGCCCGCGCGGCTCGGGCTCGGCGACCTCGACACGATCCTCGCGAAGGCGCTGCGCAAGGAGCCGCACGAGCGCTACCAGACGGCGGCCGCGCTCGCCGACGATCTGTCGCGCTACCTGCGCCACGAGCCGGTGCGCGCGCGCGGCGACTCGCTCGCCTACCGCGTGCGGAAGTTCGTGCGCCGCCACCGGGTCGCCGTCGCCGGTGCGGCGGCGGGCGTGGTGCTGCTCGCCGGCGCGGGGCTGCGCGAGCGCACCCTGCGCGCGCGCGCGCAGGCGGAGGCGCGCAAGGCGGCGGTGGTGGCCCAGTACCTCGAGAGCGTGTTCGGCGGCGCCGATCCGTACGGGGTGCCTAACGAGAAGCCGGGCGACGTCACGGCGCGCGTGCTCCTCGACCGCGGCGCTGCGCGCATCGACTCCGCGCTCGCCGGCGAGCCCGACGTGCAGGCGCAGCTGCGCGTCGCGCTGGGACGCGTCTACGTGAGCCTCGGCGTCTTCGACCGCGCCGTGCCGGTGCTGCGACGCGCGCTCGGCCAGCGGCGCACGCTGTACGGCCCGCGACACCCGGCGGTCGCCGAGGTGGCCAACGCGCTCGGCGTGGCCTTGCGGGAGGTGGACAGCCTCGATGCGGCCGAGCCGCTGCTGCGCGAGGCGCTCGCCCAGCGCCGCGCGTTCGCGTCGGGGCCCGACACCGGGGTGGCGACGAGCCTGCGGGATCTCAGCGTCCTCCTCGAGGAGCGCGACGACCTCGCCGGCGCGGAGCGGCTGCTGCGCGAGGCGCTCGCCATCCGACGGTCGGTGTACGGACCGGCGAGCGAGCAGGTGGCCGCGTCGCTCGGCGACCTCGGGGTGCTGTTCTACCAGCAGAGCCGCTACGACGAGGCCGAGCCGCTGCAGCGTCAGGCGCTCGCGATCAAGCGGCGCCTCTACGGCGACGAGCACGTGATCACCGCGTTCACGATGCACGACCTGGCGCAGGTGCAGGCGCAGCGCGACCACCTCGCGGAGGCCGAGTCGCTCTACCGCCGCGCGCTCGCGGTGGACCGCAAGGCGTTAGGCAGCGCGCATCCGGTGGTCGTGCTCGACCTCAACAACTTCGGCGACATGCTCTATCGCCTGGCGGGGCGTCCCGGCGACGCGGTGCCGCTGCTGCGCGAGTCGCTCGCGATCACGCGGAAGCTGTACGGCGCGCGACACCGCGACGCCGCGGCGGCCCTCAACAACCTCAGCAACGCGCTGCGCGGCATCGGCGACTTCGCGGGCGCCGAGGCGGCGGTGCGCGAGGCGATGGAGATCAACACCGCGCTCTACGGGCCGGAGCACAGCAGGGTCGCGCTCAACCTGAACAGTCTCGGCGGCGTCCTCGCCCAGTCGGGGCGCAACGAGGAGGCGATCCCGATCTTCCGGCAGGCGCTCGCGCTGACCGCGCGCACGGAGGGGCCGGACGACCAGAACACGCTCGTCACCACGAGCAATCTCGGACGAGCGCTGCGCGACGCGGGGCACCTGGCGGAGGCCGAGCGGGTGCTCCGCGCGCTGCTCGCCCGCTCCGACACGGCGACGGCGGCGCACCGACTGATCCAACGCACCGTGCTCGTCGCCCTCGGCCGCACCCTGACGCAGACCGGCCGCGCCGCGGAAGCACGACCGCTTCTCGAGCGCGGGCTCGCGCTCGCGAGCGGGCAGCTCACGGCGAGCGACCCACGCCTCGCCGACGCGCGCTATGGCCTCGGCGCGTGCCTGGTGGAGCTCGGGGAGTACGCGCGCGCCGACACGCTGCTGCGCCAGGCGCGCGCCGCGCTGGACCCGCAGCGGCGCGCGCAGCCGCTGCTTTCCGCGCTCACCGACACGGCGCTCGCCCGCCTCGCCGAGCGCTCGGGAGGTCGGACCAAGTAGCGCGTGTCGTGTTTCGCGGCGCCTTTGCGTCTGATGGGATGGCGGCGAGCGGTCCCCCTCTTCTCCGTCCCATGAGGTCCCGTCATGCGAAAGGTGCTCGGACTCGTCGCGGTGGCGCTGCTGCTCCCGCTCCCGGCGCGCGCGCAGGTGCAGGTGCTCGACTTCGAGGGGATCGGGGACTTCGACCCGATCGGCAACGCGTACCCGGGCGTCTCGTTCTTCGGCAACGCCGTCGCGCTCGAGCAGGTCGGGTTCAACGTCACCGACCCGTGTCAGGGAAGCAGCGGCTTCCCGAACGCGCCCTCGGGCTGCGGGGTGCTGTTCTACTACACGAACCAGCTCGGGAGCAACGCGGGGATCAACGTCGCGTCGGGGTTCTCGAACGGGTTCTCGTTCTTCTACTACGCGAAGTACGCCACGGGCAATCCGGCATCGTTCGGCGTGTACAGTGGCCTGAACGGCACCGGCACGCTGCTCGGCTCCGGCGGGCTGCCGTACTACGGGTTCGGGCAGGGGACGAACACGTGGGGACCGGCGGGGTTCAGCTTCCTCGGCAGCGCGCAGTCGGTCGTGTTCACGAACGCGGGCGGGAGCCTGATCTTCGACAACATGACGCTCGGCAGCGGCATGCCGGCGGACGCCGCGCCGCCCCCAGGGGGCGACGGGGGAGACGGCGCGGTCGCCCCGGAGCCGGCGTCGTTCGTGCTGTTAGGCACCGGCTTCGGCGCGCTCGCCGTCGTCTCGCGACGCCGCCGGACGGTCCGTTAGGCCTCGTCGAGCACCGTTCGCGCGAGCAGCAGGCGCGCCTTCCGCCAGTCGCGCTGCACGGTGCGCTCCGACACACCGCGCAGCGCGGCGATCTCGGCGAACGTCAGCCCCGAGAAGAAGTGCAGGTTCACCAGCTCGGCGAGCGCGGGCTCCAGCGTCGCCAGCTCCTCCAGCGCGTCGTCGAGGCGCTCGAGCTCCGCGGCCGTGCGCGCCGCTTCCGCCGACGGCTGCTCGTCGCCGGTGAGCGTGACCTCCGCGCGGCGGTCGCGCTTCTGCGCCCGGCCGCGGCGCGCGTAGTCGATCACGAGACGGCGCATCGCACGCGACGCGTAGGCGAGGAAGCGGCCCCGTTCCGAGAACGCCGGCGCATCGCCTCCGACGATGTGCAGGTACGCCTCGTGGAGCAGCGTCGTCGTGCGCAGGCTGAGCGCGGCGCCGTCGCGCCGCAGGTGCGCGGCCGCGATCCGGTGCAGCTCGCGGTACAACGTCGCGAACAGCAGCTCCGCGGCGACGGGGTCGGCGGCGTCCGCGCGGCGGATGAGGGCGTCGAGGTCCGCGTCCACGGGCCCCAATGTACAACGTCCGCGCGGGTTGCTTGTCTTCGGAGATGACGACTCCGGAGCGACCGACGTGCGGGTGAGCGTGCTGGACCAGTCGCCGATCTCCGCCGGCATGACCGGCGCGCAGGCGCTGCACAACTCGGTGGATCTCGCGCGCCGCGCCGACGCGTTAGGCTTCCACCGCTTCTGGGTCGCGGAGCACCACGGCTCACCGATGCTCGCCGGCGCGAGCCCGGAGGTGCTCCTCGGCCCGATCGGCGCGGCGACGTCGCGCATCCGTCTCGGGAGCGGCGGAGTGATGCTGCCGCATTACAGCCCGCTGAAGGTGGCCGAGAGCTTCAGCATGCTGAGCGGGCTCTTCCCCGGACGCGTGGACCTCGCCGTGGGACGCGCGCCCGGCACCGACCCGCGCACCACGCTGGCCCTGCAGCGCGACCGCACGCGCCCCATGCGCGACGACTTTCCCGACCAGCTCGCGGAGCTGCTCGCGTACGTGCGCGGCGCGCTGCCGCCGGGGCACCCGTTCGCGCGGCTGCCGGCGATGCTCCCCGGGCGCCCGGAGCATCCCGCGCCGTGGCTCCTCGGCTCGTCGGCGCAGAGCGGGATCTGGGCGGCGGAGCTCGGGCTGCCGTACGCGTTCGCGGACTTCATCAACCCGGTCGGCGCCGAGGTCGCGCGGCGCTACCGGGCCGAGTTCGTGCCGTCGGAGTTCGCGTCTACACCGTACACGATCGTCTGCGCGTGGGTGGTGTGCGCGGAGACCGACGACGAGGCGGAGCGGCTCGCCGCGAGTGGGCGCATGACGCTCGCGCTGCTGCTGCGCGGGGAGCTGATCCCCGTCCCGCCGGTGGACGAGGCGCTCGCGTTCCTGGAGGCCGAGCGGGCGCGGGAGGCCGCGTCGCCGTTCGCGGGGCTGCCGCAGGCGCGGCTCGCGCCGGCGCGGCGGCGCATCGTGGGGGCACCGGACACCGTGGCGCGCGACATCGGCGTGCTGGCGCGCGACTACGAGGCCGACGAGGTCATGGTGGTCACCATCACGTACGACCACGCGGCGCGGGTGCGGTCGTACGAGCTGCTGGCCGAGGCGTTCGGGCTCGCGGACTGACCATTGGACGAATTCGGCTACCTCTCCGTCCTTCTCTCGATCATCATCGGGCTCGCCGTCACGCAGATCCTCACCGGGCTGCGCGGCCTCATGCTGCGGCGCGCGACCGTGCGGATCTACTGGGTGCCGGTGACGTGGAGCTTCGTCTTCCTCGCCGTGCTCACGCAGACGTGGTGGGCGATGTTCGGTCTGCGCGGGCGCCACGAGTGGACGTTCGCCGCGTTCGCGGTGGTGCTGCTCCACACCGTGCTGCTGTATCTCGCGGCGGGACTGATCTACCCGGACATCGGGTCGGAGCCGGTGGACCTGCGCGCGCACTACTTCGCGCACCGCGGCTGGTTCTTCACGCTGCTCGTGCTCGTCACCCTCGTGAGCCTGGCGAAGGACCTCGTGCTCACGGGGTCGCTGCCGAACGCGACGAACACCGGGTTCCACGTCGCGTTCGCGAGCCTCGGCCTGGTCGCCCTCGCCACGCCGCGCCCGCGCGTGCACGAGCTCCTCGCGGCGACGATCGCGCTGCTGTTCGCCGCGTACGTCGCGGCGCTCTTCACGCGGCTGGACTGATCGTCCCGCGCGGGGCCGCGGCCGTCCCGCAGCGCTGGACTCTCAGAGGGGGGCTCCCCCGGATTAAACGGCGGCGGCGTTCCTTACGACTTCCTTACGACGCGACGCGAGACGCCAAGCGTCGCAATTCGTCAGGAGAGTCTGGGAACCCTTTCCCCGGCCTGGCGTGTCGAACGCACCGGCAACGAGCCACGCTGCAACGACGTAGTCCCGTGACGGCGCATCGCCGCTGAGGGTCCGGTGCCGGACCCGACCGCGGTGGTGCGTCTCCCCTCTCAGCCACGGTATTCCTCGTGTCATCCCGTCATCTCCTGGGCGCGGCCATCGTCGCCGCCGCGATCCCGGCACTGGCGCCCCACCGACTCGCCGCGCAGCAGGTGGACGTCATCCGGGGGCGCGTCACCGGCCAGGACCGGCAGCCCGTCGAGAACGCGCAGGTCACGGTCACGTCCATCTCGGGCAACGTGAACCGCACGGCGCGCACCGACAAGAACGGCCGCTTCACCGTCACGTTCCCGAACGGCGACGGCGACTACTTCGTGACGTTCGCCGCGATCGGCTTCGCGCAGAAGCGCTTCGAGGTGAAGCGCGTCGCCGACGAGGACTTCCTGCTCGCCGACGCCACGCTGCAGCCGGCCGCGACGCAGCTCGACGCGGTGAAGGTCACCGCGCAGCGCGACCGCGTGAACCGCAACGACGCGCAGCCGACCGACATCAGCGGCAGCGAGAAGCGCGTCGACAACTCGGCGGTGCCGGCGACGCAGATGGGCGACCTCGCCGCGATGGCCAGCTCCCTGCCGGGCGTGACGCCGGTGCCCGGCGCCGACGGCGACCCGGCGGGCTTCTCGGTGCTCGGCCTCTCGAGCGACCAGAACCAGACGTCGCTGAACGGGATGGCCGGGATGTCCGGCAACAACATCCCGCGCGACGCGGCGATCTCCACGTCGTTAGGCACGTCGAACTACGACGTGTCGGTGGGCGGCTTCTCCGGCGCGCGGTTCAACCTGCGCGCGGGGTCGGGCTCCAACTACGTGCAGCGCGCGGGGAGCCTGTTCGGCACCACGCCGCAGCTGCAGATGACCGACGCCGCGGCGCGCGCGCTCGGCCAGCAGACGACGAACGTGTCGCTCAGCGGCCGCACGTCGGGGCCGATGGTGTTCAACAAGGCGTTCTACAACGTCTCGTACCAGCTCGGCCGCTCGGCGAGCGATCTGCAGACGCTGCTGAACACCGACGCCGTCGGGCTCACGGCGAGCGGCATCTCGCCCGACTCCGCGCAGCGGCTCATGAGCATCCTCGGCGCGGTGCACGTGCCGACGGTGGTCGGGAAGCTTCCGCAGAGCCGCCTCAACGACCAGGGCTCGGTGCTCGGCTCGTTCGACGTGACGCCGCCGTCGTCGAGCTCGGGGCAGAGCTTCAACGTCACGTTCAACGGCGGCTGGAACCGGCAGACGCCGGCGTTCGCGTCGGCCACCGAGACGCCGGCCCACTCGGGCGACCGCACGAACTGGAACGTCGGCGTGCAGGGCCGCCACTCGAGCTACATCAAGAACATCATCCTCAGCGAGACGTCGTTCGGCGTCAGCGGCTCGCGGAGCTCGGCGAACCCGTACCTCGACCTCCCGTCGGGGTCCGTGCTCGTGAACTCGTCGTTCGTCGACGGCACGAACGGCGTCCGCTTCCTGTCGTTCGGCGGCAGCCCGTCGATGAGCACGAGCCAGACGTCGAACAACGTCGGCCTCACGAACCAGCTCTCCTGGTTCAGCTCCAACAACAAGCACCGCCTGAAGCTCGCCACCGAGCTGCGGCGCGACGGGTACGCGCAGGACCAGTCGCAGAACCTGTTAGGCTCGTTCTCGTTCAACTCGCTCGCCGACATCGAGGCGAACCGGCCGTCGTCGTTCTCGCGCCAGCTCTCCGACCGCACGCGCAGCGGCGCGGGCTACGTCGGCGCGGTCTCGCTCGGCGACTCGTACAAGCGGACGCCGAACTTCCAGCTCCAGTACGGCGTGCGCGTCGACGCGAACCACTTCGACCGCGCGCCGACGCTGAACCCCGACGTCGAGAAGACGTTCAGCGTGCGCAACGACGCGGTGCCGAACCGCGTCTACGTGAGCCCGCGCGTCGGCTTCTCGTGGCAGTACGGCAAGGCGTCGCAGATCGGCGCGTTCGAGGGCGCGTTCCGCGGCCCGCGCGCGGTCATTCGCGGCGGCGTCGGGCTGTTCCAGAACACGCCCGGCGCGCAGCTCATCGGCCAGGCGGTGGACCTCACCGGGCTGCCGAGCGGGCTGCAGCAGATCACGTGCGTCGGCCCCGCGGCGCCGGTGCCCGACTGGAACCTCTACGCGTCGAACCCCGCCGCGATCCCGACGCGCTGCGCCGACGGATCCACGGGCAGCGTGTTCGCGAACGCGGCGCCGAACGTGACGCTGTTCGCGAAGAGCTGGGCGGCGCCGCGCTCGGTGCGCTCGAACCTGAACTGGAGCGGCCCGGTCCTCTCCAACCGGTTCAGCCTCTCCGTCGACGGCACGTACTCGCTGAACCTGAACCAGTCGGGCTTCGTCGACCGCAACTTCGCCGGCGTGCAGCGCTTCGCGCTCGGCGACGAGGGCGGACGGCCGGTGTACGTGCAGCCGACGAGCATCGTGCCGCAGACCGGCGTGATCGCCGCCGCCGACGCGCGCGTGTCGCCGCTGTTCCAGCGCGTCACCGAGCAGCGGAGCGACCTGCGCTCGGAGACGAAGCAGCTCTCGCTCTCGGTGAGCCCGCTCACGTTCAACACGAAGCTGAGCTGGTCGCTCTCGTACACGCTGCAGGACGTGCGCGAGCGCTACAACGGCTTCCAGAGCGCGGCGGGCGATCCGTTCGTGCAGGCGTGGAGCGCCGGCGCCGGCTCGCCGCGGCACCAGTTCACGTACTCGCTCGGCTACAACGCGTTCGACGTCGTGCGCTTCAGCTGGTTCGGCAACGTGCGCTCGGGGTCGCGCTTCACGCCGCAGATCGCGGGCGACATCAACGGCGACGGCTACAGCAACGACCGCGCGTTCGTGTTCGATCCGGCGCGCACCACCGATCCCGCGGTGAAGGCGGGGATGCAGTCGCTGCTCGCGAGCGGCTCGGGGATCGCGAAGGACTGCCTCGGCAGCCAGATGGGCAGCGTGGCCGCGCGCAACAGCTGCACCGGCCCGTGGTCGCACCTCGCGAACCTGTCGGTGTCGTTCAACCCGCTGAAGGTGCGGATGCCGCAGCGCGCCGTGCTGTCCTTCTCGGTGTCGAATCCGTTGGGCCTCGCCGACCGCGCGCTGCACGGCGAGGACAACCTGCACGGCTGGGGGCAGATGACGTTCGTCGACCCGGCGCTGCTCTACGTGCGCGGCTTCGACCCCGTGGCCAAGCGGTACAAGTACGAGGTGAACCAGCGCTTCGGCGCGACGAACCCGCAGTTCCAGCAGTTCCGCCAGCCGGTGACGGTGACGGCGCAGCTGCGCTTCGACCTCGGCCCGACGCGCGAGAAGCAGAACCTCGTGCAGATGCTCGACCGCGGCCGTCGCAAGAACCACGAGGGCTCGAAGATGCAGGAGTCGCTGCTGCGCGCGATGTACTCGCAGACGGGCGGCATCATGAACCCGATCGAGCAGGTGCTCCGCCAGGCCGACACGCTGAAGCTCACGGGCCCGCAGGCCGACTCCGTCGCGACGATGAACCGGTGGTACAAGATCCGGCTCGACTCGATCTGGTCGCCGGTGGCGAAGGTGCTCGGCAACCTCCCCGACGCGTACGACGAGGGCGAGGCGTACCAGCAGTACATCACGGCGCGCCGCGCCTCGGTGGATCTCCTCACGAAGCTCGCGCCGGACATCAAGGGCCTGCTCACGGCCGAGCAGCGCCGCAAGCTCCCGGCGTTCATCGCCAGCTACCTCGACCCGCGCTACCTCGCCTCCATCCGCTCCGGCACCGCCGGCGCGGGGATGGGCGGCGGCCCGATGATGATCATGGGCGGCGGCCCGATCATGATGGGCGGCGGTGGCGGCGGTGGCGACCGCGTGATCATTCGATGACACTACGGCGTGGCTGCGTCGCTGCGTGGCTGCGTGACAGCCTAACGGCGACGCAGCCACGCAGCCACGCAGCCACGCAGCCACGCAGCCACGCAGCCACGCAGCGCACTTCCTTACAATCACCAGCCTCATGACGCGACACTTCTTCCACGCGGCCCCCGTCGCCGTTCTCGCGTTCGGCACCGTCGCCGGCGCGCAGCAGGTGCCCAACGCCCGCCCGCTCGGCGCCACGATCGCCACGGTGGCGGAGCCGTTCGGCGGCGTGCAGTCGCTGCGCCAGCTTCCCGACGGGCGCCTGCTCGTGAACGACCCGTCGAAGCGGCGCGTGATCCTGTTCGAGGCGGACCTGTCGAAGTACACGGTCGTCGCCGACTCCACGAGCGCGACGGCGAACGCGTACAGCGGCCGCATGGCGGGGCTCATCCCGTACCGCGCCGACTCGACGCTGTTCGTCGATCCGACGTCGATGTCGATGCTCGTCATCGATCCGAAGGGGAACCTCGGCACGCGCGTGATGTCGGTGCCGCGTCCCGACGACGCGTTCGCGCTCACGGGCCTCGCGTTCGGCCTTCCCGGCTTCGACAAGCAGGGCCGCCTCGTCTATCGCGCGCAGCCGCGCTTCGAGTTCCGCGGCGGCCCCGGCCCCGGCCAGCCCGGCTTCAAGCCGCCGCAGATGCCCGACTCGGCGCCGATCGTCCGCGTCGAGCTCGCGACGCGAAAGGTCGACACGGTGACGTTCGTGAAGACGTACGCGCCGAAGATGACGATGACGCAGGGCGAGAACGGCCGCATCTCGATGTCGTCCGTGCTGAACCCGCTGCCGACGGTCGACGACTGGGCGATCACGCCGGACGGGACGGTCATCGTGCTGCGCGGCCGCGAGTTCCGCGTCGACTACACGGACGCGAGCGGGACGCTCGTGCAGGGCCCGAAGGTCGCGCACGACTGGCAGCGCATGTCGGACGAGGAGAAGGTCGCCTTCCTCGACTCCACGAAGACGGCGATGGAGAAGGCGCGCGCCGAGATGCAGACGCGCATCCAGCAGAACGGCGGCAACGTCGAGCGCGCGATGGCGGCCGGCGCGGCGGCGGCCGGCGCCGGCGGCGGTGCGCCGATGCCGATGATCCGCATCGAGATGGCCGGCGGCGGCGGCGAGCCCCCGCGCCGCGGCGAGCAGCGCAGCGGCCCGAACGGCGCCGCGCCTAACGCGAACATCACGATGCCGCCGCTCACCTTCGTCGAGCCGAGCGAGCTCCCCGACTACAAGCCGGCGTTCGCCGCGGGCGCCACGCGCGCCGACGCCGACGGGAACGTGTGGGTCCGCCTCATCGCCACGAAGCCGATGCCGGGCCCGGTCTACGACATCATCGACGAGAGCGGCAAGCTGCTCGACCGCGTGGTCCTTCCGCCGAACTCCGCCATCGCCGGCTTCGGCCCGGGCGTCGTCTACCTCGCGACGCGCGACGCGGAAGGGACGCATCTGAAGAAGGTGGCCGTGAAGTAAACGTGGCTGCGTGGCTGCGTGGCTGCGTGGTGCGTACCTTCAACGGTCACGCAGCTACGCAGCCACGCAGCCACGCAGCGTCTCATGCCCGATCCCGTCTTCTTCTCCTCCCCCAAGGAGTTCGCCCGCTGGCTCGCGAAGCATCGCGACAGCGAGACGGAGCTGTGGGTCGGCTTCCACAAGGTGCACACGGAGAAGCCGAGCCTCACGTGGGCGCAGTCGGTGGACGAGGCGTTGTGCCACGGCTGGATCGACGGCATCCGCAAGTCGCTCGGCGACGACGCGTACATGATCCGCTTCACGCCGCGCAAGGCGACGAGCACGTGGAGCGCGGTGAACCTGAAGCGCGTGCCCGAGCTGATCGCCGAGGGGCGCATGACGCCGGCGGGGCTCGCGGCATACGAGCGGCGCAGCGCGGCGCGGTCGGGTCTCTACTCGTACGAGAACCGGCCCGCCGAGCTCCCGGCCGAGCACGAGCGGACGTTCCGGAAGAACCGGACGGCGTGGACGTTCTTCGAGGCGCAGCCGCCCGGCTATCGGCGCACGTGCATCTGGTACGTGGTCAGCGCGAAGCGGCCCGAGACGCAGGCCAAGCGGCTCGCGCAGCTCGTCGACGTCTCGGCCCGCGGCGAGCGGCTGCCGATGCTGACGTCTCCCGCGCACAAGCGGGCCGACTAGCGCCGGGTCGATCGACCCATGTCCGGGGGCGGCGCCGGTCGTAGGATGCCGCTCGTCCACGTCCCCCGGAGGGAAGCCATGCGCCGCCTCGCCGTCAAAGCCCTGCGTCTCCGCCGCGCACTCCGCGCGCACCCCGTCGCGCGGCGCACGCCCGTCGCGCGCGCCGAGTCGCGGCCCGCCGTGGCGCACATCGTCGCCGATCCCGACGACGCCGAGGCCACGGATCTCGTCGCGGCCGTGGCATGGAGGCGGCGCGCCCGGGTCGGGGCGTAGCGCCGGGTCGGCGCCGGGGCGATACTGCGCGGAACAACGCCGCGTAGTTCGCGGGCGATACGGCGCGGCCGATACGGCGCGATGATGCGCGAACGACGTCTCACACCGCTCGACCGCGCAGCGCGGCGCAGTGCGGCGGTGTGAGACGTCGCTTGCGTTTCACGGCGCAGCATCGTCAGCGCCGTATCGCCCGCGCCGTTACCGGCGCAGTATTCCCCCGCATGCTGACCCTGCTCGGGATCCTCGTCGTCGTCCTCGGCTTCGCGCTCCGCGTCAACCCGCTGCTCGTCGTCGCCGTCGCGGCGCTCGTGACGGGGCTCGTGAGCGGCCACGGCCCGCTCGACGTCGTCGCGCTGCTCGGCCGCGCGTTCCGCGACAGCCGCTCGGTGCCGATCGTGTGGCTCGCGCTGCCCGTCATCGGGCTGCTCGAGCGCGCGGGGCTCAAGGAGCGTGCGCGCGACGTCGTGTCGCGCGTGCGGGTCGCCACCACGGGGCGCGTGCTACTCGTCTACCTCGCGGTGCGGCAGATCACCGCGGCGCTCGGCCTCACGTCGCTCGGCGGGCACCCGCAGATGGTGCGGCCGCTCGTCGCGCCGATGGCCGAATCCGCGGCGGAGGCGCGGTTCGGCGCGCTCACCGACGCGACGCGCCATCGCATCCGCGCCCACGCGGCCGCGGTCGACAACGTCGGCGTGTTCTTCGGCGAGGACGTGTTCATCGCCATCGGCTCCATCCTGCTGATTCGCGGCTTCCTCGAGCAGAGCGGCATCCGCGTGGAGCCGGCGCGGCTCGCGCTGTGGGCGATCCCGACGGCGATCGCCGCGTTCCTCATCCATGGCACGCGGCTGCTCCTGCTCGACCGCTCGCTGCGCCGTGAGGCGGCGCTGCCTAACGACGTGGCTGACGAGGCGGAGCGCGGCGCGTGATCGGCCTCGAGTTCGTCTACGTCGTGATGGGCGCGATGCTCGCGAGCGTCGCGGTGGTGAGCGCGCGCGACGCGAGCAACCCGCGACGGTGGAACAACACCGCGTTCTGGGGGATCTGGGCGGTGACGTTCGTCCTCGGGTCGCGGCTTCCCGATCTCGTGAACGGCGCGCTCGCGATCGTCATGGTGCTCGTGGCGAGCGTCGGGAAGCTCGGCCACGGGGTGGGGGAGAGCACCACGCGCGCCGAGCGCGAGGCGAGCGCGCGGCGGTGGGGGAACCGGCTCTTCCTCCCTGCGCTCACGATTCCCGCCGTCACCATCCTCGGCGCGTGGGCCTTCAGGCGATGGACGGTCGGCGGCGTGCCGGTCGTCGACCCGAAGCAGGTGACGCTCGTCGCGCTCGGCGTGGCGACGATCGTCGCGCTGCTCGTCGGCGTGGCGATGGTGCGGCCGCCCGCGTCGGCGCCGCCGACGGAGGCGCGGCGGCTGATGGATGCCGTCGGGTGGGCCGCCGTGCTGCCGCAGCTGCTCGCCGCGCTCGGCGCCGTGTTCGCCGCCGCCGGCGTCGGCGGCGCGGTGACGACGATCGCCGAGCGGTGGCTCCCGTTAGGCAGCCCGGGTGCGGCGGTCGTCACGTACACGCTGGGGATGGCGCTGTTCACGATCGTCATGGGCAACGCGTTCGCGGCGTTCCCCGTCATGACCGCGGGGATCGGCCTGCCGCTCATCGTCGGCCGCTTCGGCGGCGACGTCACGGTCATGTCGGCGATCGGCATGCTCTCCGGCTTCTGCGGCACGCTGATGACGCCGATGGCCGCGAACTTCAACATCGTGCCCGTCGCGCTCCTCGAGCTCCCCGATCAGCACGCGGTGATCCGCGTGCAGATCCCGACCGGGCTGCTCCTCCTCGCCGTGAACACGGCGCTCATGTCCCTTCTCGTCTACCACCGGTGACCTCCGCCACGCTCACGCCCGCGTGGGCGACGAAGCTCGCGTCGGTCGCGCTCGGCCATGTCGCGCGCGAGTATCCGAACAAGCTCGATCACGTGCTGCGCGGGCCCGAGGACGTGCGCCGCCCGCGCGAGCTGCACCCGGTGTTCTACGGCAGCTTCGACTGGCACTCGTGCGTGCACTCGTACTGGCTGCTCGCGCGGATCCTGCGGACGGCGCCCGACATCCCCGACGCGCCGCGCATCCGTACGTTCCTCGACTCGCACCTCACGAAGTCGCGCGTGCGCGCGGAGGCCGAGTACCTCGAGACGCCGGGGCGCGGCACGTTCGAGCGACCGTACGGGTGGGCGTGGCTCCTCGCGCTCGCCGCGGAGCTCTCGCGCCACGCGTCGTGGGAGGGACGCCGGTGGACCGACGCGCTCGAGCCGCTCACGGCGGCCGTCGTGCGTCGCTTCCTGGAGTGGCTGCCGAAGGCGACGTACCCGATCCGCGCCGGCACGCACTTCAACACCGCGTTCGCCGTCGCGCTCGCGCTCGAGCACGCGTGGGCGGCGCAGGACGCGGCGCTGGATGCGGCACTGCGCGAGCGCGCGCTCGCGTGGTACGGCGGCGACGCGGACTGCCAGGCGTGGGAGCCGGGGGGCGACGACTTCCTGTCACCGGCGCTCGTCGAGGCGGAGTGCATGCGCCGCGTGCTGCCGCCCGACGAGTTCACGGCGTGGCTCGCGCGCTTCCTCCCGCGCCTCGCGGCCGGCGACCCGGCGACGCTGTTCACCCCCGCGACGGTGAGCGACCGCAGCGATGGCAAGATCGCGCACCTCGATGGGCTGAACCTGTCGCGCGCGTGGTGCTGGCGCTCGCTCGCATCGGCGTGGCCGCCACGCGACCCGGCTCGTGCGCTCGCGCGCGAGGTCGCGGATGCGCACCTGGCGGCGAGCCTGCCGCACGTGACGGGGGACTACATGGGGGAGCATTGGCTGGCGACGTACGCGGTGCTGGCGCTGACGGCGCCTAACACGTGACGGCGGGACGGCTCACGCCTGACGGCGGGACGGCTCACGGCGGGACGCCTCACGGCGGGACGACGAACGGCGGGATGAATACGGCGGGATGTCTACGGCGGGACGTCCACGGCGGGATGTCTACGGCGGGAGCGCGCGCGGGATCGTAGTTACCAGGGGGGCTCCCCCCCTTCGCCCAAGGTGCTATGCGTCGAATGCGCGACGGTACCAATCCGACGCGCACCGGATCCCCCCGAACGCCTCACGATCCCGTCGTAGACGTCCCGCGGTCGATCGTCCCGCGGTCGATCGTCCCGCCGTATTCATCCCGCCGTATTCATCCCGCCGTGAGCCGTCCCGCCGTCAGGTGTGAGCCGTCCCGCCGTCACTCGTCCGTCGGCGTCGTCGCCCACCGCGCGTACCGCTCCGCCGACGCCCGCACCGCCGCGTCGCCCCCGCGGTCGATCGTGCGATCCCACCACGCGCCGATCACGCGCTCGTACCGGTACGGCGCCAGCCGCTCCACGATCCGCCGCACGGTCGCGGGCGCGAGCGGGATCATGTTCGGGTAGCTGCGCATGAAGCTCACCGTCCGGCCGTCGGGCGCGACCTGTACGATGTCGCCGGAGAGGAGCGCGCCGCGGCCGCCCGCACCCTCGGGCCAGTGCAGCACCGTGCCCCCTGCGAAGTGGCCGCCGGCGCGGATCAGCGTCAGCCCGCCGGCGAGCGCGCGCGTGTCGCCGTCCCAGAACGCGAGCCGCTCGTCGGGGCGCATCACCCACTGCCGGTCGGCCGCGTGCAGCAGCACCGGGCAGTCGAACGCGTGCGCCCACTCCACCATCGTCGTGTAGTAGTGCGGGTGCGAGATCGCGATCGCGGCGATCCCGCCGAGCGCGCGCACGATGTCGACCGTCGCGTCGTCGAGCAGCGCGACGCAGTCCCACAGCACGTTGCCCTCGGGCGTGCGCACGAGCAGCGCGCGCTGCCCGATCGCGAACGACGGCTCCGTGCCGATGCCGAGCAGCGCCGGCTCCTCCTGACGGAACGCGTTGCGGTGCGCGCGGCGCAGCGCATCGAGCGTCGTCCACCGCTGCCCCGACGCGGGCACCCACTGTCGCTCGTCGTCGCAGACCGCGCAGCGCGGCGGCGGCGCGTCGCTCGCCGCGTGCTGGGTGCCGCACGTCGCGCAGATGTAATGGGTCATGCCGACAGCCTAGCGGTCGACCGCCTATCCGTCGAGCGCCTCGCCGTCGAGCGCGAACTGCTCGGTGAGCGCGCGCAGACGCGACGCGTCCTGCGCGAGCTCCGCGGCGGCGGCGGCGGCCTGCTGCGCGCCGGCCGCGGTCTGCTGCGTGACGCGCGTCGCGCCCTCCATCGCCTCGGAGATCTGCGCCACGCCGCGCGCCTGCTCGTCGCTCGACGCGGCGACGTCGCCGAGCATCTCGCGCACCGCCTGCACCGCGGCATCGACCGCGGCGAACGCGCCGAGCACGTCGGCGTTCATGCCGACGCCCGCCCGCGCGCTCGATTCCACCTGGGTGATGAGCTCCGCCGTCTGCCGCGACGCGTCGGCCGAGCGTTGGGCGAGCGCGCGCACCTCGTCGGCGACGACGGCGAAGCCGCGCCCCGCGTCGCCGGCGCGCGCCGCTTCGACGGCCGCGTTCAGCGCGAGGAGGTTCGTCTGGAACGCGATCTCGTCGATCGTCTTCACGATCCTCGCCGCGGAGTCGCTCGCGCGCTTGATCTGCTCCACCGCGTCGGTGAGCGCGTGGGCGCGCGTCACGCCGTCGCCGGCGACGCGCCGCGCATCGTCGGCCCGCTCGTGCGAGCGTTGGGCGCGCTGCGCGTTCTCGCGCGTGGTGGCGGCGAGCTCCTGGAGCCCCGACGCGATCTCCTCGAAGTTCGCCGCCTGCGCCGCCGCGCCGTCGGCCACCGACTTGCCGCCGGCGGCGATCTGGCCGCTCGCCGTGCTCACGCGCTCCGCGCTGCCGCGCACGAGCGAGATCGCTCCGGCGAGCTGCGCCGCGGTCGCGTCCACCGCCGCCGTGACGCGCGCGTGGTCGCCGCGATAGGCGCCGTCGACGCGCGCCGTGAGGTCGCCCGCCGCCACGCGGTCGAGCGTGCGCGCCGCGTCGCGCACCGGCGCCACCATGGCGTCGAGCGTCGCGTTGATCCCGTCGATGACGTCGCGGTACGAGCCGGCGAACGCGTCGGCCGGAGCGCGCACGTCGAGCCGCCCGTCGCGCGCCGCGGCGGTGAGCGCGTCGGCCTCGGCGACGAGCCGTGCCACCGTGGCCCGCGCGCCATCGAACGCCGTGCACGCGCGGCGCGTCTCCACGATGATGCCGTCGAGCGCCGCGGCGAGGCTCGCCACCTCGTCGCGTCCCGTGTCGTCGAGCAGCGGCAGTTCCACACGCACCTCGTGGGACGTGTCGCCCGCCGCCATCGCCGCGGCGGCCGCGCCGATCGGCGCGAGCGCGTCGCGACGCAGCGCTTCCGCTCGCGCGACCACGAACCGGAGCGGGCCGGTGATGCTCGTGCCTAACACCCACGCCAGCAGCGCGCCGACGACGAGCGCGACGCCGCCGAAGACGACGACGAGCTGCAGCCCCGCGGCGGCGTCGCGTCGTGCCCGCGCGCCGCCCTCGCTCACCGCGGAGTCCTGCGACGCGCGGAACGCGTCGATGGCGGCGAGGTACGCGTGCAGCGTGGGGAGCACCGCCGCCGAGACCTGCGCCGCGGCGGCGGAGTCGCGCCCCGTCCGGTGCAGCGCGGCCGCCGAGTCGAACGCCGCCGCGTGCACCTTGCGGAGCTCCTTCACGTGTTCGATCGCGGCGCGCTCCTCGACGTCGTCGGCCACGCTGTCCAGCCGTGCGTACGCGGCGTCGATGTGCCGGCGCGCCTCGGCCACCTTCGCCGTCGCGTCGTCGGCGTCGGCGCCGTGGAGCACGAACAGCGACAGCTTCGCGCGCGCGGCGTCGTTCACGGCGTCGCTGAGCGCGGCCGCCGCGGCGGCGGTGCGCCAGCGGTGCGCCGTGAGATCCTCGAGGGCCGCGTCGAGCCGGCGCACGCGCGCCGCGGCGACGGTCGAGGTGACCACGCCGAGCGCGAGCAGGCCGCCGAGACCGAGCAGCAAGCGCGTGTGGATGGACAGACGCCGGATCATGCGGGAGCCGGTGTGGGTGGGGCCGAGTCGCCCACTTCCGTCTCGTCACGACGGGCGGGAATCTTGAGCCGCGGACGCGGACAGTACCGAAAAAGTCACGCTGTCGTGCTGGCGCGTTGGCGCGCTTCAGGACTCCACGTACGTGTTCTTGAAGGACTGAAGAAGGACTGAAGAGGGACTGAAGAAGGACCAACCACAACGTCTTTGTCGTTGGTCCTTCTTCAGTCCTTCTTCAGTCCTCCTTCAGTCCAACGCACACTCGTACGTGGTGCCCTCCTGGGCGCACCACCGCGGGCCCGGCTCGAAAGCGCGCTAGATTCCGGGCATGACACGAGCCGAAGAGGACGACGGCGTCGACGCGGCGCACGATCCGGGGTTCGACGTCGCGCGGCAGCGTGCCGAGGCGGTGAGCGGCGCGCGGCCGCATGCGGTGATCGTGAACGCCGGCGAGGGGCGCACGATCCGCGTCGGCACCGCGGGGTGGACCGACCCGACGCTCACCGCGCCGGGCGTGTTCTACCCGAGCGACGCCACGACGCCCGAGGCGCGGCTGCGCTACTACGCGTCGCGCTTCCCCACGGTCGAGATCGACGCGCCGTACTACGCGCTGCCGACGCCGCGCAACGGCGAGCTGTGGGCCGCGCGCACGCCGGACGACTTCGTGTTCGACGTGAAGGCCTTCGCGCTCATGACCGGCCATCCCACCGAGGTCGCGCGCTTCCCGAAGACGATCCGCGACGCCCTGCCGAAGGATCTCGCGGCGCGCACGCGCGTCTACGCGAAGGACCTGCCCGGCGAGATCGTCGACGAGGTGTGGAGCACGTTCCGCCTCGCGCTGCAGCCGCTCGTCGACGCGGGCAAGATGGGCGCGGTGCTGCTCCAGTACCCGCGCTGGCACATGCCCAACGCGTTAGGCCGCGACGAGATCCTCGACGCGCGCGCGCGGCTGCCCGACGTGCAGCTCGCCGTGGAGTTCCGCAACCGGCGCTGGCTCGCGCCCACCGTCGCCGACCGCGTGTTCCGCTTCCTCGCCGACCACGACATGGCGTACGTCGTCGTCGACGAGCCGCAGGGGCTCGCGAGCAGCGTCCCGCCGGTGACCGCGGTGACGTCGAGCGAGCTCGCGATCGTGCGCATGCACGGCCGGCGCGGCGACCAGTGGGAGCGGCGCGGCGCGTCGGTCGCCGACAAGTACCGCTACCTCTACGACGCCGAGCAGCTCGCGGAGTGGGCCCCGCGCATCGCGGAGGTCGCGGCCCAGGCGAAGCAGACGCGCGTCGTGTTCAACAATTGCTATGGGAACTACGGCACCACGAACGCGCTCGAGATGACGGCGATGCTCGCCGAGTGACCCGTCGCGCGAGGCCGGGATGGCCGTGTAACGCAAAATGAACGCTCCGCGGCCGTCCCACCCGACGGCCGCGTGCGCCCCGTGGCGCACCTTCCCCACCGGTTCTCACGTCGTCGGGGAAGGGGGCGAAAGATGTCCGAACTGCATGCCTGCGAGGCGACGTTCCTCGCGCACCTGGACTGGATGCGGCACACCATGACGTCGCTCTGCCGGCGGCACGCCATGGGGCACGCCGACGCGGACGACTTCGCGTCGTGGGCGCTGCTGCGCATCCTCGAGAACGACTACGCGATCCTCCGCCGGTTCCGCGGCGAGAGCGCGCTCACGACGTACCTCGTCGTCGTCATCGCCACGCTGCACCGCGAGTACCGCGTGCGGTGCTGGGGACGGTGGCGCCCCTCCGCCGCGGCGCGGCGCGCGGGCCGCGTCGCCATGCGGCTCGAGGCGCTCGTGCACCGCGACGGCCACACGGTCCGGCAGGCGGCGCTCGTCCTCCGCACGTCGGGCGAGACCGACCTCTCCGAGCGCGAGCTCGTCGAGCTGTTCGTCGCGCTGCCGCGGCGCGCGGCGGGACGCCTCGTCGAGATCCCGGTGGAGCTCGTGGACGTGCCGTCGAACGATTCGGCGGAGGCCGCGGTGAGCGACGAGCAGCGGCACGACGAGCGGCAGCGCGTCGAGGCGGCGCTCGTGCGCGCGCTCGACGCGCTGCCTAACGAGGACCGCGTCGTGGTGCGCATGCGCTTCTGGGACGGGCTCACCGTCGCCGACATCGCGCGCGCGCTCGGCGTTCCGCAGAAGCCGCTCTACCGCCGCCTCGATCGCGCGCTCATCGCCCTCCGGCGCTCGCTGGAGGAGGCGGGGCTGTCACGAAGGCAGGCGCGCTCGGTGCTCGAGCAGGCTGCATGAGCGACCGCCACGGCTCCTCCGCGCGCCCCCACTGCCGCCGGATGCGCTCGTAGGCGCGCCGCGCGTCGGCGGCGTCGCCCATGCGCTCGGACACCCGCGCGCGCTCCAGCAGCGCGACACCCTCGAGCGCGGTCGGATCGGCGTCGGTCCAGCCGGCGAGGATCGCGCGCGACTCGGCGAGGCGTCCGAGCGCCGCCAGCAGCCGCGCGCGCACGATGCGGTCGATGCGGAAGCACGAGAAGCAGAGCGTGTCGGGCAGCGCGAGGAAGCGCCGCAGCGCGTCGACCGAGTCGCGGCGCGCGAGCGCGAGGTACGCGCGCGCCGCCGCCGTGTCGTACGCCGCGCGCTCGCGGTCGATCGCCGCCGCGGCATGCGTGCGCCGCTCCGCGCGCGCGAGCACGCGGCGCAGCGCCGCCGTGTCGCCGTGCGCGCTCCGCCACGGGAGCGTCAGCGCGAGCCACTGCGAGCCGTCCGCCTCCCACCGGTCGAACAGCGCCGCGATCGAGTCGTCCGGCGCCGCGCCGACGAAGGCGAGCTCGCCGGCGAGCGCGAACCGCCGGCGACCATCCGCGCCCAGCACGCACCACGCCTCGCGCATGCGGCCGCGGAACGCGAACCGCCACGCCACCTCGCCCCGCCGCGCGGCGCACGGACCCGGCGTCGAGTCGCGAGACAGCCGCGCCGCGACCATGCGCTCGATCGCCACGGCCGTCTGCCCCGTGTCGAGCCAGCGGTCGATCATCTTGCGCGTCGCGATGAGCGCGTCGGTCGTCGCCGTGTCGAAGCGCACGCCGCTGCCCGCGAGGCCGCCCGCGGCGACGAGACCGGCCGTCGCGCTCACCGCCCTCGCGCTGATGTCGGCCTGGTTCAGCGTCAGGTACTTGCGCGCGTAGCGCATCCCGGCGGAGTCGCCGCCCAACAGCAGCCCGAGCTCCACCGCGTGCAGGTAGCTCGGCGCGAACCCCGAATCGAGCGCGATCGCGCGGTCGAAGCTCGCGAGGATCGACTCCGGCGGCACGGCCATCGGCCCCACCGCGTAGTGGTACCGCTTGTCGCCGAGCTGATACCAGAGCTCCGGATCGTTCGGGTAGCGCGCCGTCGCGTCGCGCAGCGTCGCGAACAGCCGGCGCTCGTCGCGCCACAGCGCCGACGCGGGGACGTCGGGGTCGCGCCGCGCGATCGCCACCGCGGCCGACAGCGAGTCGACGACGACGAGCAAACTCTCGCGCGCGGGAAGGCCGTGGTTGAAGCGCGCGGCGCGCAGCCGGTACACCTGCACTAGCGAGTCGGCCTCCGTCCCCTGCCATCCCATCGCCGTCGCCACGCGCCGCAGCGCGGGCGCGAACGTCGAGTCGACGGCGAGCGCGCGCTGGTAGTGCTCGATCGCCGCGCCCCAGTCCGAGCGGCGCCACGCCTGCTCGCCGCGCAGGAACTCGTTCAGCGCCGGCTCGGTGGTGTGCGCGCCGAGCCACGAGCCCGATACGGCGCCGATCGGCACCACGCGATCGAGCGCGACGAGGATGCCGCGCGACAGCGAGTCGCTCAGCTCCGTTAGGCGCATCCTCGGCATTTCCCACCGGAACTCGCCGACCGTGCGCGCGCCGTCGTCGCGCACGTCGACGAGCACGGCGGCGAGCCGCACCGAGTCGACGCCGATGGCGGCGAGCGTGCCGTACACGCCGAACCGCGCGCCCGTGCGCCGTGCGAGCTCCGCGGTCGACGTCGCGTCCGCGTGCGCCGGCCAGTACGCGTCGGCGACCGACGGCGGCACGGCGCGGATCGGTCCCGCGTCCGCGAGGTTCGTGCTCAGGAGGTCCACGATCCCCTCGCGCCACACGAGCACCGCGGAGTCGGACGACACGACGTTGAACGGCGCGACGACGAGCCCCGTGTCGTCGGCCCGCGGGCGCGGCAGCGTCGGGCGCAGCTGCATCGCGAGATAGGCGAGCGCCCCGACCGCGAGCGCCGCCGGCAGACGACGCCACGCGCGCCGCCACGTACGCGCGCGCGGCGGCATCGGCACCGACGCCCCGTCGAGCGACGCGACGAACTCGCTCGTCGACGCGAAGCGGTCGGCGGGCGCCTTCGCGAGCGCGCGCATGACCGTCGACTCCACCGACGGCGGCACGGTGCCACGGTAGGCGCGCAGCTCCGGGGGCGTGCCGGTCTGGTGGAGCGCGAGCAGCACCTGGCCGTTAGGCCCATGGAACGGCGGCACGCCGGCGAGCATCTCGAACAGCACGCACCCGAGGCTGTAGATGTCGCTCCGCGCGTCGACCGCCGCGGCGCCGCTCGCCTGCTCGGGGCTGACGTACGCGGGCGTGCCGACGACCACGCCGCTCGTCGTGAGGCCGGTGCCGTCGCTGCCGATCGCGCGCGCGATGCCGAAGTCGGCCACGAGCGCGTGCCCCTCGGCCAGCAGCACGTTCTCCGGCTTCACGTCGCGGTGCACGATGCCGCGCGCGTGCGCGTAGCCGAGCGCCGCGGCGACGTCGCGCGCGATGCGCACCGCGTCGTCCACCGGCAGCTGCCCGTCGCGCTGCAGCCGGTGCCGCAGCGTCTCGCCGGCGACGTACGGCATCACGTAGTACAGCAGCCCGTCGATCTCGCCGGAGTCGTGCAGGGCGACGACGTTCGGGTGCTGCAGGCCCGCGGCGAGGTGGATCTCGCGCAGGAACCGCTCGGCGTACGTCGACGCCGCGAAGTGCGGGTGCAGCACCTTCACCGCGACGCGCCGGCCGTGGCGGCGGTCGGTGGCGAGGAACACCGTCGCCGTGCCGCCGCGCCCGATCTCGCGCTCGACGTCGTACCGGTCCTGCAGCGCCTGCCGCACGCGTTCTGCGAAGTCTCGCATCGATGTCCCCGGAGCCGTCCACTTGATTACAGACGGCCACGCGGCGGAGACTTCCGCGGGACCAGCGACGGACGCACGCAATGGGAACGCCATGATCGAGCTGCGCCTGCTCGGCGCGACGGACCTCGGGGGCCTGCCCGCGGCCGCCGCGGAGGCGCTGCTCGCGCAGCCGAAGCGCATCGCCATGCTCGCCTACCTCGCGCTCGCGCAGCCCCGCGGCTATCACCGCCGCGACCGGATCGTCGGGCTGCTGTGGCCGGAGCTCGACCAGGAGCGCGCGCGCGTGTCGCTCCGCCGCGCGGTGTACGATCTCCGCCGCGCGCTCGGCGACGACGTGATCGTGGGACGGGGCGACGAGGAGATCGCGCTCGCCCGCGACGCCGTCTGGTGCGACGCCGTGGACGCGGACGAGTCCGTCGACGCCGGGCGCTACCTGCGCGCGCTCGAGCTGTACAAGCGCGGCGACCTGCTGCCGGGGTTCTTCGTCCAGGACGCCGGCGCGTTCGAGGACTGGCTCGAGCGCACCCGCTCGATGCTGCGTGACAAGATGGCCGCCGCCGCGTGGAGCCTCGCCGCCGAGAGCGCCTCCGGCGGCCAGCTCACGAACTCCAACCGCTTCGCGAGGCGCGCCAGCGAGCTCGCCCCGTCCGACGAGCGGATGCTCCGCCGCGTGATGCAGCTGCTGGCCGAGCACGGCGACGTGGCCGGCGCGCTCCACGTCTACGACGACTTCGCGCGGCGGCTCCGGCGGGACTTCGACGCGGAGCCGTCGAGGGAGTCGCGCGAGCTGGTGGAGCGGATGAGGCGGGAGGGGCGGTGACTTCAATACGGATCACGTTCATGGCGCTACCATCGGTCTCCATCGAGCGCGGTATGGACATGATGGAAACGCGATGGCCATGATGCGTCCCACGCCCGCGCCCTAGTCCCTCAGTAACGCCAGCCCGAGTCCGATGTACCACGCCGGGCTCACGACGAACCCCGCCGCCAGTGCAGGGAACGCGATGAGCGGGCTCGCCGGGTTCAGCACCACGAGCCGACCGACGTAGAGCGCGAGCGAGAGCACGCCGGAGAGCACGCCTAACGGCGCGAGCCACGCCGGCGTGCGCGCGTCGCGCGTGAGGAGCCGCGCGAAGGCGAGCGTGCCGAGCCCGGAGAGCCCGAACGTGAGCAGCCCCCGCGGGTCCACCGCGTTCGGCAGGTCGGGGCTCGACACCGCCGGCGGGTGCAGCACGTTCGCGAGGTCGAACCCGCCGTGCACCATGGCGCCGAGCGCGCCGAGCATCGCGACGAGCAGCGCCCACAGCGCGGCCGGTGGCGCGATCGGGCTCGTGCGCGCATGGAGCGCGACGAACACCGCCGTGGAGGTGAGCGCGCCGAGCATCAGCGTCGCCGCGCTCAGCCCCGGATCGCGCAGGACGACGAACGCGACCGCGTAGAGCACGCCGAGCGCCGCGCTCGCGAACGCAGCCCACCCCGCGCTCCGGTCGAAGGCGACGGTGAGGAGGTGCTGGGGACGGGGGACGACCGTGCTGGCCATGATCGGGACCTCGGCTGGTGACGCGCGATCTACGGCGCGTGGAGCCCGATCGGATTGCCGTTGCGTTGGAACCGCAGAGGACGCAGAGGGCCGCAGAGGACTGAACTCGATGTCCTCTGCGGCCCTCTGCGTTCCTCTGCGGTTCGATGCCGTCGACCTAGCGCGCGGCGGCCACCGCGGCGGCGAGCGCCTTGTACGCGTCTTCCGAGAGCGCGTTGAACTTCATCTCGCGGTACGCGATCCGGCCGTCCTTGCCGATGACGAACACGGTGCGCGAGGCGATCGGCCGGCCGGCCATGCGCGAGCCGTACTTGTCGGCGATCGCGAGGCTCGGGTCGGAGGCGAGCGCGAACGGGAACTTCATCTCCGACGCCCACGACACGTGCGAGTCGATCGAGTCGGCGGAGACCGGGACCACGACCACCCCGTCGCCGAACAGCGACGCGTACTCGTCGCGGAACTTCGTCAGCTCGGCCGTGCACCCGCTCGTGCGGTCCTTCGGGTAGAACGCGACGACGACGACCTTCCCCTTGAGGTCCGAGAGCGCCACCGGCGTCGCGCGGGCGCCGCTGCCGTCGGCCCACGGGAGCGAGAAGTCGGGCGCCGCCTCGCCGACGGCGGGAGCGACGACGGTCGTCGTGGTCGTGGTGGTGACCGTGGTGGTCGTGCTGCTGGCCGTCTGGGCCCGAGCGGCGCCGGCGTCGAGCGCGAGCACGGCGACGGTCGCGGCGAGAGTGAGCGAGGAGCGCATTGGGAGGTCGGGTGAGGGGAGGCCTAACGCCGGCGGGCCGCGGCTGAAGAGCGGCGGCGGGCCGGCCCCGCGTCGTTCCAGTCGTAGCATACCGGGATTTCCTTCCCGACCCAATGGGATGCGCGAAAGCCCTCCAAGGGCCGGGGCCGCCTGCCCCTCGACCCTTGGCCCTCGTCCTGCAACGCTCACCCCCGATGCCATCAGCGGAGGACGCATGACCGACACCCGCGCCGTCGCGCCGCAGCCCGCCGACCGCCCCGCCGCGGGCCGCGAGCGACGCCGACACCATCACCTCCGCGACCTGATCGACGAGATGCTCGCGTCGCTCCGCGCGGCGGCCAACCGCGACCTCTTCACCCCCCAGGAGCGCGCCGACGCCGAGACCCAGCTCGCCGCGATCATGGAGCGGGTGCACGCGGAAGCCGTGAACCTGGGAGGGCGACCCGAGCACGCCGACCGCGGCGCTGCGACCTGACGACGGCGACCCTTCCGGTGCCCGGCGTCGGTCAGCTCTCCACGCTCGCGACGAGCACCGGCTGGAACAGCACCCCGTCGCGTCGCTCGACGCGGCGGAAGCCGGCCTGCAGCGCGAGCTCGGTGAGCCGCGCGATGGACACGGCGTAGTAGCGGCTGCGGTGCACGGTGGTCGTGCACAGGCCGTCCGCCTCCTCCTCCGTGACGTAGATGCGGACGTCGTAGCGGCGGCCGTCGTCGTCCCACTCCCACACCTGGACGGCGAGCACCCGACGTCCATCGACGCGCCGCAGCCCGTACGGGTGCACGTCGGGATCCTGGCGCGCCATCGCCGCGTAGTCGCGCACCGACACGACGAGCGCGCCGCCGGGACGGAGCACCGCGCGGAAGCCGCGGAACGCCTTCAGGATCTCGTCGTCGGTGAGCAGGTGCGGTACGGCGTTGTCGCACGCGATCACGGCGTCGATCGGCTCGCGCAGCAGCACGGGCAGCGCGCGCATGTCGGCCACGCGCACGTCGGCCGTCGCGCCGCGCCGCGCGAGCTCGTCGCGCGCGCGCGCCGCAGCGCCGGGCGAGAGGTCCGACGCGGAGAGTCGGTAGCCCCGCTGCGCGAGCCCGATCGTCTGCGTGCCGATGCCGCACGCCGCGTCGTGCACCCGTGCGCCGGCGCACACGCCGAGCTCGCCCAGCAGCCCGGCGAGCGCCGCGCCCTGTCGCGCGATGCTCCACTCCCAGTCGGCGTAGAGCAGGTGATAGCGCGCGGCGAGCGCGTCGTAGCAGGTCGTGTCGGTCATGGTCGGCGGGTCATCCGGTTCGGCGGCGTCGGCCGGCATTCCATCGTGCCTCCATCGCGAGGCATTCCTCCTCGGTGTGCGGCACCGGCCCACCGACGCAGTCGTCGCCGCGCGTGCACGGCAGCTCCGCCGCCGCCGTCAGGCGGGTGACGCGCTCCTGCGTCGGCCACAGCGCGCGCTGCACCGACGACACGACGAGTCCGGCCGGGACGTCGGGATCGGCGTGCCCGTGCAGCCACCACCGCACGACGTCGTGCAGCACCGCGTCGCGCGACGGCTTCACCGGCGACGCGAGCACGAGCGGCGTGATCGGCGTGGCCTCGCCGCGCGCGCGGAGGAACGCGAGCGCGGTGCGCGCGACGTACCACGCCGCCGCCTCGTCCGCGTGACGCCCGCGCGCGCCCGGCTCGCCGTGGCCGAAGACGAGCGTTCCCAGCTCGACGACCGGCCCCGTCGCCGGCGCCTCGGCCACGAGCTCGCGCCATGGTGCGAGCTCCCGCGCGCCGAACCCGCCGCCCACCCCGACCACGACGAGCGCGTCGGCGAACCGCGCGCGCACGTCGAGCTCCTGCGACCACGTCGGCCGCACGGCGCGCACGCGGAAGCGTCCCGCGCTGTCCGTCACCGCGCTCCCGAACGGCGAGCGGCACGCGCGATCGTCGGGAAAGCCGCGCACCTCGACGCGCACCCCGGCGAGCGGCCGCCGCCGCACCACCAGGGCGCCGTCCTCGCCGCAGGTCGTCCATGTCTCGTCGACCGCGAGCGTGCCGCGAACGGTCCACATCTGGGTCATGGCGGGAGAGTCTCCGGTTGGTGGCTGCGTGGCTGCGTGGCTGCGTGATCCGTTAGGCCCTCACGTAGCCACGCAGCCACGCGGCAGTCGTTCACTTGATCGCGTGCGGCTCGCCGTACACGAAGTCGTCCATCACCACGAGGTCCGCCGAGCCGCCACGCGTGGCGTCGCGCACCGACGCGCCGAGCGGCGCCTCGCCCGAGGTGATGCGCACGCGCGCGACGATCGGCGTGTCGAACACGAGGCCGGCGAAGGAGAGCCCCGCGGCGCCGTTCTGGCGCGGGCCGGCGACCGCGGCGATCAACCGGCCGGCCACGTCGTAGTACTCGATCGTCGTGCGTCCCGAGCGGCCGACGTCGGCGAACACCGCGCCGAAGCCGGTCACGGTGGCCGGCGTGGCGGAGCCCGCGACGAAGAAGCGCACCTCGAGCGCGGCGCTGCCGACGGCGGCGAACACCTTCGCCGGGCTGAACACGTTGAACTCGCCGGCGTACGAGGGGTTCACCGCGGCGAAGCCGTCGTCGGCCACCCGGAATCCGGTGCCCGTCGTCGCGAGCACGGCGCCGCGCGGGGAGTTCTTGTTGAAGAAGTCGGCCGGGAACGCGTCGGTGTTGGTGACCGCGGCGGGGACGCCGTCCCAGTTGATCTCGCGGCGCCCGGTCGCCTGCTCGCCCGCCGTGTTCGGGTTGAGCGTGCCGAGCAGCGCGCGGTACGCGTCGATCCCCGACTTGATGTCGCCCGTCGCGCGCACGACCTGCTTCGCGCCGTCGCGCGTGACGAGGAAGCCCGCGGCGGCGAGCGCGTCGTCCGCCGCGACCGCGGGGTCCACCTGCGGCGTCGTCGGATCGTCGTAGGCGTTGCCGCAGTCGGCCAGAAGGCAGGCGCCTAACAGCGCGCCGACGAGCGTGATGGTGCCTCGCATGGGTCGATCTCCAGAAGAGGTGAGACGAGCGCCGGACGCTGCACGGCGCACCACCAAGGTCTCGGTCTCACGCGCGCGGCGCATTCCGGCGACCGGCCGGATCTCGGCCCCGCGATGGATGGGCGGACCCCTGCCGAAAGACAGGGGCAGCGGCGGCTCGGCGGCCGCTCAGCGCGTCAGGTCAGCCCGTGCTTCGTGGCGAACAGCGCCGCCTGCGTGCGGTCGCCGACGCCGAGCTTCGGGAGGATCGCGCTCACGTAGCCCTTCACCGTACCGAGGCTGAGGAAGAGCGCGGCGGCGATCTCCTTGTTGCTGCGTCCCTGCGCGATGAGCCGCAGCACGTCGCGCTCGCGCGGCGTCAGCCCGTCGAACGGCGACGGCGCGGCCGGCTCGGCGAGGTGGCGCATGAGCAGCTGCTGCGCGCGCGGGTCGAGCGTCGGCGTGCCGCGCGCGGCGGCGTGCACGGCGCGCACGAGATCGTCCTTCTGCATGTCCTTCAGCAGGTAGCCTAACGCGCCCGCCTGGATCGCCTCGCGCACCTTCGCGTCGTCGCCGAAGGTGGTGAGGATGAGCACCGCGCGCGCCGTGCCCGCGGCGCGGATGCGGCGCAGCGCCTCGAGCCCGTCGGTGCCGGGCATGAGCAGATCCATGAGCACCACGTCGGGGCGCAGCTCGCCCGCGAGCCGCACCGCCTCGTCGCCCGTGCCCGCCTCGCCGACGACGTCGATCGCCGCGCCGCCTAACGGGGACGCGTCGCCGAGGATCATGCGCAGCCCCTCGCGCACGATCTCGTGGTCGTCCGCGATCAGCACGCGCACCGCGCCGGCGCCGTCGTGTCCGCTCGTGTCGCGCGCGCTCATGGCATGTCCGCCTCGCCGAGGGGAAGCGCCGCCTCCACCGTGGTGCCGCGGCCCGGCGCGCTCTCCACGTGCAGCGCGCCGCCGCGCTCCGCCGCGCGCTCGCGCATGGATCGCAGGCCGAGCCCACCGTCGCGCCGCCCGCCGATGCGCGTGCCCGGGTCGAATCCCGCGCCGTCGTCGTGCACGGTGAGCCGCGCCACGCCGCCGCGCGTCGTCGCGCGCACCTCGGCCCGTGCGGCGTGCGCGTGCTTCACCACGTTGTGCAGCGCCTCGCGCGCGATGCGGTAGAGCGTCTCCTCGATCGCCGGCGGCTGCGGCGTCCACCCGTCGTCGACGACGTCGACCGCGACCTCGCCGACGGCGCCCGACGCGACGTGCGTGCGGACCGCCTCCACGAGCCCCACGCCACGCAGCCGCGCGAGCCCGGCGTCGGGGATCGTCAGCACCGGCCACTCCGCCGACGGCCGCAGCTCGGTGAGCAGCGCGCGCATCTCGGCCAGCGCGCCGCGCGTGATGTCGACGAGCATCGAGGCGCGCCGCTCGCCCTCCACCATGTCGCGCGCGTACGCCGCGCCCACCGACTGCGCGACGAGCGACGCGGTGAAGAGCTGCTGCGTCACCGAGTCGTGCAGCTCGCGCGCGAGGCGGTGCCGCTCCTCGAGCGCGGCGGCGCGCTGCGCGGCCTCGTAGAGCTGCGCGTTCTCCAGCGCGACCGCGAGCTGGTCGGCGACGATGCGCAGCCCGTCGACGTCCTCCGCCGCGAACGGCTCGCGCCGCTCCACGTTCAGCACGCCGAGCACGCGGTCGCCGGCGAGCAGTGGGAGCACGACCTCCGCCTGTCGGCCGTCGGTGCCCGGCGTCGGGAGATAACGTGGGTCGGACGCGGCCTCGTTCGCGAGCACGACCTCGCGCGTGCGCGCCGCGGCGCCCATGAGTCCGCGGTCGATCGGGATGTGGTGGCGTCCGCCGATCGCGCGCTTGTAGCCGCCGCCGAGCGAGTGCAGCAGCAGCGTGTCGGGATCCTCGGGGAGCAGCAGCGCGATCGCGACGTTCTCGTAGCCGAGGATCTCGTGGATCGCGTCGGCGGCGCGCTGCAGCAGCTCGTCGCGCTGCAGGTCGCCGGTGACGAGCCGCCCGACGTGCGCGATGAGCGCGAGCCGCTCGCCGCGCAGCCGTTCGGCCGCGAGGCGCCGCGCGTTGTGCACCGCGATCGCCGCGTGGCGCGCGAACTCCTCGAGGGTCTCCACGTCGCGCGCGCCGAACGGCCGCCGCCGCCCGGTGGACGCGTCGGGGGCGCGGCCGAGCGCGAACACGCCCATCGGCGCGTCGCCCCAGTGCACCGGCACGCCGATCATCGCGTGCTCGTCGAGCGCGGGCACGATCGGCGTCGGGATCTCCGCGTAGCGGCGCACGCACACCGGCGCTCTGCGCTCGAGCACGAGCCCCACCATGCCGACGCCCGGCGGGATGATGTCGCCGATGCGCACCGCGGGCATGTCGCGCACCGCGGCGGCGCGCACCGTACCGCGCGACTCGTCGACGAGGCTGATCGCGCCGTGGTCGGCGGCGAGCAGCGCGCACGCGTGCTCGAGCACGCGCGCGAGCAGCGGTGCGAGGTCGGTCTCGCGTCCGATCGACGCGATGACGCCGCGCAGGCTGTCGCGCTCGCGCGCGAGCCGCGCGAGCGGGGAGGGCCGGAGCGGGACGACCGGGGGCTCGGGCATCGAGCGCTAATGTGTCTGTACGACGAAGGGGCGGAAAGAGCGGAAAGGGCGGTCGCCGTGTTGACAGGGCGTGTACCGGACTGTCGAATAGCCGACACCGCCCACCGAGACCGGAGGATAGCGATGGCTCACGCGCCGCTCCCGCTCGCTCCCCCACGCCGCTTCGGCGAGACGTCGCGCCGCGACGCCTGGTGGGTGCAGTCCGCGGTGACGTTCGCGATCCTCGGCGCGTTCGTCGTGTACGCGACGTGGGCCGCGTTCCAGGGCGCGTACTACGAGTCGGGCCCGTACCTGTCGCCGTTCTACTCGCCGCTGCTGTTCGGCGACTCGACGCACGCGTGGTTCGGGCCGCAGCCGGCGTGGTGGCCGCACGCGCTGCCGTTCTCCGCGGCGCTGCTCATCCTGTGGGCCCCGGGCGGCTTCCGCTTCACCTGCTACTACTACCGCGGCGCCTACTACAAGGCGTTCTGGGCCGATCCCGTGTCGTGCGCCGTCGGCGAGCCGGGGTTCCGTACCACGGGACGCTATCGCGGCGAGCGCTACTTCCCGCTCATCGTGCAGAACGTCCACCGGTACTTCCTGTACATCGCGTTAGGCTTCCTCGTCGTCCTCGCGTACGACGTCGTGAAGGCGACGCGCTTCCCCGACGGCTTCGGCATCGGCGTCGGCACGCTCGTGCTCGCGGCGAACGTCGTGCTGCTCGGCTGCTACACGCTGGGCTGCCACTCGCTGCGCCACGTCGTCGGCGGCTACCTCGACCGGCTGCACGGCCGCCCCGCGCGCAAGGCGGCGTACGACTGCGTGAGCTGCCTCAATCGCGTGCACATGCGGTTCGCGTGGGCGAGCCTCGTCTCGGTCGCGTTCGCGGATCTCTACGTGCGACTGTGCGCGATGGGGATCTGGCACGACGCGCGAATCTTCTGATCTCCTCCACGCTCCACCCTCCACGCTCCACGCTCGGCGTCCCCGCGAGACGGAGTGAGCGTGGAGCGCGGAGCGTGGAGCGTGGAGACACCTCGAGTTCTAGATTATGCCCGAGTTCGAGACGCACGACTGCGATGTGCTGGTGATCGGTGCCGGTGGCGCGGGACTGCGCGCCGCGATCGAGGCCGAAGCCGCGGGGTGCCGGGTGACGCTCGTGTGCAAGTCGCTGCTCGGTAAGGCGCACACCGTGATGGCCGAGGGCGGTGCCGCGGCGGCGATGGCGAACGTCGACGAGCGCGACTCGTGGCGCGTGCACTTCGCCGACACCATGCGCGGCGGGCAGTACGTCAACAACTGGCGCATGGCCGAGCTGCACGCGCAGGAAGCGCCGGCGCGCATCCGCGAGCTCGAGGCGTGGGGCGCCGTGTTCGACCGCACCGACGACGGGCGCATCCTGCAGCGCAACTTCGGCGGCCACCGCTACCCGCGGCTCGCGCACGTCGGCGACCGCACGGGGCTCGAGATCATCCGCACGCTGCAGGACCGCGTCGTCCACCGGAAGGGGATCGAGGTGCACATGGAGTGCACCGTGCTGCGCCTGCTGAAGGACGGCGACCGCGCGGCCGGCGCGTTCGGCTACGACCGCGAGCGCGGGCGGTTCAGGGTGTGGCGCGCGCGCGCCGTGGTGCTCGCGACCGGCGGCATCGGCAAGGCGTTCAAGATCACGAGCAACTCCTGGGAGTACACCGGCGACGGGCACGCGCTCGCGTACGAGGCGGGCGCGGAGCTGATGGACATGGAGTTCGTGCAGTTCCACCCCACGGGGATGATCTGGCCGCCGAGCGTGCGCGGGATCCTCGTCACCGAGGGCGTGCGCGGCGAGGGCGGCGTGCTCACGAACCGCGACGGGCGGCGGTTCATGTTCGACGACGTTCCGGAGAACTACCGCGCGCAGACCGCCGACACGCCGGAAGAGGGCTGGCGCTACACGCAAGGTGACAAGAGCGCCCGCCGCCCGCCCGAGCTGCTCACCCGCGACCACGTCGCGCGCTGCATCATGCGCGAGGTGAAGGAGGGTCGCGGCTCCCCGCACGGCGGCGTGTTCCTCGACATCGCGTGGATCAAGGAGAAGCTGCCTAACGCCTCGGAGCACATCAAGAAGAAGCTCCCGAGCATGTACCACCAGTTCAAGCAGCTCGCCGACATCGACATCACGACGACGCCGATGGAGGTCGGCCCCACGACGCACTACGTCATGGGCGGCGTGCGCGTCGACGGCGACTCGCAGATGTCGACCGTGCCCGGGCTGTTCGCCGCCGGCGAGGTGGCGGCCGGACTCCACGGCGCGAACCGGCTCGGCGGCAACTCGCTCTCCGACCTGCTCGTGTTCGGTCGCCGCGCGGGCGAGCACGCGGCGTGCTTCGCCCGGGAGAACGCCGTGCCGTCGCTCGACGCCGGCGCCGTGGATGCCGCGGCGCGCGACGCGGTGGCGCCGTTCGAGCGCGCGGGGGGCGAGGCGGCGTACGCGGTGCAGCACGCGCTGCAGGAGATGATGCAGGACCTCGTCGGCATCGTACGGCGCGAGGAGGAGATGACGCGCGCGCTCGACGGCATCACGGCGCTCCGCGAGCGCGCGCGGCTCGTCTCCGTCGTCGGGAATCGCGAGTACAACCCGGGGTGGCACACCGCGCTCGACCTCGCGAACCTGCTCGTCGTCTCCGAGGCCGTCGCGCGCGCGGCGATCGAGCGGAAGGAGAGCCGCGGCGGACACTTCCGCGACGACTACCCGGCGAAGGATCCGCAGGGCGCGACGTTCAACATCGTGCTCCGGCGCGGCGGCGACGGCGCGATGCAGCTCGAGCGGCGCCCCATCCCGCCGATGCGCGACGACCTGAAGGCGATCATCCAGGAGCTGGGATGACGACCGCGGCACCCCCCACGATCGGGGTCGTCCCGAGCGCGGCGATGGACGCGCGGCCGGACGCGGGGACCTCCGCCGCGCCCCTCGGCGCCGGGGGGCGCATCGCGCCGATCGACGTGCTGCGCGGCGTGGCGCTGCTCGGCATCCTGTTGATGAACGTCCAGTCGTACGGCCTGCCGTCCGCCGCGTACCTGAACCCCACGGCGTACGGCGGCCTCGCGGGCGCCGACTGGTGGCTGTGGGCCGTCGGGCGCGTGCTCGTCGACCAGAAGATGTACGGGCTGTTCGCGATGCTGTTCGGCGCCGGCGTCGTGCTGATGACCGAGCGCGTCGAGTCGCGCGGGCGGCGGCCGGCGGCGCTGCACGTCCGGCGCATGGCGTGGCTCCTCGTCTTCGGCATGCTGCACGCCTGGCTGCTCTGGTCCGGCGACATCCTCTACACGTACGCGCTGTGCGGCATGGCCGCCTACGCGTTCCGCCGCAAGGCGCCGCGGACGCTGTTCGTGGTCGGCGGCGTGTTCCTCGTCGTGGGAGCGCTGATCTGGCTCGGCGCGGGCTTCTCCATGCGGTTCTGGCCACCGGCGACCGTCGCCGGCTTCGAGCAGGACATGTGGCGCCCGACCGCGGCCCAGCTCGCGCGCGAGATCGCGACGTACCGCGACGGCGGCTGGCTCGCGCAGACGTCGTCCCGCGTCGACGACGCGATCGCGATGGAGACGTACATCTTCTTCTTCTTCGTGGCGTGGAAGACGCTCGGCCTCATGCTCGTCGGCATGGGGCTGTTGAAGGCGCACGTGCTCGACGCGTCGCGCCCGCGCGCGTTCTACCTGCGGATGCTCGCCGTGGGCGCGGCGGTCGGCGTCGCGCTGAACGCGTGGGGGATTCGCGAGGACGCGCGCCACGGGTGGAGCGTGCGCTACTCGTTCTTCTTCGGCGACCAGTGGAACTACTGGGGGGCCGCGTGCACGTCGTTCGCGTGGCTCGCGCTCGTCATGCTGCTCTGCCGCTCGTCGCTCGCCGCGCGTACCGGCCCGCTGGCGGCCGTGGGACGGACGGCGTTCACGAACTACATCCTGCAGACGGTGCTCTGCACGACGCTGTTCTACGGGTACGGCTTCGGCCTGTTCGCGAAGCTCGATCGCGTGCAGCTGCTCGGCGTCGTGGCCGCGGTATGGGCGGTGCAGCTCGCGCTCGCGTCCTGGTGGCTCGCGCGCTTCCGCTTCGGCCCGCTCGAGTGGCTCTGGCGATCGCTCACCTACTGGCGCCGGCAGCCGATGCGGAGAGTGGCTGCGTAGCTGCGTGGCTGCGTGACACGAACTGCCCACGCAGCCACGCAGCTACGCAGCCACGCAGCCACGCAGCCGGTTTCTCATCCATCAACCTGGTCGCTCATGTCCGCCTCCGTCCCGAGCCTTCGCGACACCGCCGCCTACGACGCGCGCACCGGCCTTCCGCGGCCGGAGACGCGCACCGCGGAGTCGCGCGCGATGCGCACGTTCCGCGTGTGGCGCGGCGCCGCGGGGCAGGGCGCGCTCGTGGACTACGCGACCACGGTGAGCGAGGGGATGGTCGTGCTCGACGCGATCCACCAGATCCAGGCCGAGCAGGCGAACGACCTCGCGGTGCGCTGGAACTGCAAGGCGGGGAAGTGCGGCTCGTGCTCGGCGGAGATCGACGGCAAGCCGCGGCTCATGTGCATGACGCGGCTCAGCGACCTCCCCGGCAACGCGCCGATCACGGTGGAGCCGATGCGGTCGTTCCCGCCGGTCCGTGACCTCGTGACCGACGTGTCGTGGAACTTCCGGCAGAAGCAGGCCGTGGCCGAGTTCACGCCGCGCGCGCGCCCGACGCGCCCGACGGCACGTGGCGCATGGGGCAGGCCGACGTCGACCGCGTGCAGGAGTTCCGGAAGTGCATCGAGTGCTTCCTCTGCCAGGACGTCTGCCACGTGCTGCGCGACCACCGGCTGCACGAGGAGTTCGTCGGGCCACGCTTCCTCGTGCACGCCGCCGCGCTCGAGATGCACCCGCTCGACGTGGCCGACCGCGTGCCGGCGCTGCGGCACGAGCACGGCATCGGCTACTGCAACATCACGAAGTGCTGCACGACGGTGTGCCCCGAGGGGATCCGCATCACCGACAACGCGATCATCCCTTTGAAGGAGCGCGTGGTCGACGAGTTCTTCGATCCGTTGGGCAAGCTCGTCAAGCTGTTCAGCCGCCGCCAACTGCAAGGGAGGGCGCCATGAGGTTCGACCCGAAGCCGATCTCCGCCGAGAGCGTCGCCGCCGCGCTCGACAAGGCGCACCGGTATCGCCTGCTGAACGAGCCGTCCGCCGCCGAGAGCATCTGCCTCGACGTGCTCGCGGTGGACGCCGACAACCAGCAGGCGCTGGAGACGATGCTGCTCGCGATCACCGATCAGTTCGAGCACGAGAACAACGCCGGCATGCGCCGCGCGCGCGACCTCGTGCCGCGCCTCGACGACGAGTACCGCCGCCAGTACTACGCGGGGATCATCTGCGAGCGTGCGGCACTCGCGCAGCTCCATCGTCTCGCGCGCACCACCGCGCACGGCGCCGCGCAGTCCGCGTACGCGTCGTTCCGCGAGGCCATGGAGCACTTCGAGCGCGCCGAAGCACTGCGCCCCGCCGGCAACGACGAGGCGATCCTCCGCTGGAACACCTGCGCGCGCATCCTCGACCGCAACCCGATCCTCGCGCCGGCGCCGCGGGAGGAATACGTCCCGTCCTTCGATTGAAGCCCCGAGGGAAGAGGCGAGGGCAGGAGGGCAGGAGGGCAGGAGGGCAGGAGAGCGTCGGACTCTCCTGCCCTCCTGCCCTCCTGCCCTCCTGCCCTCTCAGGTATACCGCGCGATCGCCATCATCGCCGCCGCGAGCAGCAGCAGGCCGGCGACCGTGTGCATCGCCTTGCCGAGCCGCGTCTGCAGCGCGGCCATCTGCGCGGCCTGGGCGGCGGTCGGCGGGGCGCCGCCCGACTGGATCTGGGCGCCGAGCGCCGCGATGCGCACCGCCGTGCGGCGGTTCACCGTGCTGCCGATGATCCCGCCGAGCAGCGCGAGCGCGCCGCCGAGGAGGAACGTGTGCGACGAGCTCGCGCGGAACCACGCGCCGCCGCTCAGCGCACTGTTGTGCCAGATCATGCCGAGCCCCGAGAGCAGCGTGAAGAGGCCCGCCGCGTTGAGCCAGACCGACAGCTTCTTCACGTTCATCAGGTAGCCCATCACCTGCCCCCCCGCCGGCGCCGTCGCGCGGATCGCAGGGAAGAGCAGGAACGCGAGCATCGCCATCGCGCCGGCCCAGAACACGCCGGCGAGGATGTGCAGGAGGCGCAGCACGAGCATCAACGGGTCCATGGCAGGGAGCCTCGGGGGAGGGAGCGGTGCGGATGGCCGACAGTATAGCCCGCCCGAACCCCAGGCAACTCGGTCGAATGACCTATGCGGGGCGGTGAAACCCTGCGCGGGAGCGGCCTGTCGCAGTAGTGCCACCGCCTCACCCGCCTCGTCCGATGCCCGTGTCCCGCCTCGCCATCGCGCTCGTGGTCGTGCCGTCGCTCGTCGGCGCGCAGGCCACGTCGTCCGTGCATCCCACGCCGCCGCCGGTCGCCGCCGCCGCGCACCGCACGAGCCCCATCGCGCTCGACGGGCGCCTCGACGAGGCCGCGTGGCGCGCCGCGACGCCGATCACCGGGCTGCGGCAGTACCAGCCCGCCGAGGGCGAGCCGGCGGCGCTCGCCACCGAGGTGCGCGTGCTGTACGACGACGACGCGCTGTACGTCGGCGCGCGCATGAGCGATCCGTTAGGCGCCGCCGGCGTGCGCGCGCCGCTCGCCCGCCGCGACCAGCTGCTCGACGGCAGCGGCGACAACGGGTCGTTCAACTCGCTCACGACCGACAAGCTCGCGATCGTCCTCGACCCGTACCACAACCACATCGACGAGGTGTGGTTCGAGGTGAACCCGGCGGGCGTGCGCGGCGAGTCGTACAGCGGCGACGGGTCGTGGGATCCCGTGTGGGAGGCCGCGGCGCGCATCGACTCCGCGGGGTGGACCGCGGAGCTGCGCATCCCGTACTCGCAGCTCCGCTTCGCGCGCGGGTCGGCGCCGCAGACGTGGGGGCTGCAGGTGTGGCGCTACGTCGACCGGCTCAACGAGCGCGACATGTGGGCGTACCGTCCGCGCGATGCGACCGGCGGCGCCGCGTTCTACGGTCACCTCACCGGGCTCGCGATCCCCGAGCGGCCGCGCGGCGTGGAGCTCATGCCGTACGTCGTGTCGCGCGGCCAGTTCCGCTACGCGGCGCCGGGCAACCCGTACCACGGCGGCAGCGCCCTCGGCGCGCGCGTCGGCGGCGACGTGAAGTACCTCGTGACGTCGAACCTCACGCTCGACGCGACGCTGAACCCCGACTTCGGCCAGGTGGAGGTCGACCCGGCGACGTTGAACCTGTCCGCGTTCGAGACGTTCTACGACGAGAAGCGGCCGTTCTTCGTCGCCGGACGCGGCGCGTTCTCGTTCAGCGGGATGAGCTGCTACTTCTGCAGCAACACGTCGAGCCTCAGCGTGTTCTACTCGCGGCGCATCGGGCGGCCGCCGCAGCTCAACGGGTGGGTCGACGACCGCGCCGCGTTCGACGACACGCCCGGGGACGCGACGATCCTCGGCGCGGCGAAGCTCACCGGGCGCACGAGCTCCGGCTACACCGTGGGCGTGCTCGACGCCGTGACGAGCCGCGAGACGGCGCGCTACATGCCCCTGCCTAACGGGCCGGAGCGGCGGCAGCTCGTCGAGCCGCTCGCGAACTACTTCGTGGGGCGCGTGAAGAAGGATCTGCGGCGCGGCGCGACGACGATCGGCGTGATCGCCACGTCGACGGCGCGCCGGCTCGAGGGCGACACCGTCGTCGTCGACCGGCTGCACACGCACGCCGAGGCGGTGGGGCTCGACTGGAACCACACCTGGCACCAGCGCGCCTACGGGTGGCGCGGCGGCGTCGTGGTGTCGAACGTCGCCGGGTCCGCGGCGTCGATCGCGCGCGTCGAGCGGTCGAGCGCGCACTACTTCCAGCGCCCCGGGCGCGAGGTCACGGGCGACGGGCTGTTCGACGCGTCGTACGACACGCTCGCCACCGCGCTGCGCGGCTACGGGCTCTACACGCGGCTCGCGAAGCAGAGTGGGCGCTGGCTCTGGGAGACGGCGCAGAACTGGCGCAGCCCCGGGTTCGAGGTGAACGACCTCGCGTTCCTCGGCCGCGCGGACTACCGGTGGATGAACGCGAACCTCGGGCAGCAGTACACGCGTCCGACGCGCTGGTACCGCAACATCTTCTGGACGATCGGCGGGCAGCAGGAGCTCGACTACGACGGGAACCGCACCGACCTGCAGGCGCAGGCGTACTACGGCATGGAGCTCCCGAACTACTGGAACCTGCGCACGTTCGTCATCCACCACCCGACCGTGTTCGACGACCGCCTCACGCGCGGTGGGCCGACGGTGAAGCGCGCCGGCTACGACTTCCTGCACCTGCAGCTCTCCACCGACGCGCGGCGCCGCGCCGTGTTCGATCTCAGCGTCGAGCCGTCGCGCGGCATCGATGTGACGTCGCACGGCCTGACGGTGCAGCCGGGGATGGCGCTGAAGCCGGCGGCGAACGTGTTCGTGCAGGTGCAGCCGACGTACAACGCGGGCGACGATCCGGCACAGTACGTCACCGCGGTGACCGATCCGACGGCGACCGCGTTCGGCGGCACGCGCTACGTGTTCGCCGGCATCCACACGCGCACGCTGTCGCTCGACACGCGCGTGAACTGGACGTTCCGCCCCGACGTCACGCTGCAGCTGTTCGCGCAGCCGTTCTTCGCGAGCGGCGACTACCGCGCGTTCCGCGAGTTCGCCGCGCCGCGCACGGTGCGCACGCTCGACTACGGGCGCGACGTCGGCACGGTCTCGCGCGACGGGGCGACGCGTGTATACACCGTAGACCCCGACGGGACGGGCCCGGCCCGCGCCTTCGACATCGCCGACCCGAACTTCACCCAGCGCTCGCTGCGCGGCACGGCAGTGCTGCGGTGGGAGTATCGCCCCGGCTCCGCGGCCTACCTGGTGTGGACCCAGCAGCGCTTCGGCGCCACGGCCGACGGCACGCTCGACCTGCCGCACGAGTCGAGCGCGCTGTTCCGCGACCGGCCGGAGAACGTGTTTCTCGTGAAGGTCACGTACTGGGTGGGCCGATGAAACGGTTCTGGTGAGGCGGTTCTGGTGAGGCGGTTCTGGTGAGGCGGTTCTGATACGGCGGGAGGGGCGGGTGAGGCGGGGCGGGTGCGGCGGGGCTGTAAAGGCGGTTCCGGAACGGCGACCAGTCGCTCTTCCAGCAGCGCCGTATCGGCTTCGCCGTATCAGCCCCTCCCGCCTCACCAGAACCGCACGATCAGAACCGCACGATCAGAACCGCCTCACCAGAACCGCCTCATCGATCAGTGCTCCGGCGCCTTCACCGTCACGTAGCGGATCGATGCGCCGGGCGCGACCTGCACCTGGTGCGGCATCCCGGCGGGAATCACGAGAAGATCCCCCACGGCGACGCGCTGCGCGTTCGCGCCGACGAGCTGGCCGCCGCGCGTCTCGCCCGGCGTCTCCTCGTGCCCGCCCTGGTACTGGCCGCCTAACAGCACCGTCGCCGAGCCGGCCTGCACGAGCATCACGTCGGTCCACCGCGCGTGCATCTCGGGGCCCGCGGTCGCGTCGCGCGTCACGAGCACGTACTGGTAGCTCCCGCGGTCGCCGAGGACCTTCGCGACGGACTTCGCGGTGCGGAGCGAGTCGGCCGTGCGCGCGAGCGCGCCGGCGGAGTAGTACTCGGCGCGCGCCTGCGCGGCGGCGGGCGAGGCGAGGAGCAGGGCGGGGGCGGCGGCGAGCAGGTGGCGCATGGCAGACGGTGCGGAAGGCGGCCGGTGTCCGAGTCGTAACATAGCGATGCACGCGTGCCGAATCGTCGATGGTCGCCTAACGGCCGGCCACCGGGCCCACTCGGCATCGGCGGCGTCGCGTGACGACCACGCCGACGGCGAGCATTCCCGTGCCGACCAGCAGCCCCGGCGCGGGCTCCGGCGCGGTCGCCGTGGGCAACCCCTGATAGCGGGCACCCGACCCCGTCGTGTAGGTCACCGACGACGTGATGTCGTTCCCTGCGGCGTCGAAGAATGTCAGCCCGGTGATCAGCCCCGTGTGCGACGCGTCGGTGATCGTCGTGCCCGAGAAGGGAGCGAGCGTCGGGTATGACGGGTTCGCGATCGTCGCGAACGCGCTGATCTGATACGACAGGGTGAGCAGGCCCGTGCTCGGGATCTCGCAGCTCACGCTCCGGCCCTGCGAGAAGGAGCCGGCGGCGTACGAGGCGAGGTAATCGTTCGTGCAGAAGTACGCGCCCCCGACCGTCAGCTCGGAGGTGAACGCGTTCGGGCCGAGCCCCATGTACGAGCTGCCCTGCGTCCACGTCTCCTGCAGGGAGACGACCACGGTGCTCGGCCGCACGCCGGTGAAGACCAGTGGGTCGTCGAGTCGCCCGAGCGCGCTCATGGTGAGGTACTGGATCGACGGCAGCGCGCTGGTGGCATCGACCTCGGCGAACACGTGCAGCGCGCCGAAGCTCGCGTCCCAGTTCCCCACGCCGTTCGCACCGGGCCCGGTGCAGATCGTCTGTCCGATCGGGGCGACGACGGTCGCGATGGGGTTGCTGCAGTTCGGCGCGAAGTCGAACCCGTTGCCACCGGCCGCGCCCGAGAGGACCTGGCCCCTCGCGGTGCACGGGACGACCAGCGCAAGCGTGACGATCGTGGAACCGACGATGCTGTGGCGCATGTCTCACCCCCAGGGAACTCGGTGGCGTGCGTGCAGACCGGCCCATGATGACGCAGCGGCAAACCCTGCGCGTTCCTCGACCGTTCGTCAATCGTTCGTCGGCGCGCGCAGCATCGCCTCGACGAGGTCCGCGGCGCGGGCGAGCGTCTCACGCTCCTCCGGCGTCAGCGCGTCGACCTGCGCGGCGAGCGTCGCGACGCGGCGTGCGCGGCCGGCCGCGAGCAGGCGCTGGCCCTTCGCGGTCGCGCGCACGCGCACCACGCGCCCATCGGTGGGATCGGGGTCGCGCGCCACGAGTCCCTGCGCCTCCAGCGCCGCGACGAGCCGCGTCATCGTCGGCGGCCGCACCTGCTCGGCGGCGGCGAGCTCGCCGAGCGTGCGCGGGCCGCCGAACACGACGACGGAGAGCGCCGAGAGGCGCGGCGCGGTGAGCCCCGTGCGCACGTCCTCGCGGCGCAGCGACCGCAGGAGGTGGATCGCCGCCGAGTGCAGCCGGTCGGCGACCGCGACGGCGGTGTCGTCGGCCGGCGGGAGAACGGGGTGGGATCTTGCGCGTCGCGTCGCCACGGTGCATCATCCTCGCGAGTTACTTAGCAAAGCTAACTATCTGCGCGGGAGGGGCAATGACCTCGTCGGCAGCGGTGACGGCGCCGGTGGCGCCGGAGCGCATCGGTCAGATCTCGGTGCTCGTGCAGGACGTGGAGCGCGCCACGGCGTTCTACCGCGACGTGCTCGGCCTGCGCTTCCTATTCTCGGCGCCGCCGGGACTCGCGTTCTTCGACTGCGGCGGCGTGCGGCTCATGCTGAGCCGCCCCGAGGGGGAGAGCGGCGGGACGTCGGTGCTGTACTACCTCGTGCCCGACATCCGCGCCGCGTACGATACCCTCGCCGCCCGCGGCGTCACGTTCGTCGACGAGCCGCACCTCATCGCGCGCATGCCCGACCACGACCTGTGGATGGTGTTCCTGCGCGACAGCGAGGGGAACACGGTCGGGCTCATGAGCGAGGTGCGGCCGCCAGCGCCGCGTTAGGCCGCGCCGCTCAGCGCATCATCGAGTCCCGCTTCGCCTTGAACTCCGTGCCCGGCTTCCACGTCGGCATCGCGTCCTGCTGCGCCACGAGGTAGCCGACGCGGAACAGCGCGCGCAGGTCGTCCACCGCGCCGGCGAAGTCCCAGCCGGGCTTCACGTCGTCCGACGGCTTGTGGTAGTCGGTCTCGTCGAACGTCTGCCGCCGCTTGAGCCCCGTGCCGGCCGGCTGCCCCACCGCGTCGACGCCGATCTCCGTGTAGAGCGCGGGGACGCCCTGCTTCGCGAACTCGAAGTGGTCGGAGCGGTAGTAGAACCCCTTCTGCGGCTCGGCGTCCGGCGTGATCGTGCGCCCGTCGGCCGTGAGCACGCGGCGCAGCACGTCGTCGAGCGTCGAGTTCCCGAGCCCGATGACGATCATGTCGCGCGTCCGTCCCCACGGGTTCAGCTCGTCCATGTTGATGTCCGCCGCCGTCTTCGCGAGCGGGTAGAGCGGATGCGTCGCGTAGTACTTCGCGCCGAGCAGCCCCTTCTCCTCGCCGGTGACGGAGACGAACAGGATCGAGCGCCGCGGCGCCGGCTGCAGCCCCTTGAACGCCTTCGCCAGCTCCAGCAGCCCCGCAGTTCCCGTCGCGTTGTCGAGCGCGCCGTTGAAGATCTGATCGCCCTGCGCCGTCGTGTCGCGGCCGAGGTGATCCCAGTGCGCGGTGTAGATCACGTACTCGTCCTTCCTGTCCGTCCCCTCGAGCTTCGCGACGACGTTCTTCGAGCGCACCCTGCGTACGGCGATCTTCACGTCGAACGTCGCCTTCGCGTTCAGCGCCACGGGGCGGAAGTCCTTGCGCGTCGCGGCGGCCTTCAGCGAGTCGAGATTCTGCCCCGCGGCGGCGAACAGCTCGCGCGCCTTGTCGACGGTGATCCACCCCTCGGCGCCGACGCGCTTCTCCGCGTCGGGCGACGGCACGTCGAACTGCTCGGCCGCGTAGCTGCCCTTCACGACCTCGTACGGGTAGCCGGCGGGGCCCGTCTCGTGGACGATGAGCACCGCGGCGGCGCCCTTCTGCGTCGCGATCTCGTACTTGTACGTCCAGCGGCCGTAGTACGTCATCGCCTTGCCGTGGAACATCGTCGAGTCGAGCCGCTCCATGTCGCCTAACGGCGCACCCGGCGCCGGCACCGCGGGATCGTTCACGAGCATGACGATCGTCTTGCCGCGCACGTCGACGTCCTTGTAATCGTCCCACCCGTACTCCGGCGCGACGACGCCGTAGCCGACGAACACCACGTCCGACGCGTCGATCCTCGTCTCCGGACGGTCGTGCCGCGAGTTCAGCACGTAGTCGTCGGGGAAGCGCAGCGCCATCGTCTTGCCGGCGACCGCGATCGACGCCGTGGGCCGCGACGTGTAGCCGACGAGGTCGACGTTCTGCACGTACGTGCCGTCCGGGTTGCCGGGCGCGAGCCCCAGCGACTGGAACTGCCGCGTGAGATACGCGACCGTCTTGTCCTCGCCGGGCGTGCCCGGACCGCGCCCCTCCATGGAGTCGGCGGCGAGATCCTTCACGTGGGCGAGCAGACCCTGGGCGGTGATCGCCTGCGCGGCCGATGCGACGTTAGGCGCGGTCGCGGCCGAGTCGGACGCCGCGCCGGCGGCGGATGGGGAGTCGGACGTCTTCGAGCACGCACCGACGAGCAGCGCGGCGAGGAGCACGGCGTGGTGACGGGGCACGAGATCGAGGGCTGGGGCCGGATGAGGGGACTGCTGCTGCAGTCTGCCCTGCTGCTCACGTCGCCGCCAGCGGCCAAGACGCGCCGGGCGGGGCTCCACGTACGTATTTTCGTTGGACTGAAGAGAGACTGAAGGAGGACTGAAGAAGGACCAACAATTCAGGAGTTCCTTCTTCAGTCCTCCTTCAGTCCTTGCAGTCCTCCTCCCAAGAGGACTCGTACGTGGAGCCGTGAGATGCCCGACCAGCCAGCGCCAGAGACGCCGCGCGTGCGCAAGGGGCAGGGCGACGTGAAGCTCACCCGCGAGGAGTTCGCGCGTCGGCTCGGCGAGCGGTTCTACGATCCGTCGTTCGATGCCGTGCGCGCCGAGATCGAGCGCGTCATCGACGTCGCGTGGAAGAACTACGACGAGTACCACAAGAGCCCGCGGAAGCGCAAAGCGGGCCCCGGCTTCGCCGATCCGGAGTTCGAGCTCCCCATCGAGTGGCTCGATGCGCGGCAGGCGATCCTCGACGCGCAGCGGCGGCACGACGACCCCGCGGCGCCACGCCGCATCCTCGTCGTCTGCGCCGCCGACCGCCACGACCAGACGTGTCCCGGCGAGATGTCGAAGACGTTCCGCCTCGTCACGCTCGCGCGCGAGGTCGTGGAGGCGAGCGGTGGCATCGAGTGCGATGTGCTCGATCTGAGCCACCTCACCGCGCAGTACGGGCGTCAGATCCTGCCGTGCAAGGCGTGCGTGTCGACCGCGATGCCGCTGTGCCACTGGCCGTGCTCGTGCTACCCGAACCACGCGATGGGGCAGGTGAACGACTGGATGAACGAGATCTACCCGCGGTGGGTCGCCGCGCACGGTGTGCTCATCGTGACGCCGGTGTACTGGTACCAGGCGCCGAGCGTGCTGAAGCTCATGATCGACCGGCTCGTGTGCGCCGACGGCGGCAACCCGGATCCGACGACGACGCACGGCAAGACGCCGGAGGAGGCGAAGGCGCTCGAGCTGAAGGGATGGGACTATCCGCGCCACCTCTCGGGCCGGCGCTTCGGCGTCGTGGCGCACGGCGACACCGAGGGCGCCGATGTGGTCCGCCGCGCGCTCACCGACTGGCTCCGCGACATGGACCTCGTGCCGGCCGAGAACCGCGCGATCCTCGACCGGTACGTCGGCTACTACGAGCCGTACGCCACGAGCCACGACGCGCTCGATCGCGACACGGCGTTCCAGGAGGAGGTGCGCAACGCCGCGCGCACGCTCGTCGACGCCGTGCGCCTGACGATCCCACGGCCCGGCGTGTCGCTGCCCGAGCCCCGGCCGAAGTAGCGCGCCTAACGTCGTCAGTGCGCGGCGCCGGCCGTCATGCGCCGGATGGCCGGCACGAGCAGAAGCAGCAGCAGCGCGCCGCCGAACGACGTCGCCACCGTGATCAGGAAGAACGGCGCGCTCGGCATCGACGGCGCGAGCTCGGCGAGCGTGCCCGCGAGCTTGTTGCCGAGTGCCGTGGCGAGGAACCATGTCGCCATGAGCAGCGACGCCCACCGCACCGGCGCGACCTTCGTCACGTACGACAGCCCGACCGGCGAGAGGCACATCTCGCCCACCACCTGCACGACGTACGCGGCGACGATCCACCACGGGCTCACGAGCGCCCCGCGTCGGCGCGACGCCCCGCGAGCGCGAGGATCACGAAGCTCGCGCCGAGCAGCGCGAGCCCCGCCGTCATCTTCGTCGGCGTCGACGGCTCGCGGCCGCGCCGGCCGAGCGACTGCCAGAGCGCCGCGAACGGCAGCGCCAGCAGCAGCACGGCGAGCGGCTGCACCGTCTGGAACCAGCTCGTCGGGATCTCGAAGCCGCCCACGACGCGGTTCGCGTGGCGCTCGGTGAACAGGTTGACCGAGCTGCCCGCCTGCTCGTAGCCCATCCAGAACACCGCCGCGAAGCCGAACACGAGCAGCAGCGCCATGACCCGGCGTCCGGCGGCGGCGTCGCGCGTCGGCGGCTCGACGTCGGCGCGATCCGGACGGCCGCCCATCGGCCGCTCGCCGAGTCCGCGCAGGTAGCGGTCGCGGCCCCACACGAACAGCGCGAGCCCGAGCAGCATGCCGACGCCGGCCGCGCCGAACCCCCAGTGCCACGCGACGCGCTCGCCGAGGTATCCCGTCACGAACGGCGCCACGAACGCGCCCGTGTTGATGCCGAAGTAGAAGATCGTGAACCCCGCGTCGCGGCGCGCGTCGTCGGGCGCGTAGAGCTGGCCGACGAGCGTCGACACGTTCGGCTTGAACAGCCCCGTGCCGACGACGACGAGCGCGAGCCCGGTGTAGAACGCCGCGAGCGCCGGCAGCGCGAGCACGAAGTGGCCTGACGCGATCAGCACGCCACCGAGCAGCAGGCACCGCTTCGTGCCGAGCCAACGGTCGGCCACCACGCCGCCGGCCATCTGCACGCCGTACGCGAGCCCCGTGTACGTGCCGTACAGGCTCGCCGCGTCGGCGTCGCGCCAGTGCAGGCCGTTCACGAGATACAGCACGAGCAGCGCGCGCATGCCGTAGTACGAGAACCGCTCCCACATCTCGACGCCGAACAGCAGCGCCAGCCCGCGTGGGTGGCCGAGGAACGCGCGGTCGGTGGATGGCATGCGCCGCAGTCTCCGCCCGCGGCGCGACCCCGAGCCAGCCGCCGTACGTCAGAGTCCCGTCAGACGGGACGGTCAGCGCCGCAGCACGTTGTCCCGGCTCAGCTGCTCCATCGTCTCGAACCGCTGCGCCTCGCTCGCCTCGACGTACACCGTCGTCGTGCGCACGTCCTCGTGGTCGAGGAGCCCCTGCACGTCGGTGATCGAGTGGCCGTCGGCGAGCGCGTGGTAGGCGATCGCGTGCCGCAGCTTGTGCGGGGAGAGCTGCCGCACGACCGCCGGCGAGAGGCCCGCCTCGCGCGCGGCGAGCAGCAGCCGCTCCCACGCGCGCTTGCGCGACAGCACGCGCCCCGTCCACGGATGCAGGAACAGGTACGCGTCGGGATCGCCGAGCGGCCTGCCTAACGGCGAGACGGCGTTCGTCTTGCGCCGCCGCACGGGCGCGCGCGGCGTGAGGCCGAGCCGCACGTCGAGCCACCGCTGCACGTCGGCGCGCACCACGCCGGCGACGATCTTCCGCCGCGGCTTGTTGCCCTTCACGTACACGGTCACGATCCACCGGTGCGGGTCGGCCATGTCCAGCTCGCGGAGCTGGATCCCCTGCGCCGACGAGACGCGGAGCCCGAGGTGATAGCACAGGCGGAAGATCGCGACGTCGAGCACGTGCAGGTCGCGCTCGCGCTTCGCCTCCGCGGTACCGTCGGCCTCGCACTCGGCGATGCGCGCCTCCCACCAGTCGAACAGCGTGCGCAGCGCCTCGCGCGCCAGCCGCACCGGGTCGGGGCGGATGAACTGCGGCGTGCGGAGCTGCGCGACGGGCGAGAACGCGACCTTGGGGCGTGCCGCGTCGTCGTCGCGCGGCGTCTCGCGGCACCACCGGTAGAACGCCTTCAGCGACGCGAGCTTGCGGGCCGCCGTGCGCGGCGACCAGCCGACGGTGCTGCCGCCGCGGCTCGGGTCGCGGGTGTGCGCGTGCAGCCAGGCCCGCACGTCGTCGGGGCGCACGTCGAGCAGCGACTGTGGGCCGAGCGCCGCGGCGAACGTGCGCAGGTCGGCGAGGTAGGCGCTGCGCGTGTTCGGGCGCAGCTCGCGCTGCACGAGGAACTGCTCGATGAGCGCGGCGTTCTCGGGCGACGGCTCCGGACGCTCGGGCGCGTCGGCGGGCCCCGCTCCCTGGGCCCGCGCGGGATTCCTGCTCTTCCGGGCGGGCACTCGACGCGGCATATCGCAATATACCCCGCCCCTGCCGCATCGTCCCACACCCGCCCACGCCCGGAGGGGACCATGACCATCGAGCGGCCGAATCAGCCGGTCGTCACGCCGGCATCCGTTCGTCCCCACGGCGCGCTGCCGCGCGGGCTCGCGATGGACACGCGCAGCCGCCTGTTCGAGGGACGCTTCGGGCGCCTGTTCCGTGCGCTCCCGCCGGCGGATTTCGGCGCGAGCGACGCCGAGGCGGAGTCGCTGCTCGAGACGCTCGCCCGTGCGATGATCCACGAGGTCGACTGCCCGAAGGACGGCGCGGACGACGAGGAGAGCGGCATCCCGTCGGCGTACACGTACCTCGGACAGTTCGTCGATCACGACATCACGTTCGATCCGGCGAGCAGTCTGATGCGGCAGAACGATCCCGACGCGCTCGTCGACTTCCGCACGCCGCGGCTCGACCTCGACAGCGTCTACGCGCGCGGGCCGGACGACCAGCCATACCTCTACCACGGCGGCGACGACCCGCGGCACCTCGAGAAGACGCTCATCGAGGGGCGCGAGCTGCACGGCGCGGCGCTCGGCACGGCGATCCACAGGTCGCGCGACCTGCCGCGCGCGGCGAACGGACGCGCCATCATCGGCGACCCGCGCAACGACGAGAACGTGATCGTGTCGCAGCTCCAGGGGCTGCTCCTGCGCTTCCACAACCGGTATCGCGCGGAGCATCGCTCGCTGTCGTTCGAGGCGGTGCAGCAGCACGTGCGATTCCACTACCAGTGGGTCGTGACGACGGACTTCCTGCGGCGCGTGGTGTCGCGTGCGGTGCTCGAGCGCGTGATGCCGCACGTGTTCGGCAACGGCGATCGCCCCTCAGACGTCGTGGACGATCCGCCGGTGCTGCGCTTCTACCATCCGCGCGACGCCGCGTTCATGCCGCTCGAGTTCTCGGCGGCGGCGTATCGCTTCGGCCACTCGATGGTGCGTCCGGGGTACCGACTCAACGACGCGATCGGCGTGCTCCCGATCTTCGCGCTGACGTCGTCGCCCGACGGCTGCGAGCCGGCACCGGACACGCTGCGCGGCTTCCGTCCGATGAACCACGCGTGGGCGATCGACTGGGCGCGCTTCGTCGACACCGCGCCGCGCGCCGCGGGGCTCGAGGACGCGCCCGACGGGGAGAAGCGCCAGCGCCTGCAGCTCGCCTACAAGATCGATCCGTCGCTCGTCGATCCGCTCGCGAACCTCGACGCGAGCGTCACCGGACCCGACCCCGGCGTGTTCCGCTCGCTCGCCGCGCGCAACCTCGTGCGGGGCTGGCGCATGCGCCTCCCGTCGGGGCAGGCGGTCGCGCGCGCGATGGGCGTCGCGCCGCTCGCCGACGACGAGATCCGGATCGGCGCCGCGTCGGACGACGCCGGCTCGCTGCCGTCGATCACGCAGGTCGCCGAGGCGTTCGCGGGGAACTGTCCGCTGTGGACGTACGTGCTCGCCGAGGCGGCGCGCGACTTCCGCGCCGCGCCCGAGAGCGAGACGGTGCCGACGACCACGGACGGCGACCTGCTCGTGGGAACGCCGAAGCTCGGGGAGGTCGGCGGCACCATCGTGGCCGAGACGTTCGCCGGCATGATGCTGCAGGACCGGCACTCGTTCTGGAACCTCGACCCGCGGTGGCGGCCCACGCTCGTCGGCGCCGACGAGCGGTTCACGCTGCGGGAGCTCGTGCGGTACGCGCTCGGCTGAGCGCCTAACGATCTGGCGCCCGGCCGTTAGGCGCCCACCGGCACCGGCGCGTCGTCCTTCAGCAGCGCGCGCAGGAACAGCGCGTCGAGCGTCGCCAGGCTCCCCTTCGCGCGGAGCGCGGACGGCGTGAGATCCGTGTACCGCTTCAGCATGTTCCGCAGCGCCGTGCCGGACGAGAAGCTGAGATCCACCGCGACCTGGTTCACGCTGCGCCCCGGCGCGTCGAGCAGCTCCGCGGCGACGAGCAGACGGCACCACGAGTTGATGACGCGCGGCGGCGGGAGGTGCGCCGCGGCCATGCGGTTCACGAGCGTCTTGCGATGCACGCCGAGCTCGGACGCGGCGTCGCTCACGGTCGTGGTGGACGCCGCGTGGCGAAGGAAGCACGCCACGATCGGCCGCGCCGCCTCGGGCAGCCGCGGCGCGAGCCGCTCGTAGACCTGGTCCACCACGCACTGCCGCCGCGCGTGCTCGATCGTGCGCCCGAGCACGAGCCGCACATCGTCGACGCCGCGGAGCAGCACCTCCGACACGCCGGCCCGCGCCATGTCGACGATGTGCCCCGACCCGCGCGTGTACGGATCGCAGTACGCGAGCACGGGCAGGTACGGGAACCCGTCGCGGAACTGCCGCACCATCGCCGCCGTGATGCGCCCGGCCGGACAGCGCGGCTCGAGCACCACGACGTCGGCGTCGCCGGCCGTGACCGCCGCGCGCAGCGCCTGCGTGTCGGCGACGAACACGATCCGCGCGGTCGCCGGCATCGCCGACTCGAGGCGCGCGCGGTCGCGCGCGTCGGCCACGAGCGCCACCACCGTCGGCGTGCGGGAGGGCCGCAGCAGCGGGGAGCGCCGGTGCGACGACACCGCGCCGGGCGACGGGCGCGCGTTACGTCGCGTATCGCCGTTGCCCGTGGCGTGTCCAGGGCGGACCGGCAGCGTCTCCAATTCTGGAGCTCCACTCATCAGGAGCTCTCCATGTTCCGTTCCACGCGCTGCACGCTCGCCCTGCTCGCGCTCCTCGTCGCCCCGCTCGCCGCGTGCGGCACGAGCGATCCCACCGCCCCCGACGCCGTCGTCGCGCGCCAGGGGTCGACCCAGCTCGCGCGGTCCGCCACGGACACGTCGACGGCGACGACCGTGGGGCGCATCGCGCAAGGCAGTCGGAACCTCTGCGACGCGACGCAGCCGTGGTGGCTCTGCTGAGGGAAGCGCGGTACGGCGGTGGCTCGGCGATGCATCGTTCGTCGGAGCGGTCGACTCAGGTGCCGACGAGAGCGTCCACGGTGGCGTCGTCGACGGGCAGGGCGCGGATCTCCGCGATGACCGCGGAGGAGGGGGCGCCGAGGGGTGGGGGTGGAGCGACGGTCCTCGCCCGCGTGGGGCGATGCTCGCGCGGCGCGGCAGCGAGTGCGTTGGCCATGTCGTCCGTCTGCCACGTGAGCTCGTGGAATCCCGCGGGGATCGTGATGGCGCGAGCCGTGTGCACGTACCGCTCCGCGGCGCCACGCGCGCCGCGGGTCAGCGCGCCCGAGGCGAGGTCGATCCACGCGCAGGCGCGCTCGTACGCCGGCTCCCCCGCCGCCGCCAGACGCTCGGCGACGGCGGACAGGGCGTCGGCCGTGGCGTGGTCGCCGAGCGCGCTCGCGGCGAGCACCGCGCCGCCGAGCGCGGGGAGCTGCAGACGGCGCACCGTCGTGAGCCCCAGGCTCGCCTGGAACGCGCGCAGCGCGGCGGCGTACTCGCCGACCTTGCGGCAGAGGCGCGCGAGGTTGATGAGCATCTCGGCGCGACCCTCGGCGTCGTCGTGCGCGTGCACGAACGCCTGCCAGCCGTGCTCGAACGCGGCGTCGTAGTCCTCCGCGGCGGTCGCCGCGAGCATCAGCCCGTGGTGCGCGCCGCGCGCGATCGGGCTGCCCGCGGGGGCCGCCGCGAGCGCGCGCCGGTACGCGTCGCGTGCCGCCGGGTAGTTGCCGCGCTGCCCGTGCACGACGCCGAGTCCGACCGCGGCGCGCGCCGCGAGCTCGTCGTCGTGCGCCCGCGCGGCGAGATCGCGGGCGCTCTCGTAGTAGCGCGTCGCGGCGTCCAGCTCGCCCATCTGCCGGGCGACGCGGCCGAGCTGCGCGAGGACGTGGCCGCGCCGCACGAGCGCGTCGTCGGCGAGGAGCGGCACGAGCGACTGGAGCGCGGAGAGCGCGAGGTGGAGCGCGGCGGCGCGCTCCATCGCCTCGACCTCGCGCTGGACGAGCCCTGCGAGCGCGTCGGGGGCCGCGGGGCCGCGCCACGCGAGCAGCTCGCGCGCCATCGGCTCGACCGCCTCGGCGCAGCCGTGCGCGTACCCCGCGCGGTCGGCCGCGTCGACCTGGCCCAGGCGGGCGAGCACGGTGGCGACGACGAGCCACCGCGCCGACGCCTCGTCGGGAGCGTCGGTCGTGTCGAGGTCCGCGCGCAGCGCGGCCGTGGGGAGGAGGCGTGGGAGCACTGTGGCGCGTGAGTATGGCGGCACCCGGCGGTGACGCAATATGCGTTGCCCACCGGGTAACGGGGATGCCCGAGGCGGAACCGCGCGGCGAGGAACGCGCACGCAGCGTCCGTCGCGAGAGCGATGGCAGCGACGACGCGGCGACCACCTCGGACGACATCGACATGGCGGATCCGGCACAGCACGGGCCAGCAGGGGAAGTGACGCAGCGGGAGGGCGTCCAGCGGATCGTCCAGGAGGTCGCGCGCGACGCCCGCGCGGTCCACGACGACGTCTCGTTCGCGCGGCTCGTGCGCAGCCTCGACGAACGCGTGACGGAGGTGCTCAGACTGTTCGGCCGCACCTGACGCCGCGCGCCGCTCGCATTCACCGCAAGCCCTGAGGAAGACGATGTCCGAGGACCGACCCACCGCGCAGGCCATCCTCGAAGCGGCGCAGCGGATCGACATGAACCTCACGCTCGAGGCGGCCGAGCGGCTCGCGCGCGGCGAGAGCCTGCACCCGGACTGGGAGCGGCACCATTTTCTCCCGGCGGTGGGAAGCAGCGGCGGGTGCGACGGCGTCTGCTTCGGCCGCATCGGCGACTTCCAGTTCTGCATCACGGTGCGGCCCCCGAGCGTGCACATCTGCCGGCGGGCGTAGGCGCGGCCTAACGGCGGGCGCTTTCGCCCGACCGGTGCGGGTGCGATCGTCCAACCATGCCCGAGCCGCTCCTTCCGCGCCGCGCGTTCGTCGGCGCCTCCCTCGCCGCCGGCGCCGCCGGCGCCGCCGCGCTCGTGCGCGGCCGCCGCGTGTGGACACCCGCCGACGGCGCGCCCGCGCTGATCACGTCGGAGCAGCTCCGGCCGCAGCTGCCGAGCGGCGTGCAGGCCGGCGATCCGCTGCCCGACCGCGCCATGCTGTGGAGCCGCACCGACCGGCCGGCGCGCGTGTCGGTGGAGTGGGCCACGCGCGAGGACTTCCGCGGCGCGCGCCGCGTGCGCGGCCCGGTGGCGCGCGCCGACGCGGCGTTCACGACGCACCTCGACCTCGCCGGCCTCCCGCCCGGCGCGACGGTGCACTACCGCCTGCGCTACGAGAGCGAGGCGTCGCCCGGCGCGTGGAGCGAGCCGCTCGTCGGTCGCTTCCAGACCGCGCCGCTGCCTAACGCTGCACCGACGCGCGGCGTGCGCGTCGCGTGGTCGGCCGACATGGTGGGGCAGGGGTGGGGGATCGACGCGTCGCGCGGTGGACTGCGCATCTACGACGCGCTGCGGCGCGCCGAGCCCGATCTGTTCGTGCACTCGGGCGACAACATCTACGCCGACGGCCCGCTCGCGTCCGAGGTGGCGCTCGACGACGGCACCGTGTGGCGCAACCTCGTGACCGAGGCGAAGAGCAAGGTCGCCGAGACGCTGGACGAGTTCCGCGGCAACTTCGCCTATCACCTGCTCGACCCGCACGCCCGCGCGTTCCACGCCGAGGTGCCGATGGTCGCGCAGTGGGACGACCACGAGGTGTGCAACAACTGGTATCACGAGCTCGTGCTCGCCGACGACGCACGCTACACCGAGAAGCGCGCGCACGTGCTGGCCGAGCGCGCGAAGCAGGCGCTGTTCGAGTTCCTCCCGATCCGGCCCAACGCCGCGGAGCCGCGCCGCGTGTACCGCCGGTTCGCGTGGGGGCCGCTGCTCGAGGTGTTCGTCGTGGACCTGCGCAGCTACCGCGCCGCGAACTCGCCGAACCGCCAGCCGACGCCGTCGGCGGCCACCGCGCTGTTCGGCGCCACGCAGCTCGCGTGGCTGCAGCGCGCGCTGCGGTCGAGCCGCGCGACGTGGAAGGTGATCGCGAGCGATCTGCCGATCGGGCTCATCGTGCCGGATCCGCCGCGCGGTCCCGAGCGCACGTACGAGTCGTTCGCGAACGCCGACCCCGGCCCGCCGCTCGGCCGAGAGCACGAGATCGCGGCGCTGCTCGGCTTCCTCAAGCGCGAGCGGATCCGGAACGTCGTGTGGATCACGGCCGACGTGCACTACGCGGCGGCGCATCACTACGCGCCGGAGCGCGCGGCGTTCACCGACTTCGACGCGTTCTGGGAGTTCGTCGCGGGCCCGATGCACGCGGGCACGTTCGGGCCGAACGCGCTCGACGCGACGTTCGGCCCCGAGGTGCGCTTCGCGCGCGTGGCGCCGAAGCCGAACCGGCCGCCGAGCGACGGGCTGCAGTTCTACGGCACGCTCGACGTCGACCCGCGCACGCGCGCGCTCACCGCGGCGCTGCACGACGTGGCCGGGACGCGGCTCTGGTCGACCGATCTCGCGCCGGCCTGACGACTCACAGGATCCTTCAGAGCCGGAACCGCCAGAACGCCTCGCCCGTCTCGGCGTCGACGGCGCGGTCCGCGCGCACGCGGAACACGCGCTCGAGCAGCTCGCGCGGGATCGCGGTCGCGTCCTCGGTCTCGAGCACGAGGCGCCCGCCGTCGAGCAGGAAGAAGACGTCGCCGTACTGCAGCGCGACGTTCAGATCGTGGAGCACCGCGACGACGGTGCAGTCGACGTCGCGCAGCCCGCGCGCGATCTCGAGTAGGTGCAGCTGGTAGTGCACGTCGAGGCTCGCCGTCGGCTCGTCGAGAAAGAGGACCTTCGGCTGCCGGTCGACCGCGTCGGCGTTCCAGATCTGCGCGAGCACGCGCGCGAGCTGCACCTTCTGCTGCTCCCCGCCGGAGAGCGTGGGGTACGCGCGCCCCGCGTAGCCGAGCATCCCCACGAGGTCGAGCGCCTGCCGCACGATGTCGCGGTCGCGGGCGCCCGGCGAGCGGCCGAAGTGCGGGTAGCGGCCCATGAGCACCACCTCCTCGACGGGCAGCGGGAACACCAGCTCCACGTGCTGCGACAGCACGGCGCGCGTGCGCGCGAGCGCGTCCGGTGAGAACGCCGCCGGCGTGCGGGCACCGCCGCTCGTCGCGTACCGGACCTCGCCCGACGTCGGCGCGAGCAGCCCGGTCGCGATCTTGAGGAGCGTCGACTTGCCGGCGCCGTTCGGCCCGAGCACGACGTTGAGCCGATTCGGGCGGAAGTGGACCGTCACGTCGTCGAGGAGGCGCGCGCCGTCGACGACGTAGCCGACGTTCACGACATCGACCATGCGCGACCTCGCTCAGCCTCGCGCCCAGCCGACACCGGCGCGCGTCTGCCGGCGCAGGATCGCGAGGAACACCGGCGCGCCGACGACGGCGGTGATGATCCCGATCGGCAGCTCGGCCGGCGGGATGACGAGCCGCGCGACGACGTCGATCACCTCCATGAGGAGCGCGCCCGACAGCGCCGAGGCGGGGAGGAGGAACGTGTAGTCGGACGAGCGGAGCATGCGCAGCGCGTGGGGGATCACGAGCCCCACGAACGCGATCACGCCGACCATCGCCGTCGCCACCGCGACCATGAGCGTGTTGACGACGAGCAGGCGCATCACGAGCCGTCGCGGATCGACGCCGAGGTATGCCGCCTCGTCCTCGCCGAGCATGAGCGCGTTGAGCGCCTTGCCGGCGCGCAGCGACCAGCCGAAGCACAGCGCGAAGCAGACCGCGACGAGCGCGACGCCGCGCCAGTCGGCGGTGGTGAACGTGCCGAGGTTCCAGAACGTGATGTTGCGCGCCTGCGGGTCGCGCGCGACGTACGACAGGAACCCGGTGCCCGCGCCGCACACCGCGTTCACGGCGATGCCGGCGAGCAGCAGCGTGAAGACGTGCACCTTGCCGAACGACGAGGCGAGCCGGTAGACGAGGAGCGTCGCGCCGAACGCGCCGGCGAACGCGAGCGCGGGGACGGCGAGGGTGCCTAACGGTCGGGTGAACGTCCCGGCGCCGAACACGAACACGCACGCCGCGCCGAGCGCCGCGCCGGCCGACGTGCCGGCGAGCCCCGGCTCGACGATCGGGTTGCGGAAGAGCCCCTGCATGAGCGTGCCCGAGACGCCGAGCACCGCGCCGGTGAGCCCGGCGAGCAGCACGCGCGGAAGGCGGAGCTGGAGGAACACGTTGCGGTCGAGCGCATCCGACGCCGTCGCCGGCGACCAGCCGAGCGCCTGGGCCACGATGGTCGCGATGCGCGCCGGCGTGAACGTGAACGCGCCGACCGACGCCGACACGACGAGCGACCCGACGAGCAGCGCGACGAGCACCGCATAGACGCGCACGTGGCCGCGGCGCATCGCGACGGCGCCCTGCATCAATGCTGCGCGACGGGCGGCGTGGACGCGCTGTCGGGGTGGAACCACGCCGCGAGCTTGCGCACGACCGCGGGCGTGCGCGGCCCGAAGTACATGATCTCCTGCTCGTCGACGCGGTGGATCCGGTTCGACTGCGCCGCGGGCGTGAGCGCGACACCCGGCAGCGTCTTGAACTTGTCGACGGTTCCGTAGCGGTCGAAGCCGACGTCGGTGGCGATGATCACGTCGGGCGCGGCGCGCGCGATGAGCTCGGGCGACAGCCGCGCCATCCCGCCCACCGAGTCGATGGCGTTCTCGGCGCCGGCCCAGTGGAGCATCGCGTCGGCCGAGCCGCCGCGCTTGAGCGCGAGGTAGTCGTTGCGGATCTGGCCGAAGTGGATGATCAGCACGCGCGGGCGCTTCTGCCCGGCCCACTTCACGGTGTCGCGCCAGAGCGAGTCCATGCCGGCCCGCCACGCGGCGAGCACGCTGTCCGCCGCGTGCTCGCGGTGGAACTCCTGCCCGAGCTTCGTGAGCAGCGCCTGCGCGCTGTCGACCGTTCCGCCGGGCGCCAGGGTCTCGACGCGGATGCCGACCTTGCGCACCTGATCGAGCACCGGCTCGGGCCCCACGTTGCCGTCGGTGACGAGCAGCGTCGGCTTCGTCGAGATGATCCCCTCGGCGGAGAGCGCGCGGTGGTAGCCGACCGACGGCACCTGCTTGATCTGCGGCGGATAGATCGACGTGAGGTCGCGCCCGACCAGCACGCTCTCCGCGCCGATCGCGTAGAGGAACTCGTTGATCTGCTTCGAGACGCTGACGACGCGTGGGCCGCTGGTGCTCCGCGACGAGCACGCGGCGACGAGCGACGCGGCGGCGATCAGGGAGACGAGGGACGCGCGACGGGCGGGGCGTGGCATGGGCGGGGCGGGCGCTGGGACGACGTGCACGGCAGCAACTTACACGTGGAGTGGCCGGGCTCCACCGGCGGCCGACACGGAGGCAGGACGCGCCTCTAAAGGAACCCGCAAGGGTAATTATGGGCTCCGTTGGTGCGCTCCCCGGACGACGTGTGCCCCGCACAGCTTCTGCGTGATGGCCGGCCATGCCCAGACTCGGTCCGAGCGGCTTCGGCATGACGCCTCGGCGCGTGCTCGTGTGGGGGCTCGTTCTCGTCGCCCTCGCCACCGCCACCGCCGTCGGCGTGGCACTGGTCCAGCGCGTCCGCGCGCCGCTGGCCCGCGGCGGCGCGCCCGAGCCGCCGCGCATCACCCAGCAGATCGCCGTCGAGCGCCTGCAGGCCGTCGCGAAGCTCGTCGCCTCCGAGATGACGCTGCGCGACGTCGTGATCTACGAGCAGACGCGGTTCGCGGCGACGAAGCGCGCGCTGCTCGTCGTCACCGGGCGCGTGTCGGCCGGCATCGACCTGGAGCACGGCACCGGCGTGGAGATCGACTCCGTGGCGAAGCGCATCGTCTTCACGCTGCCGCCGGCGCAGATCCTCGGCGTCGACGTGCTGAACCTGACGACGTACGACGAGCGCGCCGGGCTGCTGAACCCGTTCCGCCCGTCGGACCGCGACGAGATCCAGCGGCGCGTCCGGACGCAGCTGATCGAGGCCGCACGCCAGTCCGGCATCCTGACGCACGCCGACGAGAGCGCCGGCCGCATGCTCCAGGCGCTGTTCGGCCGCGACGGCTACACGGTCGAGATCCGGCGGCCCGTCGTCGAGCGGCGGCCCGCGGGCTAACCGATCCAGTCGGTGCACACATCGCAGTCGCTTCGAGTGCGAGACGCGCCAGGGGCCCGGACACCTCGCTGTTGCACGGCCGCCACATCCCCGAGTCCGCGGCGGACGCCAGGTAGAGCGGGTCGGCGACGGCGGAGAGTTCGCCGGCTGACCTCGGGCCGGTGACCGCAGGAGAAGGCCGGGCGTTGGCATGATTCGTCCCATTGATTTCGGTTTTCGTTCGGGTGTACTCTATGTCCCCCCGAGCTCGGACGAGAGCGAGCTCGGCGAGATCGTCTCTCTCGGACTCGGTCCCGCTGGTTGTTCCGCTCCTCGTCTCGCGCTGACTCACGTGCCCCGTGGCCGCCGTCCCCGTTCGCTCGCTCCCTCAGCTCCGGCAGTACCTCGCCGAGCGCTTTCCCGACGCGCGACCGCTCGTCGAGCGCGACGCGGAGCGCCTGGCGCGGCCGGTCGCGACGGGGATCCGCGCGCTCGACGCGGCGCTGCCGGGAGGCGGCTTCCCGCGCGGCAAGCTCTCGGTCTGGACACCGGCCGGCGGCGCGGCGGCCGTGCTGCGGGCGTCGGCGCGTGCCGTGATCGCGACGGGCGAGCGGGCGGTCTGGGTGGACGCGTCGCGCACCCTGACGTTCGGCTGGATGTCCGAGCGGTCCGAGCCGGAGCCGCTCGTCGTGCACCCGCCGGACCGCATGCAGGCGCTGCGCGCGACCGAGCTGCTGCTGCGCTCGGGCGCGTTCGCGCTCGTGATCCTCGACGGCGCGGAGCCGATCGGCACGGAGACCGTGCGGCTCACGCGCGCGGCCCGCGACGGCGGCGGTGCGTTCGTGACGCTCACGCGGCACACCGCGATGGCCGCGCTCCGCATCGCGTCGAAGCTCCTCACGCACACGATCCGCTGGCGCGCCGGCCCGTTCGGCGACCCCGCGATGCCCGAGCGCGTGCAGGCCGACGTGCGCGTGCGCGCCATGGGGTGGAACGCGCGCGCCGAGATCGTGCTGCCGGTCGCCCCGTATGACGTTCGTTGCGCTGTGGCTCCCGGCCCCGACCGACGCGGCGCCGGGCGGCGAGCCGACGCGCTCGCACACGTCGACGTCGAGTAGCATCGACATCGCGCTCGTCGACGCGCTGCTCGTCGCGACACCGCACGTGCTCGTCCGCCCGACGGAGGACGGGGGCACGCTGGTCTGGGTGGACGCGCGTGGGCTCTCGGCGCGGCGCGTGGCGGCCGGCGCGCTCGCCGCCGCACGGGCCCATCTCGCTCCACGGTTCGCCGTCGCGATGCGCGTCGGCGTCTCGCGCGTCGCGATCGCGGCGGAGCTGGCGGCGCGCACCGCGACCAACCGCCCGACACACGCGCGCATGGTCGTCGGCGTCGCACCCCGCGCGGAGCGCGCGTTCCTCGCGGCGCTGCCACTGCGCGCGCTGCTCGCGACGCACGCGTGGTCGGACGAGGTGCGCGCCCTCGACGTGCAGCGCGTCGTGACGGCGCTCGCCGACGTCGGCGTGCTGCTCTGCGGCGAGCTCGCCGCGCTCGCGCCGGACGCGGTCGCCGTGCGCTACGGCGCGGCGGGCGCCGCGCTGTGGCGACTCGCGCGCGCCGACGACCCGCGGCGACTCTTCGTCGCATCGCCGCGCGAGCTGCCGAGCGCCTCGGTCGAGTGGACGACGTACGAGCTGCGCGATCCGGAGCGGCTCGCGTTCGTGGCGCACCGGCTCGTCGAGCGCGTGGTGACCGAGGTGCGCGGCTGGGGCGACGCAGCGCGGAGTCTCGTGCTGCGGTTCCTGCTCGCCGGCGGCGGCGTGCACGAGACGCCGGTGCGCGGCGCGCGGCCGTCGAGCGACGTGACGACGTGGTCGCGGCTCGTGCGCACCGCGCTCGAGCGGGTCGTGCTCCCGGACGGCGTCGTGGGGCTCGCGCTGCGCGTCGAGACGGCGGCCTCGGTGGAGGCGCCGCAGGGGGATCTGTTCGATCGCGGGTTCCAGTCGGGCTCCGCGGCGGAGAGCGCGGTCGCGCGCCTGATCGACGACGGGGCCGGCGTGCCGGTGCGGATGGCGCGCGGCGGGCATGCGCTGCCGGAGCGGCGCGCGTCGTGGCGCGCGCTCGAGTTCCGCGAGGTCGCGCAGACGCTGCGTGCCGCGCCCCCGCTGCGCGACGCGTCCAGCGCCGATGCAGCGGAGCACGGAGCCGTTAGGCACGCCGCGGGCCGGGCCGAGCCGCGCGTGCTCGACCTGCGGGCGGCACGCGCGAGACAGGACACGCGCGCGGTCGCGGCGTCGGCCGCTGCGCCGCCAGCGCTCGAGGTGCCGGAAGCGCTCGCGCTGCGCGTGCTCCCCGAGCCGCGCGAGATCGTCGTCACCACGCGCGCCCGCCGCGGCATGCGCGTGCCCGCGCGCTACCGCGAGCGACTCGCCGACGGCGAGCGCGCGCCGAGCGGCCGCCCGCTCGTGGAGATCGCGACGGCGCTCGGGCCGGACCGCGTGTTCGCCGGCGGCGAGGCGGGCGACGAGGTGCGCCGCGAGTACTGGCAGTGCCTGACCGACGAGGGGCGGCTCGTGCTCCTCTACCGCGACGTGCACGACGGTCGGATCGGGCATGAAGACGAGCCGCCCGGGAGCTGGTACCTGCAGGGCTGGTGGGATTGACGCCCACGGCACGTGGCGTCGACTACGTGGACTACGTCGAGCTCCGCGCGCACACGGCGTTCAGCTTCGGCGACGGCGCGTGCACGCCCGAAGCGCTCGCCGCGCGCGCCGCGACGCTCGGCTACCGATCGTTAGGCATCACCGACCACGCCGACCTCGGCGCGGTGATCCGCTTCGCGCTCGCCTGCCGGACGCTCGAGCTGAAGCCGGTCGTCGGCATCGAGCTCGCCGTCGACGGCGCGCCGCTCGCGCTCATCGCCCGCACCGAGGCCGGCTTCCACGCGCTCGGCGCGCACGTGACCGCCGCGCGCGCGGGCCACGTGGGCGAGTGGCAGCGCGACGACGCCGGGCGCACCGCCGGGACCCCGCCCCGCGGCCGGCCCAACGTCTCCTGGCGCCGCGTGGCCGCGCGCGCGGAGGGCGTCGTGCTGCTCACCGGCCCCGCGTCCGGTCGGCTCGCGCGCCGGCTGCTCCGTGGCCAGCGCGCGGAGGCGGAGCGGCTGCTCGCCGAGTACCGCGAGGCGTTCGGCGAGCACGTCGCCGTCGAGGTGCAGCTCCACCACGCCGGGCGGCGCGAGGAGGCGCTCGCCGGCGCGCTGATCGACCTCGCCGAGCGATCCGGCGTGCCGTGGGTCGTCACCGGCGACTCGCGGTGGGTCGACGACGCCGGTCGCCGAGCGCACGACGTGCTCACCGCGCTCCGTCACGGCGTCACGATCGACGAAGCCGCGTCGCGCGGCCTGCTGCTGCCGAACGACACGTGGGGCCTCGAGGCCCCCGCGGTCGTCGCGGCGCGGTGGCGCGCACGCGAGGCGGGCATCGCAACGAGCGCGGCGATCGCCGCCGCGTGCACGTTCTCGCTCGCGTGGGTGCGGCCGCCGCTGCCGGACTTCCCGGTGCCTAACGGCAGCGCGAGCGCGCGCTCCGTCGACGACTACCTGCGCGAGCGCACCTACATCGGCGCTCGCGAGCGGTGGGGCGAGGATCTCAGCGAGCGGCACGTCGCGCAGCTCGAGCACGAGCTGGGCGTGATCGGCCGCCTCGGCTTCGCGGGGTTCTTCCTCACGATGTGGGACGCGGTGCGCGAGGCGCGGAGCCGGCGCATCATGTGCCAAGGACGCGGCTCCGCCGCGAACAGCGCGGTCACGTTCTGCCTCGGCATCACGGCGGTGGACCCGATCCGCCACGGCCTCCTGTTCGAGCGCTTCCTGAGCGAGGCGCGCGTCGACGGCCTGACGGAAGCGCCCGACATCGACCTCGACGTCGAGCACGATCGGCGCGAGGAGCTGCTCGACTACATGTACGCGAAGTACGGCCGCGCGCACGCCGCGATCACCGGCGTGACGCAGCAGTACTCCGCGCCGACGGCGATCCAGGACGTCGGTCGCGCGTACGGCATCCCCGCGCAGACCGTGTTCGCGATGTCGAAGCGCGTGCACAACCTGGAGCCCGCGGCCGGCGCCGCGCGGCTCCGCGAGGGGCTCGCCGCGGAGCACGGCGTGGACGTCACGACGGCGCGCGGCACCGCGATGCTCGCCGCGATCGCCGCGTTCGAGGGACTGCCGCGCATGCGGTCGACGCATCCCGGCGGCTTCGTGCTCTCGTCGGCGCCGCTCGGCGAGTACTGCCCGATCGAGCCGACGACGATGGGGCGCACCATCATCCAGTTCGACAAGGACGATCTCGACGCGGCTGGCATCCCGAAGTACGACTTCCTCGGACTCGGCTCGCTCGCCGCGGTGCGCCGCGCGTTCGACGTGCTGGAGGAGCGGAGCGGGACGCGTCCCACGCTCTACGGCCTGCCGCAGGACGACGCGAAGGCGTACGACCTCATCGCGCGCGGCGACACGGTGGGGCTCTTCCAGATCGAGAGCCGAGCGCAGATCGCGTCGCTCGTCAACACGCGGCCCGATCGACTGTACGACATCGTCGTGCAGGTCGCGCTCATCCGGCCCGGTCCGATCCAGGCGAAGTTCGTGCACCCGTACACCGAGCGGCGCCGCGGACGCGAGGCGGTGACGTACCTGCACCCGGATCTCGAGCCGATCCTGAAGCGGACGATGGGCATCCCCATCTTCCAGGAGCAGGCGATGGCGCTCTCGATGGCGCTCGCCGGCTACTCCGCGGCGGAGGCCGACGAGCTGCGGCGCACGATGGGCCATCAGCGGAAGCTCCAGCGGCTGCTCGACGCATTGCAGCGGCTCACGGCGCGCATGATCGAGCGCGGCATCGCGCCCGACGTCGCGGTCCAGATCGCAGAGGACCTGACGTCGTTCGCGAACTATGGCTTTCCCGAGAGCCACGCGTGGTCGTTCGCGCTCATCGCGTACGCGACGGCGTGGCTCAAGGCGCATCACGCCGCCGCCTTCTACATCGGCCTGTTGAACGCGCAGCCGATGGGCTTCTACTCGATCGCGACGCTCGTGCACGACGCGCGGCACCACGGCGTCGAGGTGCGGCTGCCGGACGTCGTGCTGGGCGGCCCGCTCTGCACCGCGGAGTCGTCCGAGGCTTCTGCGGACGGCGTCGCGATGCGCGTGGGGTGGAAGTTCGTGCGCGGCATCGGCGACCAGGCGCTCGAGCGGCTCACGGCGGCGCGTGCGGAGGCGCCGTTCGCGTCGGTGGCGGACGTGGTGCGGCGCGCGCGGCTGTCGCGCGCGGAGGCGCAGGCGCTCGCGCGCGCGCAGGCGTTCGCGTCGTTCGAGCGCGACCGACGCCGCGCGGGCTGGGACGCGCTCGGCGCCGCGGGCGACACGCTGCCGCTCGCGCCGGTGGCGTCTACGGTGTATACGTCGCCGGCGCCTCCCGACGCGGCGCCTCCCGACGCGGCGCCTCCCGACGCGGCGCCTCCGGCCGACGGCTTCGCGCCGCCGGCGATCGGTCGGATCGAGTCGGTGTTCGCGGACTACCACGCGCTCGGCCTCAGCACCGCGGGCCATCCGACGGAGCGCTTCCGCGCGTGGGCGCGTCGCGTCGGCGCGATCGACACGTCGGAGCTGCCGCACGCGAAGCAAGGGTCGCGCGTGATCCTCGTCGGCCTCGTGACGGTGCGGCAGCGTCCGCACTCGGCGAACGGCACGATGTTCCTGCTGATGGAGGACGAGCACGGGTCGGCGAACGTGATCGTGTGGCCGAAGCTGTACGAGCAGCACCGGGAGACGATCGCGTTCTCGCCGTTCCTCGCGATCTACGGCACGGTGGAGCGCGACGGCGGGCAGGTGTCGATCATCGGGCGGCGGTTCCAGGCGTTAGGCACGGCGGAGGCGGTGGAGGAGGCGCGGCATGAAGAACCTGGTGGCGGCGCGGAGACGCGGGCGGGGCCTGCGGCGGCCGAGCTGGCGGTGATGGCGCGGCAGGCGCGGAGCTTCCGGTGATGATTGGTACTGGGCAATGGTGCGCGAACTAGCGAACCAACCAAGCCGTCCGGCGGCAACTGCGCGCCACGAAGACCGTCGCGTGACGGCCCTAGGACTCGATCCCGACAATGGACCAACGCGTCTACGTTTGGGATCGCCGGCCTACTTCTTTCGCAGCCGGACCGAGCTGCTCGCGCTCCTCGAACGAAAACGACGGCTTCTCGCGCGGCGAGCCGCGCTGACCTACGTGCTCGCGGGAAGCGTCTGGGTAGCCCAGCGGAAGATCGCTTCACGAATTAGAGCATGCCCCGACAGTCGTATGTTCACGCGCTCCCATGGGCCTGGATCGATAGCATCCGTCAGACCGCTCAAGAAGTCACCCAGTGGGAACGCCCCACCGTGGAAATGAGAACTCCGGACCTTTGAGTAGAGCGTATCGAGGAACGTGCGCAAAGCCGACGCGTTCGATACATGCTGCTCCATAAAGTTGGTGAAGCCCCCAAAGCCACCCGCCTGGCTCAGTGCATCCACGGCGGCGACCTGGTACGCGACGCGCACTGTGGGAAACCGCTCGCCAACGACCATCGACAACTGATAGAGCCTCGAGCAACTATCGAATGCTTCTTGGATACCAGTAGGCGCATTCTCCACACCCCTGAGAATCACGCGCGTCTCCTTTCGGCAACAGAGGAACCCTGCCTGATTTCTCCCGCTGTTGATATCTGTGTCTAGCACGGACCAAGCGAACTCTCCAAGCGGCGCTTCAACCCCCTTCTCGGGCATGCTGGTCGTCGGCCTCATGCCGCGCACGAAGTAACCGCGGGAGCCGCGAATGGATGCAGGCGTGCCAAGTGGATTCCAGATCCACACGTACTCTTTGGGCGCGTCGTAGAGGCCTACATCTAGGATCAACGATAGCCGTGCCGCGTATCGCATGGCTCGCTCGAATGCGAGCGCTCGCGCCAATCGCTCATCGATCGCGGACACGTTCTGATCGATGTAGACACACCGCTCCAGATTCCCGGAGCCAGGATGCTCGTCATCAACAGGCACCGGCGCGATCCGAAATCCTGGGAGCCAGTACTCGCCAGAGAGTTGGGTGCCGATGTAGTAGAGCGGCACCCGCTGAAAGAACTGCTGTGTGATTTCTGCGAGTGTGGCGGTAAGTATGCTGTTGTAGACCTCGTGGGCGACGGAAGCGTACTCTGATTCTGGGACGTTCTCGTCTCTCGGAATTACTTCAATGTGCGGGATGCTACCGTCGGGCATCCGCACGAACGACCAGAACAAAACGAGCTCTCGGTTATCTTGTTTATGAGCTACCGCGAGTCGAACGTGGTAGGTCCCGTCAGCATGCGGTTGGTAGTACCCCCCCTCAGCGAGACCGATACTCCGAAGAGTCGCGCTGAGATACTCGAGCATGAGGCGAAGCTTCGCCTTCGGTAACGCGTCCGTTCGGAAGCGCATCAGTTCGCTCGGTAAGTGAGCGGGCTCGGTGAAGCCGCGGCGCGAAGTCGTCGCCGGCTTTTTCGTTCTCCGCACTGGTGCCGGGTACCGACGACGTTGGCCATGGAGGCGCGAGCCATTCGCGATCCTGCCTGATGCCTAACGGATCACTCGCTCTCCTGCCGCTCCGCGCACAGCTCAATTGCTCGATGTCGCATGACACGGAGCCCGTGCGACGGGCTCGAAGGTCAGGAGTCGAGCAGCTCCGCAATCCCCGGCCGCACGAACGCCGCCGCCGCATGCCGCTCAACCGCCTCCGCCCCCCGCACCGGATCGAGCGACGACCCGCCGAAGAGATGTCGCCGCAGCCGCACGCACGAGTAGAGCGGATGCAGCCCCTCGCCCCCGATGACCTGCACGAGCCGCCCGTGCGTCGACTTCACGCTAAGCGAAACCCGTGGATCGGCGAGCGACACACCGGGGATCGGCACGTCCGCGCTCGCGTCGATGACGAGACCCGCCGCGCTGTCCTCCGACACGATGACCGTCGCGCGTGTCGCCGCGTGCACCGCCTCCACCAGCAGCCACTCGTCACGCCACTGTCCCGACTCGGCCAGTGACCTGACCCGCTCCTCGAGCGCGACGCGATCCCGGATGCTCCACTGCTGCAGGCCGGTGGCGTGAAAGACGAACGCGCCGCTCGCCGCGAACTCGATCGAGACCTCGGCCTTGCCGACCGTCGCGACCGCGGCGCCGGCGGAGCTCTCGACGCGGACACCTTTGGTCGCGGTGTACTGCACGTTCTGCGGCGCGCCGGCCTCCTCGACCGCGACGTCGACACCCAGCTCGCGGAGCGTCGCCATCTTCCGGAAGCGGCCCGCCTCGAGCACGCCCGCGTCACCGACCTCGATGCGATCGCCGGGAAGCCACGTGGCGTAGAAGCCCATGTTGTCGTGCATCTCCTTCTGATAGAGCCGCACCGGACTGGCCATGGATCCCCCTCGTCTCGTTAGGCGCCTCGCTCAGTGCGACACGCGCGTGCCGCGCTCGCGCAGGTCGCGGACGTCGAGATAGTGGCGCAGCGACAGGCCCTCGCGCCGGAGCAGGCGCTCCGCCGCGTTCCGCGCGTCCTGGAAGCTCAGGAGCTTGTCGTGCCGCTCGTCCGGCAGCTCCGCGCCCACCGGACTGTCCGCCTCCGTCGCGCCGGTGACCTCGAACAGCACCGCGTCGCCCCGCGCCACCGCGCCGCGGAGATCGCCCAGGTCGTTGGTCTCCCAGGCAGGCTCCCCGTGCGCGCGGTAGCCGGCGAGCGCGTGCGCGAAGTTCGGCCCCTCGACGACCACCAGCAGCGGATTCTGCCCCGCGTTCTCCAGCAGGGACGCGAACAGGCACGCGATGTCGATGCACGTCGCCGTGCGATGCGTCGCGATGTTCGTGGGCGATCGGATCGCCTGCACGCCGGCGACGCCGCTCACCGCCTCGATCTCGTACGCGAAGTGGTGTCGCTGGATCCCCTCGTAGAACACGCGGAACAGATCGAAGCACTCCTCGCGCGAGCGGAGCCGGCCGACGGCCTTCCCCAGCTGATTCGCCGCGCGCCGGACCTCGTCGCCGACGAACACGTGCTCCGGACGGACGTGCGCCAGCAGCCCTGGTCCATCGTCGAGCCGCCAGAGCTGCTCCTCCTTCGGCTGCCACCGCATGCGGCTCGTGTCTCTGGTGGGCCGCACGAGCCCCGACTGGTAGCTCTCGAGCTGCCGCGTCAGCTCGACGAGCATGTCGTCGCGAACGCTCCAGCGCACGACGCCGGAGAGCGACGGGCTGCAGTCGGTCCATCCCTCCTCGTAGCGGAGGCGGATGGACGGGATGCAGTGGGCGTGCGCCATGGCGAGCGCGAGATGCGCGTCGGACAGCCGCTCGCCCAGCAGGAACACGCAGACCTCCGCCCGCCACAAGCTCTCGAGCAGCCGGATGTCGTTCAGCCCGTGCTCCGGGTCGTTGCCGAGTGGACGTGTCACGGCATATCCGGCGCGCTGGAGCACCTCCTCGACGTCGCGCGCCGCCTCGCGATGGAGTCGCTTCCCCGCCCCGATGATCACCGCGGCCTCGCCGGCGCGTGCCGCGCGAGGCGGGCGATACGTCGTCTCCAGCGTCTTGCCGAAGTCCTGGACGGCGGCGACGAAGCGCGCGTTCCCTTCGTCCAGCGCATCGGGGCGGAACTCCACCGCGTCCTCGGGAAAGTCGAGGCGGTGCCGCCGGTAGACCAACTCGTCGACGAAGAGCAGACGCGGGACGCGCGCTCGGCGCGCGAGGTTCAGCTCCTGGCCGATGTACGCGGAGTAGGCGCCGGGATCCGTGTCGGTGACGCGTCGCGGGATGATGGACACGAACCCGGCGATCTCGCCGAGGTAGCGCTCCAGCTTCGCGACGCACCAGATGTCCGTCTTCTGGTCGGCTCCGAGGGCGATCTCCTCGTCCTCGAAGCAGCGCCGGAAGTGCGCGTTGACCGTCTCGTCGCGGTAGCTGTGGCTGAAGTACACCTGCATGCTGTCCGGTCCCGCCCCCAGTGCCCGGTTCTCTAGTGCCCGTCGCGCCGGATCTCCCACCCCGACGACGTCCGCACCAGCCGCTCCGGCGTGACGCGGCACCGTCCCGGCGCGCCGTCCACCGGCACCGCGTGCCCGTACGCGAGCTCGGCGCCGACCCAGCGCACGTGCACCGGCGCCCACGACTCGGCGCCCTCGGTCCCCGACGTCGTGAGCGTGTAGTCCAGGCGCGCGCCGTCCGGCGTCAGCGCGATCACGTCCAGGCCACTGTCCTCGAAGTCGGCCTCGAGGTCCGCCTTCGCGGCCGCCGCGTAGTGTCCGTCGGGCGACGGCACCGGCAGGTCGCGCACGCCGAGCGTGTCGCCGGTCGGCAGGTGGACGAGCAGGTAGTCGAGCGCCTCGTAGCGCGTCCGGCTGACGGCCGCGTACTCGGTCCCCGCGAGGCGTCCGACCAGCTGGTGGCTGACGTAGCCCTCGTCGTCCGCGGAATCGTCCACGAGCGCGAGCGATGCGCCGCGCGGCGCGGTGTAGCGCAGCGTCACGCCGTCGCGGCGCCACCCCGTGAGCGCCTGGAGCGCCGTCGCCTCCGACGAGGAATCGACGGCCGGTGCGCCGCCCGCGATCGCCTCGCACGCGTCCGTGAGCGCGGCCGCGGACGGCGTCGCTGCGGTCGTCGCCCCGTCGGCGGTCGTCGCCGCCGTGCGCGGCGTGTCGCCGCACGACGCCACGACGACTGCGCCGCCGAGGAAGATCAGGAATCGTCTCACGATGAGGAGCGCTGGACCGGCCGGAGTTAGGCGCCCGCCCGAGTCGGGCCGCGCGGCGCACACCTTCACACCGATCACCGGGCACGCACAAGGGGGCGTGGCGCGATCGCGGCAGCGTCGCGTATGATGGCGACATGCGCCTCACACCGCACTCGCTCGCCGCGCTCGCGCTCCTCGCGATCGCACCTCTCGCGTGCGGTGTGCCCGACCCGCCTAACGATCCGGTGACGCGCGCCGACCGCGCCGACGGCCAGTGGGTGTGGTCCGCCGCCGACGCGGCGCGCTTCGCCGAGAGCCGGCGCGCGGATCGGGCGCTCCTGCCGGGTGTGTGGGTCGCGACGATCGCGTTCGCGGGCGACTCGGTGACGCAGCGGCTCGCGCGCTCCCCGGCGGCGGCACGCGATACCGGCGGCGCGCCGGTCGTCGCCGTCGTGCGGTTCGACGACGCGTTCCACCGCGCGTGGGACGTCATGGACGACCGCGCGCTCGCCGCGGCGCTCGGCGCGCGGCTCGGCCGGCTGCTCGCGGCGCTCGACGCGTCGGACGCCCGCGTGGCCGAGGTGCAGCTCGACTACGACTGCCCCGAGCGGCGCCTCGCGCGGTGGGCCGCGGTGGTGCGCGCGCTCGGCCGCGGCCCGCTCGCCGGGCGGCCGCTGTGGATCACCAGCATCCCGGCGCACGTCCGCCACGCCGACTACGGGACGCTGTTCCGCGGTGCGGTCGCGGGCCACGTGGTGCAGGTGTTCGACACGGGCGACCGGTTCGACGCCGCGGCGTTAGGCACCCTGGCCGCGGCGCTCGACGCGCGGGCGCTGCCGTTCCGGCTCGGCGTCGGCGCGTTCGAGCGCGCGACTCGGCGCGGCCCGACGGCGGCCCGTACGTCGCACCGCGCGTGGTTCGCCGCCGCGCCGCGGCTCGCGCGCAGCCGGTGGTACCGGGGCACGTGGGTGTTCCCCGCCGGCGAGCGGTGGCTCGACTACCGCGTCGCGTCGAGCGAGACGGCGCCATGAGACGATTTCCCGAAGCGCGCGCGGCGCTCCTCGCGCTCGTCGCGGCGGCGGCGTTAGGCACCGGCGCGACGCTGGCGAGCGGCGCGCGCACGCTCGCGTGCGCCTGTGGCGGCCCGGCGAGCTACGACATCGACGCGCCGCTCGCCGCGCCGGAGAAGTGGCTCGACGGCGTCACGCTCGTCGACGCGTTCGAGGGCACGCCGCGCGACGAGCTGCGCTTCCTCGCCCCGTTCCGGTTCGGCGACCCCGCCGACTCGGCGCGCATCGACGCGCTCTGGCGGAGCGCGTACGGGTCGTCGGGCGACGACTCGATCCCGCCGGTATCGGTCGACGCGCTCGACGCGGCGCTCCGCGCGGGCGATCTCGCGCGCGCCGAGCGCGAGGCGCGCGCGGTGGCGACACGCGTGCTCGACGAGCCGGCGCCGATCGCCGACGCGCACCAGGGCGCGCTCCGCCGCGCCGTCGAGCTGCTGGAGCTCGCGCCGTCGCTGCGCGGCGTCGACGCGGCGCTGACGGCGCGCGTGCTCGCGACGGGGCTGGACGCGCGGGCGGTGCCGGGCACGCCCGCATCGCTGCCGGCACCGCTCGCCGCCGCGGTCGAGGTGCGACGGCTCGCGTTCCCGGCGCTCGCCGCGCTCGCCGTCAGGCGCCCCGACCATCCGCGCATCGCGAGCCTGCGCTGGGTCGCGCTGCAGGAGCGGCTGCGCACGGAGATCCCGAACGGGTGGCCCGACGAGATCCGCAAGCAGGTGCCGGCCGCACGCTGGCGCGCGCTCGACGACGCACACGCGCGCTGGCTCGCCGACTACCCCGATCACCCGCTCGCGGACCTCGTGCGGCTGTCGCGCGTGCGCGTCGCGTACTACGAGGGTGACTCGACACGTGCGTGGCGCCTGACGCTCGCGGCGTGGCCGCGCCGCCTGCCTCGGGTGCTGGGCGAGCTGCGCGTGCTCGCCGTGCGCGGCATGGTGGGCGAGCCGCAAGGTCCCGCCGCCACCGACCCGCGTCTGCGCTCGGCGATGCTCACGGTCCGCGCCCCGTCGCGCGCCGAGTGGGATGCGCTGTGGCGTCTCTCGGAGGACAGCCTCGCGCGGCCGTGGGCGGTGAACCTGCAGGAGCGGCTGCTCGAGCGCGCCGTGCGCACGGCGCTCGCCGGCGAGCCGCTGCCGACGCGTTTCCCCGCGCGCCCCGAGCGGCGCACGACGCTGTGGGGACGGCTGCGCCTCGTCGCGCTCTACGCGGCGGGCGACGAGCGCGGAGCGGAGTCGCAGGCCGCGGCGTTAGGCGCCGACTCGGTCGCGGCGCTCGTGCGCACGCGGCTCGCCGTCACTCGGCGCCAGTGGTCGCGCGCCGCGCGGGAGCCGCTGCTCGTCGAGGACGCGCGCACCTACCTCGTGCGCGTGCTGCTGCCCGACAGCGCGCTCGCGGCGCTCGCCGACTCCACGCGCGACGCGGCCGTCACGCTCGGCGCGCGCGCGGCGGCGCGCGGCACGTGGAGCGCCGCCGCGTGGAACGCCGGGGTGCAGGCGCTCGCGCGCGGCGGGCGCGCCGTGCCCGCGGAGCTCGCGACGCGGTGGCGCCGCGCGGCCGCGCTCGCGGGCGACACGTCGCTCGCCGGGCGCCTCGCCTACGCGCGGTGGCTCGCCACGCAGCGCGGGCAGCTGTTCCACGGCGTCGACAACGCGTGGTACCGGTCGCTCGGCTGGCGCGTCGCGGCGCTGCGCGATACGGCGGTGCACGGGCGCGCCGCGGCCTTGAGCGCGGACGAGGAGATCGCGGCGATCCGCACGCATCTCGAGGCGACCACGGAGCCGTATCTCGCGGTGCATGCGTACGGCGAGTGGCTCGCGCGCACGGAGCGCGGCGGCGCGACGGCCGACGAGCGTCGACGCGTCGCGCGCGAGGCGGACCGCGTGTACAACGTGCTCGTGAACTGGGACGCGACGAACACCTCGTTCTGGGCGGACGTGCTCGCGCGGAGCGAGATCGCGCGCGCGATCCGGCGCGCGGGCCGCGGTTAGGCGGCGCTGCCGTGAACGCTCGCGCGCGCGCCGACCACGTCGTGCTCGTCTCGATCGACGCGCTGCGACCGGCGTTCTACCGCGACCTCACGTGGCCGATGCCGACGCTGCAGCTGTTCGCGTCGAGCGGGGCGTACGCAGAGTCGGTCCGCAGCGTCTTCCCGGCGCTCACCTATCCGGCCCACACCACGATCGTCACCGGCGAGCTTCCGGCGCGACACGGCGTCAGGCACAACCGCCCGTTCGAGCCGGCGGGCCAGAGCGGCCGCTGGCTGTGGGAGGCCGAGCACATTCGCGTGCCGACGCTCTGGGACGCGGTCCGCGCCGCTGGCGGCACGACCGCGGCGATCAGCTGGCCCGTCACCGTCGGCGCCGCGATCGACTGGAACGTGCCGGACGTCTGGCCGCTCGACGACGGCGATCCGATGGCGCCGATCCGCGCCACGACGACGCCGGCGGGCCTCATCGAGGAGCTCGAGCGGGAGGCGACCGGTCCGCTGCGCGGCGCGAACTTCGGCATTCGGCAGCTCGCACGCGAGGACCGCGTCGGCGCCATCGGCGCGTATATCCTCGAGCGTCGTCGCCCCACGCTGCTGCTGATGCACTGCATCGGCACCGACCACGTGCAGCACGAGCTCGGACGCGACAACCCGCGGCTGAGACGCGCGTGCGGCGCGGCGGATCGTGCGATCTCGCAGGTGCTGGAGGTCGTCGAGCGGCTGGGCATCGCGGACCGCACGACGTTCGTCGTGACCGGCGATCATGGCTCGTCGGACCTCCACAGCCAGCTGCGGCCGAACGTGTGGCTCGCGGAGGCCGGATTCATGGAGCGGCGCGACGACCGCGGCGCGTGGCGCGCGACGTTCATGGCGAGCGGCGGCTCCGCGTTCCTCATGCTGCGCGACCCGGCGGACACCGAGGCCGTCGCGCAGGTGGAGGCGATCCTCGCGACGCAGTCGCCCGGGCTCCGGCGGCTGTTCACCATCGTCCGCGCCGACGAGCTGCGCGCGCTCGGCGCGGACCCGGAGTCGCCGCTCGCGCTGTGCGCCGTGCCGGGCGTCGAGCTGCACGAGAGCCCGTTCGATCCGCCGCTCGTCGCGAAGCTCGGCGCGGCCCACGGGTATCTGCCCGACATGCCGGAGATGCGCACCGGCTTCGTCGCGGCGGGCGCCGGGATCCGCCGCGGCGCCGTGGTTCCAGAGATGGGCCTCGAGCACATCGCGCCGCTCGTCGCGGCCCTCCTCGGCCTGACGTTCCCCACGGTCGACGGCGTGCTCCTGCCGGGATTGGTCGCGCCCGCGTAGAGCGCACGGGCGGCACGGCGGATAAGATGGGGTGGCCGGGCGTCGCCCGCGCCGGAATCCCGATCGAACTCCCATGACCTCACTGGAACTGCGTGCGCCCGTGGCCGGCTGGTGCCTGCCACTCTCGGAGGTGCCGGACCCGGTCTTCGCCGCGCGCATGGTCGGCGACGGCGTCGGCATCGACCCGACGGACGGCGTGCTCCACGCGCCGTGCGAGGGCGTCGTGGTGCCGACGCGCGGCACGCACGCCGTGACGCTGCGCACCGTGCTCGGGATCGACATCCTCATGCACGTCGGCATCGACACGGTGCAGATGGGCAGCACGGGGTTCGAGCTGCTGGTGCGTCCGGGACAGAGCGTCCGCGCCGGCGATCCGCTGCTGCGCTTCGACCTCGACCTCGTCGCGCGGCACGCGAAGAGCGCGGTGACGCCGGTCGTCGTCGCGACCGGCGACGTCGAGGCCGTGGTGACGCGTCGCGCCGAGCATCGCGGCCTCGCGGTCGGCGACTTCCTCATGGAGGTCCGCGTCGACACCACGGAGACGCGCGCGGAGCCCCCGGTGGCCGAGCTCGCGGAGGCGCGCGGCACGTTCACCGTGCCGTTCGACCACGGCATCCACGCGCGGCCGGCCGCGCAGCTCGCGGCGGCGCTGCGCCCGTTCGCCGCCGACGTGTCGCTCGTCTCGCGCGGCCGCAGCGCGAATCTCCGCAGCGCCGTCGCGCTCATGACGCTCGGCGTGCACACCGGCGAGACGGTCGAGGTGCGCGCGGTGGGACCCGACGCGGCGCGGGCGCTCGCCGCCGTCGCGTCGCTGCTCGCGGAGCCCGCCGCGCCGCCGCCCCCGCGCGCGGAAGCGCAAGCGGCACGACCGCGCCGCACCGCGGACGACGGCCGCGGTCGATACGACGCCGTGATCGCGTCGCGCGGCGTCGCGGCGGGCCGCGCCGTGCAGCTCATCCCGGCCGAGGTGCCGATCGCGCCGTCGAGCGGCGACCCGGCGCGCGAGGCGAGCGCGTTGAGCGCCGCCGTCGCCACCGTCGCGCAGTACCTCGAGACGCTCGCCGCGAGCGCCACCGCGGAGCAGCGCACGATCGTCGACGCGCACATGGAGCTCGTGCGGGATCCCGAGCTCGCGCGGCACGCGGACGGCGCGATCCGCGGCGGCGCGAGCGCGGGCGCCGCGTGGAGCGGCGCGACGCGCGCGACGATCGACGCGCTCACCGCGCTCGGCGACGCCCGCATGCTGGAGCGCGCCACCGATCTGCGCGATCTCGAGAACCAGGTGCTGCGCGTGCTCGCCGGCCAGGCGCCCGGCGCCGTTAGGCACGACCTGCCCGAGCAGGCGGTCGTCGTCGCCGACGACATCCTGCCGTCGCTGTTCGTGTCGCTCGATCGGACGCGCATCGCGGCCATCGTCACCGCGCGCGGCGGCCCCACGTCGCACGCGGCGATCCTCGCGGCGTCGATGGGGATCCCGATGCTCGTCGCGGCGGGAAGCGAGATCCTCGACGTCCCGGACGGCACGCGGGTCGTGGTGGACGCCGTGCGCGGCCGCGTCGACGTCGACCCGCCGGCCGCGGAGTGGGATGCCGTGCAGCGGTCGATCGCCGACCGCGCGACGCAGGACGCGTCCGACCGCGCCACCGCGTCGCAGCCCGCGCAGACCACCGACGGCGTGCACGTCGCGGTGTACGCGAACTGCGGATCGGTCGAGGAAGCGGAGGCCGCGGCATCGCTCGGCGCCGAGGGCTCGGGGCTCGTGCGCACCGAGTTCCTGTTCCTCGAGCGCCGCGACGCGCCGGACGAGGAGGAGCAGCTCCGCGTCTACCAGCGCATCGCCACCGCGCTCGCGGGGCGGCCCGTCGCCATCCGCACGCTCGACATCGGCGGCGACAAGCCGATCCCGTATCTCCCGCTGCCGCGCGAGGAGAACCCCGCGCTCGGCCTGCGCGGTCTGCGCACGAGCCTCTGGCGACCCGATCTCCTGCGTGCGCAGCTGCGCGCGATGCTGCGCGTGCAGCCCGCCGAGCACGTACGCGTGCTGCTGCCGATGGTGACGGACCTCGACGACGTGCGCGCGGTGCGCTCGGTGCTCGACGAGGAGCGCGCCTCGTTGGGCGTGGCCGCGGCGCCGAAGCTCGGCGTGATGATCGAGACGCCGGCGTCCGCCCTGCTCGCCGACCAGCTCGTGCGCGAGGTGGATTTCCTCTCCGTCGGCACGAACGACCTGTCGCAGTACGCGCTCGCGCTCGACCGCGGGCACGCCGAGCTCGCGCCGCGGCTGGACGGGCTGCACCCGGCGGTGCTGCGCCTCATCGCGACGGCGAGCGCCGCCGCCACGGCCGCCGGCCGCGAGATCGCGGTGTGCGGCGGCCTCGGCTCCGACCCGGACGCGATCCCGATCCTCCTCGGCCTCGGCATCCGCGAGCTGTCCGTGGTGGCGGGCGCGGTGCCGCGCGTGAAGCGCATCGTGCGCGGCCTGTCCGAGGCGGCGTGCAGGTCGCTCGCGACGGAGGCGCTCGCGCAGACGAGCGCGCGCGCGGTGCGCGAGCTGGTGCAGGCGAAGACGTTAGGCACGTGAGCCACACCTTTCAGCACACGAGGATCTGCGGATGAAGCGGTGGATCGAGGCCACCCAGCCTCTCGGGCGCGCGCTGATGCTGCCGATCGCCGTGCTGCCCGCGGCGGCGCTGCTGCTGCGGCTCGGCCAGGGCGATCTATTGAACCTTCCGTTCGTCGCCGCCGCGGGGAACGCGATCTTCTCCAACCTCGGCCTGCTGTTCGCGATCGGCGTCGCGGTCGGGCTCGCGCGCGAGAACCACGGCGCGGCGGGCCTCGCGGGCGTCGTCGGCTATCTCATCGCGACCGAGGGCGCGAAGGTCCTCATCGCCGTCCCGCCGACGATCGGCGCGGGGCTCGCGAAGGACGCCGCCGACGCGGCGGTCGCGGCGTTCAAGTCGAAGGAGCTGTCGCGGCTCAGCGTCCCGATCGGGATCATCAGCGGACTGATCGCCGGGTGGCTGTACAACCGCTACAAGGACATCAAGCTCCCGAACTATCTCGCGTTCTTCGGCGGACGCCGCTTCGTGCCGATCGCGGCCGGCTTCGCGGGGCTCGTCGTCGCGGCGGCGTTCGGGTTCGGGTGGCCCGTGCTCACGCGCGGCATGGACGCGGTCAGCAACGCGGTCGTCTCGTCGGGGCCGATCGGCCTGTTCGTCTATGGCCTGCTGAACCGCATCCTCATCGTCACGGGACTGCACCACATCATCAACAACGTGGCGTGGTTCCTCGTCGGCAGCTACCACGGCGTCACCGGAGACCTCAACCGCTTCTTCGCCGGCGACCCGACGGCGGGCGCGTTCATGAGCGGCTTCTTCCCGGTGATGATGTTCGGCCTCCCCGCGGCGTGTCTCGCGATGTACCGCACGGCGCTGCCCGCGCGGCGCGCGGCGGTCGGCGGCATGCTGCTGTCGCTCGCGCTGACGTCGTTCCTCACCGGCGTCACCGAGCCGATCGAGTTCAGCTTCATGTTCCTCGCGCCGGCGCTCTACGCGCTGCACGCGGTGCTCACCGGCGCGGCGCTGGTGACGATGGATCTGATCAACTCGAAGCTCGGCTTCGGCTTCTCGGCGGGGCTGTTCGACTACGTGCTGAACTTCAACAAGTCCACGAACCCGCTGCTGCTGTGGCCCGTGGGACTGGTGTACTTCGCGCTGTACTACGGGCTGTTCCGCTGGGCCATCGTCCGCTTCGACCTCAAGACGCCGGGACGCGAGCTCGAGGAGGACGTCGCGGCGACGACGGCGGCCGCGTCGGCGCCGACCGCGGGCGCCGACGACAGTCGGGCCGGCCGCTTCATCACGGCGCTCGGCGGTCCCGCCAATCTGCGCACCGTCGACGCATGCGCGACGCGCCTGCGCCTAACGGTGAACGACCAGGGCGCGATCGACGAGCGGACGCTCCGCGGGCTCGGCGCGAGCGGCACGATGAAGGTGGGCGCGAACGGCCTCCAGGTGGTGCTCGGCCCGATCGCGGATCTCGTCGCGGGCGAGATCCGCGATCGGCTCCACGAGCTGCCGCGCAGGGCCGCGACGCCGCCGGCGCCGGCCGCCGCACCGGTGCCGGCGAGCGCACCCGCCGCGACCGACGGCGCGGCGCGCGTGGACGGCGAGCTGGCGGCGCACGCGTCCGACATCCTTGCGGCGCTCGGCGGCCCGCCAGCGGTGCGCAGCTTCGAGGCGGCCGGCGGCCGCGTGCTCGTCACCGTCGTCGACGGCACACGCATCGACGAGGCCGCGCTCCGGACGCTCGGCGTGCGCGGCGTCGCCCGCCCCTCGCGGACGAGCGTGCACCTGCTGCATGCCGACCCCGACGCGCTCGCGCGTGCCCTGAACGCGTCGGCCGAGCGCTGACGCTGGAAGAGCGCCGTCGGATCGCACGAGCCGTCGCCGGCCACCTTCAGACGCGTCTCGGCACGACCAGCACGGCCGCCGTGCGGCGCTCGATCAGTCGCGCCGCGAGGCGTAGGGCGGGCTGCCCGTCCACCTCGTCCCGGCCGATGCAGATCAGCTGCGCCTGCATCTCCGCGCCGACGGCGGCGAGAACGTCGGCGACCGACCCGCGCCGAGCGAGCGGCGTCACGCGCTGCACCGGGAGCAGTCCGGCGAGCCCGCGCAGCGCGCCGACGATGGCGTCCGCTCGGGCGTCCGTTCCGCCGCGCGCCGCAGCCGCGACGGGCGGCAGCGCGTGTACCAGCACGAGCTCGACGTGGGGCCCGAGCGCCTCGCCGACCCACCGCGCGGCGGCGAGCGACGCGAGGCTGAAGTCGATGCCGGCGACGACGCGTGGCAGCTCGCGCATCGAGGCGCGCGATTCGCGGCTCCGCTCGGGCAGCGGAGCGGCGCGATGCGAGAGGGCGGATCCCGGCATGCGTGTCACCTCCACGAGGGCACGCGCGACGCACGCGCCGCGGGCCGCATCCGGTGATGGTGCACGGCGGCGTACAGCACCTGCACGATCGTCAGGCAGACGTCGAGGCTCGTGTCCTCGGAGAGCAGGAACTCGATCGAGAACGCATTCGCCTCGGGCGTCGGCGGACACGCGCTCGGGCCGCCGCATGCCAGCACCTCCTCGATCGACGGCACCGCGTCCGCGGAGGTCGGCGGCACCAGCCGCGCCACGCGCGTCGCGTGGACGTACACCCACTCGTGCCGGCCGTCGTTCAGCACGCGGACGCCGGCGCGTGCCTCGCCGCCCGCGTCGTTAGGCGGCCGGGCGGCCCCGGGGCCCGCATGCAGCACGCGCGACGTGGTGCCGCCGGCGTACGCGGCGAGCGCGAGCGCGCCCTGCACCGCCGCGGCCACGGCGTCGCGATGCGAGGCGAAGCACGTGAAGCGGACCGTCCGCGCCTCGAGCCAGCCGACCGTCGCGTGACCGGCGTCGCGAAACAGGTACGCTCCGGGGCTTCGCGGAATGATCCTCATCATGTCGATCCTCTCGGGTGAACCTGGTGGTCGATCGGGTGCTCCACCGCGGCGTCGCGCGGGAGGTCGGCCAGCGGCGACCAGAACTGCATGCGCTGCTCGATCGGCAGCGTTCGCCGCGCCTCGGCGCTCGCGCGGAGCACCATCTGGTAGCGCGCGTACAGCGTGGGATGACGCGCCCAGAACGCGCCGGGCACCTCCATCAGCCCGCGCACGATGTCGCCGGTGAACCATCCGCCCGACGCGAGCGGATCCCGCTCGGCCACGTCGAGCGCGCGCGGCACCGCGCTCGCGAAGTCCCAGCCGCCGAGCAGCGCGCCGAGCAGCTCCGTGAGCCGCGCGTCCGCAATCGGTCGGCGCGTCGTCGGTGCGCAGGTGGCGCGCGCGCGAGAGTCAGGCATCCGGACGCGCGTCCGGCGACGGTCCCGCCACCGCGCCCTCGGCCAGCGCGCGGCTCATCGACTGCGCGGCGCTCACCAGCGTGCCTAACGTCGCGTACGACGGCAGGTCGAACTCCACCGCGAAGCTCTCCATGCCCGGCGGCGCGTCGTCGACGCGCAGGAGCCGCGCGAGCTTGCGCGTGTCGTCGGCGATCCACTCGTGACGACCGTCGTGGAGGATGCGGAGCCGGTCCACGACCGGCTCGTAGCGCGGCCATCCCGGATACTGGCGTCGGAGCGCCGTGTCGAGCGCGCGCCACGCCGCGGCCGCCACGGTCATGGCGCGGTGCTCGTCGCCGGATCCGTGGAGCCCGATGGTGCGATCCCGGATCCAGCCGACCACCGTTCCGTCGAGCCGCTCGAGTCTGTGCAGTTCGTCGCCCTGGGCGAGTACGTTCAGCATGGCGTCTCCTCCAACGCGTGCCGCGAGTGATGAGCGGGATGTCGTCCGGCACGCGGACCACGCCGTGATGCCGTCGTTCGGCGCGGCCCGGTGCCCGACCGTTCAGCTGGTGGTGCGATCGGATGTCGATGGTGGATGCGGCCCTCCTCTCTCTCGCGTGAGGTGCGGGTGGGCTGCGCGACGCGCACGGCGACCGCGGAAGTCGCGTTTTTTTTGTGCGGCCACGCGTGCGCGCGCGAGCCCACCGGAAGCGGTGCCTAACGTGGGACCGCCCCCCCGGCGTCGTGCGCAGGAGGGGCGGTCGGTCGCGGCGCCGGTGAGGGTCGCCGCGGGAGCCGGTCCAGGCCGGGGCTCAGCCGCTCCGGTGCCGCCCTCGGAGCGATGGCCCACGGCGCCTGCGCGCGCGCGGGAGGTCGGCCGCCACGTCTCGCATCTCGGACACCCGCGTGCGATGCGTGCCCGACTTCACGAGGTACGGCACGCCGCTGTCGGTCGCGCGCGACGTCGCCGCCCGCCCCGTCCACGACCCCGTCGCACCCGTGCACGCTCCGCGCGCCGGCGTGGCGGTGCGCGCTGGTCGCGTCGCGGATCGAGCGGTGGTGGTAGCAGCAGTCATGACGGCGTGCACGCGAGTGGGTGAAACGCACGAAGTCGCGTCACCGATGTCACCGGCCAGCACACACGGCTGCCGGGGGCGACCACCCGCGCGACGCGCGGCGGCCACCTTCCACATCGGGACGCGACTCCCGCATCGGAGTGTAGCCCGCGCGCCGATGAAGTCAAGCGAGGTCGACACGTTAGGCGGCCACGCGCCGATCGGCCGTGCGCGCCGTCGTCGGCCGCGGGTGCTCGGTGAACGGCCCCTGCCGGACGAGCATCGCGATGCTGAGGACGAGCAGCAGTCCGCTCAGGCCGAGCAGCAGCGCATGGAACTCCTGCGGCGTCGCGAAGCCGACGGCGATCGGCACGAACGCCGCCAGCACGACCGAGAGCCACGGCTCGCGGCGGTACCACGGCCACGGCGTGTCGTGCGCCACCGTCGACGTCGTGGACGATGCGGGCGATGTGGACGCCGTCGACGTGCGCGCGGCGGCCACCGTCTCCGACGGCGCGGTCGGCGACTCGGCCGGCGGATCGTCCATCGGCGACGCGAGTCGCACCTGCGGCTGCGAGGTGTCGTTGCGACCACCCGGCAGATGCGCGGGGATCGGGATCGGGCGAGCGTGGAAGGACATGGCGATTCTCCAGGGCGTGTCGGACGGATCCCGGGCGCGCGCGCCCGGGGCGGAAGTCGACGGGTGCCCTCGCCTCAGCGCGTGGCGCGCGAGCGCGGAGGGCGATCAGCCCTGGAGAGGTGGGGCCGTCGCGAAGTACGGGAGGACGGCGCCGAGGGCGGCGACGGCGTGCGACGCGCGCAGCGTGCGCAGGCTCGCGTCGGGCGCGCCGACCAGCGCGCGCAGCAGCGCCGCGGGCGACCCGAGCGAGGTCGCCGGCGTGGGATGCGTGGCCGGCGGCGCGCCCGTCGCCGACACGACGCCCGTGACGACACGCGTGAAGCGCGGCGCGTCGCGCGTCGGGCGGGGCTCGCTCCGTCGCACGCTCGTCTCGACCGCGGCGCTCGCCGCACGAGCGGCGGCGCCGTCAGGCCGCGTCGCCGGATGACCGGCGAGCGCCTGGAAAATCGAGAGCCAGAGGGCTACGAGGAGGGACACGCTCACGGAGCCTGATACACCGCGCTGGACCAAGAGGGTCCAACCGCCGAGCATCGCGAGCCGGCTCAGGTCGAGGCGACGAGCCGACGCGACTTCTTGAGCCACCGCGCCAGCGCCCACAGCACCGCGGTCGCCGGCACGCCGGCGAGCAGCGCCGCGTGATACGTCGGGCGCGCGTCCCACGGCTCGTGCGCGAGCGAGTCGCCGAGCATGAGCAGGCACGCGCCGGCCACCCAGTACGCCGCGCTGCCGTACTCCTTCACGATCACGCGGCGCCAGTCGAACGGCAGCCCCGCGAGCGACGCGCGCAGCCCGCGCGGCCGGAACCCCCACCGCGGCACCGCCGCGCTGTACGCGTCGTACGCCGCGCCGAAGCGGTCGCGCAGGAACGCCTCCTCCGCGGCCACGATGGCGACGTAGCCTAACACGAAGAACGGGATGCCTAACGCGTAGGTGAAGGGATTGTTCCACACGACGAGCAGCCCCGCGAGGATCAGCAGGTTGCCGACGTACAGCGGGTTGCGGCAGTGCGCGAACAGCCCACCGGTGACGAGCCCCTCGGCGTACACCCGCCGGTCGCGGCCGCCGCGGATGATGTACGCGTAGCCGATCACGGCGACGCGCAGCGCCTGCCCCACCACGGCGAGCGACACGCCCAGCAGGTCGAGCAGGTCGTCGAGCCGCCGGTCGCCGCTCGGCCAGTGCGGGCGCGTGAGGCCGAACAGCGCGAGCAGCACGACCGGGAACAGCGCGTCGCGGTAGCGGAACAGGAAGTTGCCGTAGCGGATCAGCATCTCGGCGGCCTCGCGCCCGTCACTTCACCGCGATCATGCCGGCGAAGTTGTACCACCGGAAGAACTCCTGGAACCGCGTGAACCCGCAGCGGAGCAGCAGCTCGCGGTTCTCCTCCACGCGGTACGGGATCAGCACGTTCTCCAGCGCCTCGCGCTTGCGCGCGATCTCCATGTCCGAGTACCCGTGGCGCCGCTTCATCGCGTAGTACTTGTCGATGAACACGCGGTTGAAGAGCGTCTCGCTCTCGATCACCTTCTCGCAGAAGATCAGCGCGCCGTCGGGGCGCGTTCCCGCGGCGATGGTGCGCACGACGCGCTCGCGGTGCAGCGGCCGCACGAACTGCAGGGTGAACAGCATCACCGACACCGACGCGTCCTCCACCACGAACGGCGCGTGCAGGTCGACGAGCCGCACCTCGCGCCGGCGCGTCGGCGTCAGCCCGTCGAGCCGCTCGCGGGCGCAGCGCACCATGTCCGGCGCGTTGTCGACGCCGACGAGCCGCACCGACGGGTCGAGCCACGAGTCGAGCGCCAGCAGCGTCGTGCCGGTGGAGCACCCGAAGTCGTACACCGTCGATCCGGGCGCCGCGAACTCCGCGGCGAGCTCGCACGTCATCCGCTGGATCTCGCCGTAGAACGGCACCGAGCGGTTGACCATGTCGTCGAACACCCGCACGGTCGCCGCGTCGAACGCGAAGTCGGAGCCGCGCGGCGCTCCGTCCGCGAAGATGCGATCGGTCGGTGCGCCGCCGGGGGTGATCGGGCCCGGCATGGCCCCGTCGGGACGGTACGACGCGGGCGTCGTCACGACGTCTCTCACGCTCGGCCTCCCTGGTGAAGACTCGTCGACCTCCCCGGATATACCGCGCCCGGGCCGGCTGTCAACGAGCCTCACATCGCGCGAGACGTTCGGTCACTCCTCGTCGAACAGCGCCCACTCGAGCGCGGCGACGAACGCGCAGCAGTCGGCGCCGTCCTCTCGCGCCGCGTCGCGGAGCGTGCGCGCGCCGCCGCAGCACGCGTCGATGCCGAAGCCGTCGAGCACCGACGCGACGGCGGGGTGCTGCCGGAGCAGCTCGTTCACGGTCGTGGCGGGGTCGACGCGCGGAATGGGCCGGCTCTCGCGCCCGTCCGAGAGCGACCCCGCCGCGCCGCGCACGCCGCTCACCGCGCCGAGACCTTCAGGTGTCCCTTCATGCCCAGCAGCGCGTGGGGGTCGCACTGGAAGTAGTACGTGCCCGGCGCGAACGCGACCTTCACGTCGTACGTCTGTCCCGGCAGCTGCAACATCTCGCTCGCCGGCGGGAGCCCCTGCACGCCGGGGTTCGAGTCGGGAAGGAAGTGCACGTTGTGCACGCCCTGGCCGAGCGTGTAGCGCACGACGTCGCCCGGCTTGGCCTCGACCGTCGCGGGCTGGAACACGTTGTTGCCCTGCGCGTCGGTCGTCGCCGTGACAGTGATGACCTGTCCGCCGGCGTCCGGCGTCTGCGGTCCGCCAGCGGCCGCCGGCGCCGCGGCGTTGGCCGCCGCGTTAGGCGCCTGCTCGGCGGCGGAGGCGGCGCCGTGGTCCTTGCCGCCGCACGCGGCGACGAGGGTGGCGGCAGCGAGGGCGGCGAGCGTGGAGATCCGGGACTGCGTCATTGAGTGAGGCTCGAGTCGAAGTGGTTGGTCAGAAATCCCTGCGGCGGAACGCGCGCAGGCCGAGGCCGAGCGGCAGGACGATCCAGGCGAGCAGTGCCGACGCGGCGACGAGCGATCCGGCCGTGCCGCCGAAGAAGCGCGCGAACACCGCGCCCGTGTAGCCGAGGAGCGCGGCGACGTCGAAGCGCAGGAGGAGCAGCACGCGCGCGAGATCGATCGGGTTCGTCAGCATCGCGGCGAGCAGCGGCCGCTCCACGGGGTAGTCGGCGAACACCGCGACGGCGAGCAGCACCGCGCCGTCGTAGACCAGGCCTAACGCGAGCCACAGTCCGACCGCGGCGCCGAGCCCGCGAACCTTGTCGTCGCACCGCGTGGCGATGACGAACGCCAGCGCGACGAACACCAGCGTGAGCGCGACGCCGCAGGCGAGCAGCGTCGCCAACGTCGCCGCCTCCGCGCGGCTGCCGAGTCCGTGGATCGCGAACGGCAGCCCCACGCCCGCGACGAAGCCGACGGCGAGCGGCAGCGCGAGCCCCAGCAGCAGGCCGCCGAACAGCGGCGGCCGGCCGACGGGCTGGGTGAGGAGCAGCTCGGTGAACTCGCGCGCGTCGTACAGGTACGTGGTGCCGAACACGAGGGCGACGAGCGGCACGACGAACAGCACCACGTTCACGAGGCTGAGCAGCGCGCGGCCGTCGCCGCCGCCGAAGCGGAGCAGCGCGTCGGTCACCACCGCGAAGAACCCGACGTACGCGAGCAGCCACCGACTGCGCAGCACGTTGCTCGTCCCGTAGCCGGCGACCCTGAGAACCACCGCGGCAGGCGTCATGCGGCGGCCTCGCACGGCGCGAAGGATTGCGCCGAGAGCAGCTGCGCCACGGCGCGCTCGAGGCGCGTCTGGCCGGATGCACGGAGCAGCGCGTCGACGCGGCCGTGAAACTCGACGCGGCCGTCGACGAGCAGGGCCACGTCGTCGGCCAGCTCCTCGATCTCGCTCATGATGTGCGACGTGAGCAGCACGCTCCGCCCGGCGGCACGCTCGGCGAGCACCTTGTCCTTGAGGATGCCGCTCGAGATCGGGTCGAGGCCGGCGGTCGGCTCGTCGAGCACGAGCAGGTCGGGGCGGAACAGGAACGCGAGCACCGCGTTCACCTTCTGTCGGGTGCCGCCGGAGAGCGTGCGCAGCGGCTTGCGCAGGTGCGGCTCCAGCGCGAACCGCTCGACGAGCTCCACGTCGCGGTCGGCGGTGGCGGCCGCGTCGCGAAGATCGACGAGCATCGCCATCAGGTCGGCCGCGGTGAGGTTCTCCGGGAAGCGCGCGATCTGCGGCATGTAGCCGATCCGCGCGCGGTACGCGTCGCCGCGCACGATCTCGCCGCGAAAGCGGATCTCGCCGGCGTCGGGCCGCGTCAGGCCGAGCACGGACTTGATGAGCGTCGTCTTCCCGGCGCCGTTCGGGCCGACCAGCGCGAGCACGCGGCCCGGGTCGAGCGCGAGGTCGACGCCGCGCAGCACGTGCGCGTCGCCGAACCGCTTGGTGAGTGCCTGGATGCGGAGCATCGTCAGTGAAGCGAGGAGACAGTCGTGCGACGCGCGACGGGCCGCATCGCCGGGTGCGCGTCCACGACCGCGTCGGGCGTGAGCGACGGGATGCCGCGCTCCGCCACGTCGAGGAGGTCGACGAAGAAGCTCCGCAGGAGCACCATCGACGGCTCGTAGCGCGCGACGAGCAGCGAGAAGAGCCGCACGGGCCGGTGCGGCACGTCGCCGCGCCCGTCGCGATCGAGGTCGTAGCCGCGGTAGGCGTCGAACCAGTTGCCGGCGAACGCCGCGGTCGCGTCGCGGCCGCTCGTCGCGACGTCGAACGTGTTCGCGGAGAAGTCGTTCGCGTCGAAGCGCGAGTCCTGCACGTTGGACATGAGGCGCACGCCCCAGCCGTTCGACGCGAACACGTTGCGCGACGCGAGGAGCCGCGTGGTGCCGTCGGCCATGAGGCCCACGGTGTTGCGGGCGAACGTGTTCCCCTCGAGCACCGGGTCGCCGATCTCCTTCAGCAGCAGCCCGTACGCCGCGCCGCCGCGATTGTCCTCGAAGCGGTTGCCGCGCATCACGACCTGCTTCGTGTACATGACGGCCACCCCCGACCCGTTCGCGCGGAACGTGTTGTCGAGGTAGCGGCAGCTGTCGGAGTACATGAAGTGCAGCCCGTAGCGCAGGTTCCTCTCGCTCACGTTGCGCTCGACGGTGCTCGCACGCACGAACTCGAAGTAGATGCCGTCGCGGTGGCCGCGGATCTGATTGTCGGCGATGACGACGTCGCGCGCGCTCCACAGGTGGATGCCGTTGCCGCTCGCCGACTCGCCGGTCTTGCGCGCCGAGAGGACGTTGCGCTCGATGCGGCACCCCGCGACGTTCGCGAGATAGACACCGAAGAACGTGTCGTCGAACCGGTTGTCAGCGATGGTGCAGCCACCGGTATCGCGCACGCGGAGCGCGGCGCGATCCTCGGTGAACGCGGTGCCGACGCGCGCGAAGCGTACGCCGCGCACGGTCACGTCGCGCGCGGTCACGACCATGATCTCGCGCGCGTTCTCGCCGTCGAGCGTCGGCAGGCCCTCGCCGACGATGGTCACGGCGCGCGTCACGTGGAGCGTGGGCTCGCGGTACGTGCCGGCGCGAATGACGATGCGCGCGCCGGCCGGCGCGACGCGCAACGCCTCGGTCACCGTGCGCACCGCGCCGGTCGGCGAGACGACGACCGCGGGCTGCGCGAGGGCCGCGTGTGCGCCCAGCAGCAGCGCGGCGCCGAACGCGACCGGGCGGCGGTCAGTCCGCACGCGCCGCATGCGTCGCCTCCGCGAGGGCTCCGTCGTGCCGCGCGGCGGCGAGCACGTCGCTCCACCGCATCGTCGCCCCGGCTGCGCGAGCGCCGGCCGGCACGACGCCGCGCTGCGTCGCCACGAACCCCTTCCCCATCGGGCTCCCGGCAGCGCCCTGCAGACGGCGGAACTCCGCGCTGTCGGCCGCGAGGAACGTGCCCGGGTGGTTCCAGTCGCTCACCCACACGCCGCGCACCGCCGCCGAGTCCTGTGCGAGAACGAACGCGGCGAGGCACTCGACGGAGTCGAAGGTGTGGATCCTGCCCGTCGCGGTGATCACCTCGGCGCCGAACCGCCGGTCGCTGATCGTCATGCGACAGAAGCCGCACGACTCCTCGTCGTAGGCGATGGCCCGCGGGCCGTCGGGCGTGCACGCGGCCGCGAGCGCGGCGACGAGGGCGAGACGGCGCGCCGTCGCGCCGAGCGTGGGAAGGCGCGGCATGCGTCAGCTCCGCGCCGGCGCGACGGGCGGCGGCACCGGGGCAGCAGCGTGCGTCGCGGCGCGGTGCGCGACGTGCCACGGCCGCACCAGCAGCGCCATGACGCCGAGCAGGAACGCGACGCCGAGCAGGATGCCGCCCGCCGCCGGCCACGACGTGGCGACGAAGTTGAGCAGCGTCTTCGCGCCGATGAGCGGCGGCTGGTACGTCATGCCGGGGATGCTGATCGCCGCGCGCGGGTCGAGGTTGTGGCCGTAGTCGCGCTCCCACTCCCAGAAGTCGAACAGCCCCCACGCGCCGAAGGCGGCGAACGCGCCGAGCCACACGTGCAGCAGCCACCGGCGGCCCGTCGCCGCGGCAGCGAGCACGCCGACGATCAGCGCCGCGAGCACCCACGGCATGACCGTGAGCTCGGGGATCGCGTCGGGCACGATCTGCTTCATGCCGATGTAGTGATTCAGCTCGTTGATGTTCGCGAGATCCTGCGGCTGCACGCCCGTGATGGTGTGCACGCGGATCAGCATGCCGAGCCCCTCCGGGTACTGCGGCGCGACGAGCCCGATGCGCCACAGCGGGAAGACGTAGGCGCCGGCCAGCGCCGCCGCGGCGGCGACGAGCAGCAGGCGGGAAAGTCGAGGGAGCGTCATGGCCGTGAGGCGTTGGGCGTGGACTCCGACCGTCATCACGGCCGGAGTCCACGTCTCGGGTCAGTCGTTGCCGTGCTTGTGGGCCCGGGGAGCGGCGCTCCCGTTAGGCAGCCGCGCGAGCTGCGTGGCGGCGCGCGGGCTCGTGTTGGCCGACAGCGTGACCGTCGAGCCGGCGGGGCTCACGCGGACGTAGCCCTGCATCTCCTGGTGGAGCGCGGAGCAGAAGTCGGTGCAGTAGAACGGGTACACGCCCGTCGCCGCCGGCACCCACTTCAGCGTCTTCGTCTCGCCCGGGTTCAGGATCAGCTCCGCGTTCGTCGCGCCGAGCACCGCGAAGCCGTGCAGGATGTCCCAGTCCTGCTCGATGTTCGTCACGTGGAAGTAGACCGTGTCGCCGAGCTGCACGCCTTCCAGGTTGTCCGGCGCGAAGTGGCTGCGGATCGCGACCATGTTCACGTCGACGCGCTTGCCGGCGCGCTTGATGCCGCCCTGCGCCTCGGCCTTCGTCACGAACGGGTGCGTGTTCTCGGTGAGCTTGTAGAACTTGACCTGCTGCTGCTCGATGAGCGACGCGGGGACCGCGTTCGCGTAGTGCGGCTCGCCGATCGTCGGGAAGTCGAGCAGGAGCTTGATCTTGTCGCCGCTGATGTCGTAGAGCTGCGCGCTCTGGGCGAGCTCGGGGCCGGTCGGCAGGTAGCGGTCCTTCGTGATCTTGTTCATCGCCACGAGGTACTTGCCCCACGGCTTCTTCGTGTCGCCGCCCGGGATCATGAGGTGGCCGACCGAGTAGTACGTCGGCGCGCGATCGAGCACCTCCCAGGTGCCGAGCTTCCACTTCACGACCTCGGACGAGATGAACATCGAGGTGTACGCGTTGCCGCGGCCGTCGAACTCGGTGTGCAGCGGACCGAGGCCGGGCTTCTGCACCTCGCCGGCGAGCACCGCCTGGTACTTCAGCACCGGGATGCCGTCGATCTCCGACTCGAACTGCTTGTCGGCGATCGCCTTCAGCAGCTTGGTGGCCGAGTGCACCGGGATCACCGTGGCGAGCTTGCCGCCGGCGACGATGTACTCGCCGGTCGGGTCGACGTCGACGCCGTGCGGCGACTTCGGCGTCGGCAGGTAGTAGACGAGGCCCGGGCACGTGCGCGGGTCGAGCATCGGCACGCTGGCCACCATCTCCGACTTCGCGGCGCGCGAGCCCTCGTCCATCCAGTTGTGCGCGTACCGGGTGTTGACCGTGCGCGCCTTCCCCTGCGCGACGCAGCTCTCGGCCTGCTTGTAGTTCACGGCCGCGATGTAGTCCTTGTCGGCCTGCGAGGCGTTCGCCTCGAGCTTCGTGTACGCGCGCTCCGAGTTGTACGACGTGAAGAAGAACCAGCCCTCGCTCGGCCCCTTGCCGGCGTGCCCGAGATCGTAGTCGTAGCCCGGCATGAGGATCTGGAACGCGATCCGCATCTTCGTCGGCTCGTCGGCCTTCACGAACGAGAGCGTACCCTTGAACGTGTCCTTGTAGCTGTCGATCGCGACGTCGCGGTTCTCGCCGGCGTCGCCGATCGGGATCGAGAAGCGCGTCGCGCTCACGACGTAGCGGCCGTCGGGCGTGGTGAACGGCGACGCGTGGCCGCCGGCGGCGTTCGGGATCTGGACGATCTCGTCGGTCTCGAACGTCGTGAGGTCGATGCGCGCGATGCGGGGCGTGTTGTTGCCGTTGATGAACAGCCACTTGCCGTTCGGCACGCCGTCGGTCTGCGACAGCTCGGTGTGGTGCGAGTCGTCCCACGGGATGAACCCGTAGGTCGTCTCGAGCATCGGCTTCGTCTCCTCGTTGTAGCCCCAGCCGTTCTCGGCGTTCTGCGAGAACACGGGGATCACCTTCAGGAGCCGGCCGGACGGCAGGCCGTACACGGAGACCTGGCCGCTGAAGCCGCCCGACATGAACGCGTAGTACTCGTCGTGCTGCCCGGGGGCGACGTAGACCTTCGACGCCGCGTCGCCGACGGCGAGGTTCGCGGACGGCGTGCCCGTCGTGCGGCACGCGAGGAACAGGAGGCCGCCTAACAGCGCGGCGCCGCCGCCCACGAGCAGGGAGCGGGATGTCTTCATGGAGTGTCTCCGTCGATGACGGATCGGTGGAGGGAGGAGAGCGCTCCGGCGGCGCCCTCCGCGCCCCCGGTGAGATCGGCGACGGTGGTCGCGCCGAAGAAGGCGTGCACCTGTCGGGCGACCGGCGCCCAGCGCGTGTGCGCTTCGCAGGCGTGCGCGTCGCCGCAGGGGTGGTCGTGGAGCAGGCAGCGTGCAGTGTCGAGGCCCATGAACGGCGCCACGACGCGGTCGAGCGTCAGCTCCGAGGCCGGGCCGGCGAGCCGGAATCCGCCGCTCGGCCCGCGCGTCGAGCGCAGCACGCCGGCGCGGGCGAGCTGGTTGAGCGTCTTCGACAGGTAGTTGCGCGGGACGCCGGTGGTGCGGGCCAGCTCGGACACGTGCGTCCACGCCCCGGTGGGGCGGCCGGCGAGGTGCAGCACGGCGCGTAGCGCGTATTCGGCGGTGTTGCTCAGCACGAGGTCTCCGGCGTGGTGTCTGCCATACATCATCGGCGAATCCGAAATGCCGGGCCGTAGGGCGCTCGCCGGAAATCGCACTCCGATTCCCCGACAGCCGTGCCGGGGAACGGCGCGCGTGCCTAACACAGGCGAAACGGCGGGGGCACCGAGCCGGTGCCCCCGCCGTCCTGTCACCTCCGCCTCCTTGTTGGGAGTCTTCTGGATTCCTCGCACGCCCCGCTCGCTCAGAAGGCCACGGTGCCCTCGAGCATGAAGCCCTTGAACTGGGCGCCGTTGCGGATGTCCTTCGTCGGGAAGTCGTAGTACTTCTGGTTCACCCACTCGAGCTTCGTGAGCACCGTCGGGGTGACGAACCAGCCGCCGCCGACCTGGTAGCGCTTCACGCTGACGTCGTTCGCGATCCCGGCGAGCTTGCCCGACACGGTGTTGTAGCGGCCCGAGAGGTACACGTTCTCACCGAGCCCCCGCAGCGTCACCTCGTTCACCGTCTGGGTGATCGTGCGGAGCGCCGTCTCCGAGGCCAGGCGTCCCTTCGCCTGCTCGAAGTTGCCGAAGTACTCGAGGCCCCTGACCTTGAGGAACGGGTTCACGACCACCGAGTGCAGCGGGCCCGTGGGACCCGAGAACGGCTGCACCGCACCCGTCCAGGCCGTCGCCGTCTCGTCCGTGCTGTTCGTGATCACGCTGTAGTACCGGCTGCCGGCGCGGTCGCCCGAGAAGAGCACCTGGTTCGCCGCCTTGCTCTGCCCGTACCACGAGCCGGTGAGGCGTGCGCGGACGTCCTTCGTGAGCTGGCGGTCGATGCCGATCTTGCCGACGAACGCGGGCGAGCGCTGCGCGGCCTTCTGCACCATCCCCTTCTCCTCGCCGTTCGTCACGCCGCCCATCACGAACGCGCCCTGCGCGAGACCGCGGCCGCGGAGGTAGAGCTCACCGCCGATCTGCGGCACGAACGCGTCCATGATGTAGTTGCCGACGAGCGGGTTGAACATCGCGTTCCCGTTGTCGGTGCGGCGGAAGTGCGCGTCGCCGTAGTTGATCTCGAAGTGGCCCGCCTTGATCGTCACGTACTGCATCAACGTGTTCAGCGGCTGGAAGTCGATCGGCGAGTCGTCGACCTGCAGGTAGCCGTCCTTCACCCACGTCTCGTTGTGGTGGCGGGCCGACAGGTATGCGGTCATCGAGACGCGGATGCCCTTCGCGAGCTGCGCGCCGACGTAGGCGTTCGCGACGGCGTTGTTCGGCCCGTGGCCGATCTGGACGAGCGCGTTCGTGTTCGCGCCGTTGACGACGTTGGGCGCGGCGGTGTTCGACTGTCCGAGCCCCTGGAACTGCTGCGTGAACGCGGCGCCGAAGCCGAGCCGGAAGCCCGTGAAGGGGATGGGGTCGTCCTTCGGCGTCTCGAACACGTTGATGCCGCGCTTGTCGGCCGGACGCAGGCGCTGGAGCGTGATCGGCGGCAGGTTGCTCGGCTTCGCGGTCGACGGGGCCGCGGAGGTCGTGGTGTCGGCCTTCGAGGCGGGACCGTTTCCATCCTGCTGTGCCGCGAGCGGGGCGCCGGCCAGCAGCGCGGCCGCGAGTGTGACGATGGTCGTGTGAGTGCGCATGGTGGTTCTCCCGTAGGGGTGCCGTGAGTCGTCGAGGGCGTGAAGTCAGTTCGCTACCGACGTCACGGGCTTGAGGAGCAGGTCGAAGTTGACGGTCACGAGCTCGTCGACCTTCATCGTGCCCATCATCAGCGAGGGCGGCTTGAGGCCGAACTGGGTCATCCGGATCTGGGCCGCTCCCGTCACGTGCAACGTTCCGTTAGGCGCCGGCTCCGCCTGCGCCTCGAGGCTGATCGGCCGCGTCTGGCCGCCGAGGGTGAGCGTGCCGTTCAACGTGCCCTGCACGCCGGCACTGCTCTTCGCGACGTCGTAGCCGCTCAGCTTGAACTCGATCGTCGGCGCGTCCTTCGCCTTCAGCGCCTTCAGCATGTGCTCGTTCATCGTGCCGTTGCCGCAGTCCATCTTCTCGGCCGGCACGGTCACGGTGGCCGTCTGCACGGCCTTCGTGCCGGCGAGCACCGCGGCCACGGCGCCCGGCGCCGCGTCGACGTCCACGGAGAACACGGGCGCCTTGCACGAGAAGCGGCGCACGGTGGACTTGCCGTCGATCCAGATGCGGCTCTGCGGCTGCATCACCAGCGGATCGTTGGCGGAGCGCCACGCGATCGCCGCGGGCGCGAGGCTGAGGAGCGTGGCGAGGGCGAGCCGAGTATTCGCGCGCATGGTATGCTCCGGTCGGTGTCTCGATCGCGGAGGTCGTCGCGATCGTCGTGCGTGCTGTCTGTAGTGAGGTTAGGCCGGCCGGTCGCCCCGCTCAGGAAGGGAAGCCCGGATCCTTCGTCGGGCGTCAGCGGCGGGCGTGTCGGGGATCGCCCGACGTGCCGACGTCGGCGGCTCAGGGCAGCTGCGCGAGGTGGTGCTCCGCGGGATGGTTCTGCGCCTCGAGCGTCATCGTCGTCTTGCCGATGACCGGCATCGTGCTCTCGATGCGCACGGGGATCCGGCAGTGGTCGTCGGTGAGGTCGAGCAGGATGACGCCCTCGCCGCGGAAGCGCCGCGGATCCTGCACCCGCATCTCCACGAGCACGGTGCGGAACGTCCCCGCCTCGGTCGTCACGCTGCGGCGGCCGAGCACGCGGACGCGCGTCGGGTTGCGGGCGGCGTCGAAGTGGCGCGCGTAGGTCACGCCGGTGTCGGTGAGCGACAGCGTGCGCAGGACGTACATGAACGACAGCTCGTCGAGCGGCGCCTCCGACGCGATCGTGCCGCTCGCGCCGTCTTCCGCCGCCCACCGGTGCGTCTCGGGGTAGAGCTCCACGCGCTCGTCGTGCTTCGAGAGCGGGTGCCGCTCGTGCTTGTGGAAGCGCAGCGACGTCAGACGCTCGGGATCGAGCCACGACTCCGTGTGGTCCACGGCGCCGATCGGGCCGACCTTCGCGTGGAAATCGAAGCGGAGCACCCACGCCGTCGTGCCACGCAGGACCTGCGGCGTGTCGACGACCATCGTCGTGCGCCCCACCGCGCCGACGCGTCCGGCGCGCACGCGGTACTCGAGCCGCTCGCCGACGAAGAACGGGAGGCGCGCGGCGCCCGACGAGCTCTGGGCGGTGGCGCCGCTCGCCGTGGTCAGCGCGGCGCCGAGGGCGATCGTCGCCCGGGCGATCCGTCGAGCCCACTCGCCGTACGCGTTCGTGCACATGGTGTCTCCGTGGCCGGGTGTCACTCCCACACACGGAGGGTACGGCGAGCGGGCGGCGGTCACCGTCGGGGCTCGGGCACGGCGTCGGTCGAAACCCCCGACGGGGAGCCGTGGGGAAACCCCCGACGCGCGGCTACTTGCGAATGAGGTCGATGTCGAGCGCGAAGCGCACGTAGTCGGTGCGGTGCGCGAGACCGACCTTCTCCTCGACGCGCTGCTTGTACGTGTCCACGGTCTTCGCGCTGATGCCGAGCTGCTGGCCGATCTCCGGGCCGTTGTAGCCCTCGGCGACGAGGCGCAGCACCGTCTGCTCGCGCGCGCTGAGCGAGTCGAACGCCGCGCGCCGCGCGTCGGGCGCGGGGCCGTGTCGCACCGACTCGGCGAGCATCCGCGCCACCCGCGGTCGCACGTAGACGTCGCCCGACGCGACCACGCGGATCGCGTCGACGAGGTCACGCTCGGCGGCATCCTTCGCGAGGTAGCCGCTCGCGCCGGCGTCGAGCAGCGGGAGCAGCCGCTCCTCCTCGGTGTGCATGGTGAGCACGAGGACCTTCGGCGGCACCGGCAGCGCGTGCAGCGCGCGGGTCGCCGTCGTGCCGTCGACGCCGGGCATCTCGAGGTCCATGATCACGACCTCGGGGCCGAGCCGCTCGACGAGCGCGACGGCGTCGCGGCCGTCGGCGCCCTCCCCCACGACGACCACGTCGGGGACGCCGGCGAGCAGGGCGCGGATGCCGGCGCGCACGACGGCGTGGTCGTCCACGATCACGACGCGGATCGGCTCGTCGCGCATGGCGACGCCGCGGCGCACGTAGGGGCGGGCGGCGAGCGTGAGGCCTAACGCCTCGAGGTCACTGCCGGGCGGCAGCATCGGCGTGTGGGTGGTCCGGGTCATGAGATCCTCCGCGAGGTGTGTGACGCCGAGTGTCCCGGCGCCGACCTACGCTCGCCTGCTCGCCCGCGTCCGCCCGTCGGGCATCTCCCGCATCTCCGGCGCAGGATTCCCCGATGACCTCAGGGCGCGATCGGGACGGATGCGCGGATCCGCGTGCCGCGACCCGGCGCCGCGTCGATGTGGACGCGCCCGTTCACGAGGTCGACGCGCTCGCGCATCGCGAAGAGTCCCATGCCGGGGCGGCGGGCTTCGGCGTCGGCGAGCGAGAACCCGTCGCCGTCGTCGCGCACCTCGAGCACGAGCGCGGCGTGGTCGCGCGCCAGACGGACGTCGGCCGTGCGCGCGTGCGCGTGCCGCTCGACGTTGCGCAGCGACTCCTGCGCGACGCGATACAGCGCCGCCATCACCTCGGGCGACGCGCCGTCCGCGACGTCGGGCGCCGCGGTGACGGTCACCTGCAGGTCGCTCCGCTCGCTCATGGTGCGCGCGAGCCATTGCAGACCCGGCACGAGCCCGAGGTCGTCGAGCACCCGCGGATGCACGGTGTGCGACAGCGCGCGCACCTCCTCCAGCACCGTGCCGGCGAACGCGCGCAGCTCCGCGAGGCGGGCCGTGGTGGCGGGATCGGTCGCGTCGCGCGCGGCGGCGGTGAGCTGGTACGCGAGCGCGGCGATCGACTGCGCGACCGAGTCGTGCAGCTCGCGCGCGATGCGGGAGCGCTCGGCGTCCTGCGCGCGCATGGTCTGCGCGGCGGCGGCCCGGAGGCGGTCGCGGTCCGATGCCAGCCCGTCGAGCAGGAGGTTGAGCGTGCAGCCGAGTCGCGCGAGCTCGGCGTCGGCGACCGGCGACGGCACGACGCGCGCGCCGAAGTCGCCGCGCCACACGCGCGCCGCGACCGCCTCGATCTCGCGGACCGGACGCAGCGCCAGCACGACGAGCATGCCGTTGAGCAGCAGCGCGAGGCCGAGCGCCACGGCCAGGATCTCGACGCCGCGCGCGCCGCGCAGCGCATCCGGCGTCGTCAGGAGCGCGACCGCGGCCGCGAGCGCGACGAGGACGTTCGCGCCGACGAGCTTCGCGAGCAGCGACACCCCGAGGACGCGGCGCAGCCAGCCGGCGCGCGGGGCCGTGTTAGGCACGCCGACGGCGCGGCGCAGCACGGGCCCGCCGGTCGACGCCGGCTCCCAGCCTTTCTTCACGATGACCGTCATGGCGAGGACGATAACGCGGCCCGCCGGGCGGCCCGGTCGGGGGAGCGCTGATTCGCTGTGCGCATCCGACCCGTGCCGCGTGAGGCGATTCCCTACAACCGGGCGAGCGACTCCACCATCGGCTCCAACGCCTCGGACCACTTCCGGTCCGTGACGTCGGCCATCGTGAGCACCGCACCGTCGATCGCATCGAGGCTCGCGCCGAGCGGCGTCACGCTCACGCTCGCGTAGCGGCGTCGGCCCGTGGTGCTCCCGAGCTCGATCTCCTCGTCGCGCACGACCTCGCCGGTGAGCAGTGCGCGGCCCAGCAGCGAGCCGACGGCGTCGGGCAGCGCGGCAACGTCGCGCCGCGCCGCCGCGTTCGCGTACACCAGTCGGCCCTGCCGGTCGGCCATGAACACGGCGACCTCCAGCTGCTCGAGGAGCGCGCGCAGCGCCGACGGCCCGAAGCACGAGGCGTCGTCCGCGACCGAGCGTTCGCGGAGGGTAGTGTCGATCGGCATGGGAGATCCTCGGTGACGTGTGCGCCAATCGTGCGCCGGCCGCCACGCCAGCGCCGTAGGCGAACCCCCGCGCTCGTGAAGGGGATCGTCCGGCAGCGAAACGCCGCCGCGCCGCCAAGTTGGGCCGCGGTCCGCCGCACCACGCACCGACGTCACGGTGCCCGCGCATGAGACGTGGGAGCGATCATGCCCGACTCGCCAACCGAGCGCACGAACGACCGGCCGCCCCGTGCGGCACCGATGCCGGGTTCACCGGACGAGCGGCGCGCGTTCGCCGATCTGCAGCGGGGGCTGGCGCCGATGTACCGGCGAATCTTTCCCGATCCGCTCGCGCCGCGGACCGTCGTCGTCGTGCCCAGCATGTCGCTCGACGCGGAGGCGCTGACGAAGCTCGTCGGCGCGTCGCACTACGAGGAGCGGCTGCTCTGTCTGCTCATGCTGCTCCGGCTGCCGCACACGCGTCTGGTCTACGTGACGAGCCAGCCGATCGCTCCGTCCATCATCGACTACTATCTCCACCTGCTGCCGGGCGTCCCGGTGAGCCACGCGCGCCGGCGCCTGACGCTCCTGTCGTGCGGCGACGACTCGCCCGCGCCGCTGACGCGCAAGATCCTCGACCGGCCGTGGCTCGTCGACGCGATCCGCGCGGCGATCGCGGACCCCACGACCGCGCACGTCAGCTGCTTCAACGCCACGGCGCTCGAGCGCACGCTCGCCGTGCGACTCGGCGTGCCGCTGTACGCGTGCGATCCGGCGCTCGCGGATCTCGGGACGAAGAGCGGCAGCCGCGAGGTGTTCCGCCAGGCGGGCGTCGCGATGCCCGACGGACACGAGCGCCTGCGCGACGTGGACGACCTGGTCGACGCGCTGGTCGCCCTCAAGCGGCGCCGACCGCTCCTGCGCCGCGTCGTGATCAAGCTCGAGGAGGGGTTCTCCGGCGAAGGCAACGCCGTCCTCGCGCTCGACGGCGCGCCTAACGGCTCGGGCCTCGCGCGGTGGCTGCGCGCGGCGCTGCCCGCACGGGCGCGCTGCGTGGCGCCGGGCGAGACCTGGGAGAGCTATCGCGCGAAGCTCGCGCGCATGGGCGGCATCGTGGAGGCGTTCGTCGAGCACGGCGACGCCGGCTCGGCATGCTCCCCGTCGGTGCAGTGCCGGATCGACCCGCTCGGCCGCGTGCAGATCGTGTCCACGCACGACCAGGTCCTCGGCGGACCGACGGGGCAGGTGTTCCTCGGGTGCGCGTTCCCCGCCGATCCGTCGTGCGCCGCGGGGCTGCACGAGAGCGGTCGACGGATCGCGGAGGTGCTGCGCGACCGCGGGGCGATCGGCCGCTTCGCCGTGGACTTCGTGTCGACGCGGCGCGGCGCGGCGTGGGACCACCGCGCGATCGAGATCAACCTGCGAAAGGGCGGCACCACGCATCCGTACCTGACGCTGCAGTTCCTGACGGACGGCGCGTACGACCCGGCGACGGGACTCTACCACACGCCGACGGGCCAGCCGTGCTACTACGTCGCGTCGGACAACCTGCACGACCCGGCGTATCGCGGGCTGGCTCCGGAGGACCTGTTCGACATCGTGGGCAACGAGCGGCTGCACTTCGACGGAGCGACCGCGCGGGGCGTCGTGTTCCATCTCCTCGGCGCGCTGTCGGATCACGGAAAGCTCGGCGCCGTGTGCATCGGCCCGACGCGCGAGCACGCGCAGAAGCTCTACGACGACACGGTGGACGCCCTCCAGCGCGTGGTGGGCGCGGCGCGCACGCCCGTGCGCGCGGCGTGATCGCAGGCAGGTCGCCGAGTCGACGCCTCAGCGCAGGGTCGCGTTGTACCACCACACGGCGCGGCTCAGATGCCCGTCGGCCGCGAACTGCAGCGGCACGCTCACCGCGAACGCCGCGGCGCCCGCACCCAGCACGATGCTTCCGCCGCGATCGAGGCGGCCGGCCGCGAGCGCGCGCACGCCACCGACCGCGAGCAGCAGCGCGCCGCCGTCCGTCAGCGCGCTGGCCTGCCGCCGCACGCGGACGGCGCGCGCCGCGTAGTGCGCGGCCGAGTCGTGCGCGGCGAACAGCGGCGGCAGCGGACGCGCGCGGAAGAAGCCCAGCGTCGCGACGTGCGCGCCGGACGACCCACGCACCACCGCGAGGCCGTTCCACACCGGCGCGATGCCGAGCGCGCAGCGGACGTAGGGACACGCGCGGCTCGTGTCCGCACGCGACGGCGTCGGGCCGGAGTCGACCGCCGTGCCCTGCGCGCCGGATCGTGCCGCCGCGCCGAGCAGCGCGGCGAGGAGGGCCGCGCGCGTACCCGCGTGCGTACCCGCGTGCGTCATGGTGTCGCGAAGCCGCGTCATGGACATGGACGTGAGATCCCCTCGTGTACGCGGCACACGCCGCACCCGCGCAACGTCGGTCCCCGCGCGCGCGCGCACCGTCGGGTGAATGGGCCGACCTCGCGCGGGATTGCCCGACGCGGCATCGGTCATCGGCCGATGGCCGCGTGGCCGACATCGCGAAATCATGCAGGGGCGACGACCTGCGAAGCCGGCCGTCGACCACACCGGGGGGCCGACCATGTCCGCCATCCATCATGAGCTCGCGCACGTCGCCACCGAGACCGACCGCCGCGTCACGCGCGCCGGCGAGCACCATCACATTCGATGGCCGGGCGTCGCGCTGCGCGCTGCGGCGGCCGTCGTCGTGGGTCTCGGCACGCTCGTGCTGCCGGAGCTGTCCATCGCCGCGCTGCTCGCGCTGTTCGCCGGCTACACCCTCGTCTCCGCCGCCGCGGCGGTGAGCGTCGCGCGCGAGCTCGCGCGGCGACACGAGCGGGCCTGGCCGTTCCTCGTCTACGGACTCGCGGCGGCGCTCGTGTCGGTGGTGCTGCTCTCGTGGCCGACGGCGCTCACCGGTGCGCTGCTGGGCGCGCTCGCCGTCTGGATGGCGCTCGCCGGGACCTCGGAGCTCGTGCTCGCCACGCAGCTGAGCCGCGTGCTGCCGCATGCGCGCCTCGTCGCCGCCGTCGGCGCCACCTCGGTGATCGCCGCGGGCGCGTTGCTCGCGCAGCCGGCGGGGGCCGCGGCGACGGCGGCGCGCGTGATCGGCGTGTACGCGCTGCTGTCCGGGCTGTTCCTCGCCGGGCTCGCGGTACGGCTACGCCGCGAGCAGCACGTGCTTCGACGTCGCGTGCAGTCACGAGCCGTCCGACGGCACGACGTCACGCCGCGGCTCGACGTGCCTCGCCCGTGAGCCACTCGCTCGGCCGGTCGCGCTGCTGGACCGCGAGCGTCACGAGCCACCGCTGCCCGGTCGCGTCGACGATCTCGTCGGCGACGCGGTCGAACCACGCGCGCGCGCGCGCGCCGCATCGCCGGCGCGCCGCCAGAGCTCTCCGACGAGGTACGTCACCACCGCGCGGCGCTCGCGCGCCACCTCGTCGTAGAGCGCGAGCGCACGCTCGAACGTTCGCGCCGCGCGACGCCGGAAGAACCGTTCGGCCTCGACGTCGCCCTCGTCGATGCAGCACCACGCGGCCCGCAGCAGGAGGTCGGCGACGGCGGCGTCGCCGTCACCGCGCCGCGCCGCGATGTCCGCCGCGGCCTCGTACTTCTCGGACGCCGCGACGCGGTCGCCCCGCGACGCCATCACGCCGTCCAGCGCGGCCGTCGAGGCGCCGGTGACGACGTCGCACGCGAAGTCGTCGCGAGGACCCGCGAAGCCGCACGCGCCGCACAGCGCGACGAGGTACGCGACCGGCTCGGGGCCGTCGACGCGACGGTGAAAGTCGGTGCTCGTCCGGGCGCGCGCGTCGCTCTCCTCGGGCGCCGCGGCCGAGAACCATGTCCCACACACCGGGCACTGCAGCGTGATCTCTCGTGAAGCGCGCATCGTCCGTCCCGGCGACGTCCGGCCGGCCTCCGCTGTCGGTGACATCCGCGCAGGCGTCGGAGAGACATTCACCGCGCTGCCGCGACTGTCGGCGAGAATGCCGTTCGCGGTCGGATGATTCCATCGGGGGCTTCCCGAACGTGGCGCCCAGCGTCGCCCGCCACGCCGTCGGGCGATCCCCGACACGAGCGACGCTCGCGACGTCGGCGAGCGCCGGCGCGACGGAACCACGGCGTGTCCGTGACTGCCCGACACCGGCCGGCCGCCTCGTCCGGCACGTTAGGCGGCGTCCACGCACGCCCTCGCTCGGTGGGAGAACCGCACGATGTCGATCGCCCTCATCACCCGCGCGCCGTCGGCCGAGGACGCCGGGATCGCGCCGACGTCATCCGAGCGTGGCTCGGAGGTCGCCGAGCGCTGCCTCCGTCGTCTCGACACGGCCATGGCCCGCCCGTCGCCGGAGACGGCCGCGGCGCTGCGGGCCGCGGTCACCGATCTCGTCGACGAGATGCGCGCACGGGGCCTCTCGCGCGACCAGGTCGTCGGCGCCGTGACGGCCCTCGCGCGCGAGCACACGCTCGGCAGCGGCGTGCTGCGTCTCAGCGGCCGCACGCCGTCGACCGCGTCGAGCCCCGCGGCGTTCGACGCGCGGCTCGCGCAGTGGTGCACGCGGGCGTACTGCGACGACGCGTGGTGGTGAGCGCGATCATCGGCAACCGGAGGGTTCGATGTCCTCACTGTCCATACCGAACGGAGCGTGCGCGCTCCCGGACCGCGTCACGGCGCCCGGGCCCATCGTCGTGGGCACACCAGGCGACGAGGGCGACGCCGCGCTCGAGACGGTGCGACGCCTCGTCGCGTACGACGGCCGCGCCGTCTCGGTCGTCTCCGCGCTGGAGCTTCCGACGCTCGACGTGAGCGTCGCCGGCGTGCCGTACGTGCCCGACGTGGAGGAGTACGCCGCCGCCCGCCGCGAGCGCGTCGCGCGACAGCTCCGCGCCGCCGGCGAGGTGCCTAACACGTGGCCCGTCACGGTGAGCGGCGACGATCCGGCGCACGCGATCGCCGACGCCGCGCGCGCGGCGAGCGCGTCGCTCATCGTCGTCGGCGCCGGCCACCACGACGTGACGGCCCGCCTGTTCGGCGAGGTCGCGGTACGCGTGGCGCGCCACGCGCCCTGTCCGGTGCTCGCGATCGCGCGGGAGCCGATGCGCGTGCCGCCGCACGTCGCCGTCGCCGCGATCGACTTCAGCGCGTCGAGCGTGATCGCGGCGCGGGCCGCGCGCGACCTGCTCGCGCCCGGCGGCACCCTGCACCTCGTGCACGTGTGGCGGCGCCACGCGGTCGACACGCCGGCGCACGCCGAACAGGACGCGGCATACGAGCGCGCCCTCCCCGAGCGCTTCGCGCGCGTCGAGCGCGAGCTGCTCGACCATCCGCGCGACATCGCGATCGTGCCGGCGTCGCTGCAGGGCGACCCGGTCGAGCGCCTCACGGCGTTCGCGTGGTCGCACGTCGCCGACGTGATGGCCGCCGGCCGGCAGGGGCACACGTTGCTCGAGCGGCTGTTCGTCGGGCGTGTCACGACGGGGCTGCTGCGCGCGGCACCGTGCGCCCTGCTCGTCACGCCCGAACCGGCGCTCGGCGCCGCGGACCTCGTCGCCTCGAACGCCTAACGCACGACGATCCTCTCGACCCGGAGGCTCCAGTGCCGCGTCATCGCAATCGGTGGCTCGCCCATCGCCGCGTCCTCGGCGTGGCGGTGCTCGCGCTCGGGCCGAGGCGCGCGAGCGCCCAGCGCACCCAGAGCGACGCGCACGTCACGTTCACTCCGTCCGCCGCCGTCACGGGCTTCACGTACGACTGGAGCACGTGGGCGTTCGCGCGTCCGGGAAACCTGCTCGGCACACCGAACTCGCGCGGGCGGATCGACGTCCCGGGCGACCAGGACACGTTCGCCGCGAGCGCGTTCTCGCAGCGGTTCAGGCCCTCGGGTGGGGAGGCGCATTCGCGCGCGGACGTCGACCTCGCCGGCGTGCTCACCGGCCCGCCGTACGACATCTCGCTCCTCTCCAGCGCGGAGTCGAACGGCGGCGAGGCCTCGGAGGCTCACTCGACGCTGACCGCGCTCGGTGGAGCGTCGCTCCTCCACGGCACGATCTCGTGGGGCCCGAGCGTGTTCGGGTCCGGCGGCCTCCTGGGCCTCTCGTCGCCGGGCGCGGGCGTGGGAGCGTGGGCTCAGGACCCGGCCACGCAGGCGACGACGTACTTCGCCCCGTTCCTCTCCATGGAGTCGGCGAACTGGGGCGGCCAGGTCACGTGGGACAGCAACACCGGCCTGTTCGCCGTGAACGCGAAGCAGATGACGTTCAGCCTGCGGATGTCGAGCCCGTTCACGTCGGTGAACGGGCTGTTCGAGTTCACGATCTTCCGAGGGCAGGTGACCCAGTTGACGCATACCGGCATCTTCGCCTCGATGCCGTTCCATTTCGCGTCGCCGGGCAGCTTCACGACGACGCTCGCCCCGATCGAGTTCGACTACGCCGTTCCTGATCCGAGCGGTGGCGCCGATCCCGTCGACGCGGGCGCGTATTTCTTCGCCAGCAGCGGTGCGGCCACGATCACGCCGGAGCCGAGCACGCTCGTGCTCCTCGGGAGCGGCATGTCGCTCCTGCTGGTCGCGGGCGTGCGCCGGCGCCGAGCCGGCCGGACCGGGTGAGCGAACCGATGCCCGACATCCTCGTCGTACTGCCGCCCGCGCGTGCCGGCCGTCCGACGCGTGCAGCGCCCGACACGTCCAACCGCGCGATCGCCGCCGCGCTGGAGGAGGTCGCGCGGCTGCTCGAGGAGCAGCGCGCGAACCCGTTCCGGGTGCAGGCGTACCGCCACGCCGCCGCCACCGTGCGCGGCCTGCGCGTGACCGTCAGGCATCTGCTCGACGGCGGCGGCATCGACGCGCTCGAGCAGATGCCCGGCATCGGCGCGCGGCTCGCCCGCATGATCCAGGAGCTCGCGGCCACGGGCCGCCTCGAGCTGCTCGACCGGCTGCGCGGCGGGCACGACCCCGTCGGCGTCCTCGGATCGGTGCCGGGCGTGGGACACACGCTGGCCGAGCGCGTGCACGAGCGGCTGGGCATCGCGTCGCTCGCCGATCTCGAGGCCGCGGCGCACGACGGGCGGCTGCGCACGGTGCCGGGCTTCGGCGCCAAGCGCATCGAGGGCGTCCGCGCCGCGCTCGCCGAGCGGCTGGGCCGGGGCCGGACGTTAGGCACCGCGCCGGAGCCGGACGTGCGTGAGCTCCTCGACGTCGACCGCGAGTACCGCGAGCGCGCCGCGGCCGGCGACCTGCCGCGCATCGCGCCCCGGCGGTTCAACCCGAAGCACGAGGCGTGGCTGCCGGTGCTGCACACCACGCGCGGCGACCGCCACTATACCGCGCTCTACTCCAACACGGCGCGCGCCCACCGGCTCGGCGCGACGCGCGACTGGCTCGTCATCTACCACGACGGCGCACGCGGCGAGCACGCGAGCACCGTGGTGACGGCGCGGTACGGGCCGATGGAGGGACGGCGGGTGGTGCGCGGCCGCGAGGCGGAGTGTCTGGCGCTCGAGGCGGCTTTATGCACATCCTGACCACAAATGCGTACGCCCGGGCGCGCGGTGCGCGCACGAAGCGTCGCGACTCAGAGCGTCACGCCGCGTCCGTTGATCGGCATCGCGGGCCTCGCGCTGCGGCGGGTGCGCGTGCCGACGCTGCTCATCGTGGGCGGCAACGACCCCGAGGTTCTCGCGCTCGACCGCGCGGCAATGCACGATCTGCGGTGCCCGGCGCGGCTCGGCATCCGGCGCGGGCCGCCGTGCCGGCGGCCGCCGGACCCTCGTGAGGAGACCGGTCATGTCCCACAGTTCCCACCCGCCGCCGCGCTTCCGCGAGCTGTCGCACGACGAGTGCGCCGCGCTGCTGCGCCGGCAGCACGTCGGCCGGCTCGCGTACGCGCTGCACGACCGCGTGTGGATCGAGCCGATCCACTACACGTACGACGACGGCTGGCTCGTCGGACGGACCTCGGCCGGCTCCAAGCTGGCGACGCTCGCGCACAACCCGTGGGTCGCGCTGGAGACGGACGAGATCCGCGACACGTTCGACTGGGAGAGCGTCGTCGTGCGCGGGACGTTCTATCGACTGAAGCCGCACGGCAACACCGTCGATCGCGCGAGCTACGCGCGCGCGCTGCCGCTGCTCCGGGCGATCGTGCCCGAGTCGCTCGGCCCGGACGACCCGGTGGCGTTCCGCGACGTGCTGTTCCACATCCACGTCGACGAGATGACGGGCCGCGCGGCCGCGCCGCCTAACGCGGAGACGGACGGCGAGCCCGCGAGCGGCTGAGCACCGCGACGACGCCCGGGGGGCCGAACCCGTCGGCCGATGCTGGACACGGTTCGGTGAAGCGCCCGATGGCCGCGCCGCGCCGGCCGCCGCGGCGGACCTCCGCGCGGACGTCGTCGTGCTGGGGACGCACGGGCGCGGCCCGATGGGCCGGCTGGTCTTCGGCAGCGTCGCGGACAAGGTGCTCCGCACGGCGCCGACGGCCGTGCTCCTCTACCACATCCCGCGACCGCAGCGGCACGAGGGCGCGACCGCACGGCAAGCCGCCAGCGCTAGCCGAGGCTGAACGGCGGATACTCGTCGTGCAGCAGCAGCAGGTACGCCTCGACGCGGACGGTCCAGCGAAGCACGCCCACGGCGAAGCGGTACAGCGGCGCGGGATGCTCGCCGGTGAACAGGATCGCGAACCAGGCGACGACGGTCACGATCGCCCACGCGATGCCTAACGCCCAGATCGCGACGAGATGCGGGATGGCGAGGAACAGCCGGAACCCGACCGACACGCGGTCGCGCTCCCCCGACGGCGCGCGCACGTCGAGGAGCGCCGGATAGCGCCCGTCGCCGAACGGCGGGTACTCGTCGCGCAGGAGCGCGACGTACGCGATGGCGCGCGTCCGCCACCGCAGGTAGTACTCGGCGAGGCCGTAGAGGCCCTCCGGGTACCGGCCGGTGAACAGGATCGCGAACCACGCGATGACGGCGGCGGCGAACGCGACGGCGCCCAACACGCCGCCGGCGCCCATCTCGTACCGCCGCTCGGCGCCCGCGCGCCACGTCCAGGAGACGGCGGCGGCGATGGGGCCGCCGACCATGATCAGGTGCGGGATCGCGAGGAGCGGCCGGAACGCGACCGTCGGGCGGTTGCGGCCCGTCGTCGCGGGCACGACGTGTACCTGCACGGGATGGGTGGCGGCGTGCCCCGCCGCCGCGGCGATGGAGCTCATGGTGTCCTCACGCGTGCGATGTCGATGCGCTCGCGATCGGCGGCACGACGAGCAGCGAGACGCGCCCGTCGCGCGCGACGTCGGTCGCCACGCTGCCGAGCAGCCAGCGGTCGAGCGGGCCGTAGCGCCGGCTGCCTAACGAGATCAGGTCGGTGCCCGTGCGCTCGGCGAACTCGACGAGCTGCTCGCCGACGGGGCGGCGAGACGTGCATCCCAGGACGGCGGTCTCCACCGCGACGTCGTCGTCGCGGTCGAACGTCTCGCGCAGGCGGGCGAGCCCGGTCTCCACGCCGAGCGCGTGGACGTACCCTTCCCCGTCGTCTTCCTGGAACGGCAGAGCGGCGGAGACGTAGACGAGCGTGAGCATGCCGCCCGGCGCCACGAGGTCCCGCGCCAGACGCGCCGCCGCTCGGCTCGCACGACTGAAGTCCACGGCCGCGACGACGCGCTCGGGCAGCCCGCGGAGCGATGGCACGATGCCGAGCACGGGGCATGGCGCGTGTCGCATCACGTGGAGCGCCGTCTCGTCCTGCAGCGCACGGCCCAACGACCCGTGCCGCCGGAGGCCGAGCACGATCATGCCCGCGAGCGACTGTCGCGCCTCACGCACGATCGCCGACGCCGGCGCGCCGATCGCGACGTGCACCGGCCACGTCACCGGCGTGCGCAGCGCCGCGGCGAGCCCCATGCGGATCTCGGTGCGCTGCGTCTCGTGCACGACGTGCCCCACCAGCTCGTCGCCGAGCCCGATCGCGACGTCGAGGGGCGGCGGCAGCGGCACGCCGCGCGTCTCCATCACCCGGATCACCTCGATGGGGAGCCCGTGCTGCCGCGCGACGGCCAGCGCGACGCGGGCCGCGTCGTTCGCCAGCTCGGACTCGTCGGTCGCGAGGAGGATGCTGCCGACGAGGTGTGTCATGACCTCGGGCTCGCACAGTGGCCTGTGCTCGGATGTCGAGATGGCGGTGATCATGGGGACCTCCGGTCGAATGTCGGTCCAGCATCGCGGCGCGCGGCGTCGAGCAGCAGCCGCTGCTCGGCCGCCGCGACGTTGCGGCGCGTCGCGTCCACCGCGTCCGGATTCACCGAGATCGAGTCGACGCCGGCGCGCACGAGGAACTCCGCGTACTCGGGATGCACGCTCGGCGCCTGCCCGCAGATGGAGCACGTGATGCCCAGGCGACGGCACTCGCGCACGATCGCGCGAATCGCGTCCTGCACCGCGCGGTCACGCTCGTCGTAGAGCGGCGCCACCAGCTCGCTGTCGCGGTCGACGCCGAGCACGAGCTGCGTGAGGTCGTTCGAGCCGATCGAGACGCCGGTGACGCCCAGGCGCACGTACTCCTCGAGCCACGACACGACCGACGGCACCTCCGCCATCACCCACAGCCTGAACCGCGGGTCGTCGGTCAGCCCGCTCGCGTCGACGACGTGCTTGCACGCGCGCAGCTCGCTGCCCGTGCGCACGAACGGGATCATGAGGTGCAGGTTGGGCCAGCGGGAGCGCACCCGCGCGATCGCCTTCAGCTCGAGCGCGAACAGGTCCGGCTCGCGCGTGTAGCGGAAGCAGCCGCGGTAGCCGATCATCGGGTTCTCCTCGTGCGGCTCGAACGCGTCGCCGCCCGCGAGGCCGCGGAACTCGTTCGTGCGGAAGTCGGTCGCGCGGTAGATGACGGGACGCGGCGCGAACGCCGACGCGAACCGCTCGAGCGCGGCGGCCATGCGCGTCACCAGCTCGTCGCCGCGCCCGTCGCGCAGCAGCACGCGCGGATGCGTGCGGTCGAGGGCGGCGAGGAGCATGAACTCCGCGCGCAGCAGCCCCACGCCGTCGACGTCGAGGCAGGCGACCCGCTCCGCGAGATCGGGCTCGCCGAGGTTCACGTAGATGCGCGTCGCCGTGACGATGCCGCCCGCGCGCGGCTCGACGGCCGCCGTCGCGTTAGGCAGCGCCGCCGGCGCGGCCGCCGTCTCGGGAGCGCCGTCGACCACCGTGCCGAGCCGCCCGTCGACGGTCACGACCTGGCCGGTGTGCAGCGCACGCGTGGCGGAGCGCGTGCCGACGACGCACGGGATGCCGAGCTCGCGCGACACGATCGCCGCGTGCGACGTCATGCCGCCCGCGTCGGTGACGACGGCGGCGGCGCGGCGCATGACCGGCACCCAGTCGGGCGACGTCATCGCGGCGACGAGCACCTCGCCGGCCCGCAGCGCGCCGCCCTCGTCGGGGCTGCCGAGCACGCGCGCCGGCCCCGAGGCGGTCCCGGGACTCGCGCCGAGGCCGTGCACCAGCTCCGCGCCCGTGCCGTGCCCCTCCGGCTTCTCGGTCAACGTCGTGATGGGGCGCGTCTGCACGAGCCAGATGCGGCCGTCCTCGATCGCCCACTCGGCATCCTGCGGCGCGCCGTAGTGCGCCTCGTCGGCGAGCGCGAGCTCGGTGAGCGCTCGCACCTCGGCGTTCGAGAGCACCGGCTCGCGCCCCTTCACCTCGTCGAGCGCGACGCGCACCGTCTCGCCGCTCGCCGCGTCGCGCGTGAGCATGAACTCCTTGCGGGCGACGTCGCGCTCCACGACGGCGAGGCCCTGCTTGTCGACCTCGTAGTGGTCCGGCGTCACCTCGCCGAGGACGACGACCTCGCCGAGCCCGAACGCGCCCTCGATGACGACGCGCGTGCGATCGTTCGTCGCGGGGTTCGCGGTGAACATCACGCCCGAGCGGTCGGCGTTCACCATGCGCTGCACGACCGCGGCGACGAGCACCGGCGCGGTGAGGTGCTGCTTCGCGCGGTAGAAGATGAGCCGCTCGGTGAACGCCGACGTCCAGCACTCCTTCACCGCGCGCAGCAGCGCGTCGGCGCCGCGCACGTTCAGCGTGCTCTGGAACATGCCGGCGAACGAGAACTGCGCGCTGTCCTCCACGGTCCCCGACGAGCGCACCGCGACGAGCGTCGTGCCGTCGTTGCCGAGCGGCGCGAGCGCGCCGTACGCGTCGAGGATCGCGCCGCGCACGTCGTCCGGGGTGGGCGCCTCGCGAACGAGCTTCTGCAGCGCGAGCGACGCCGCGCGCAGCTGGTCGGTGTCGTCGACGTCGGTGCGCGCGAGCCGCGCGCTCACCTGGGCGGCGATGTCGTTCGCGCCGGCGAATCGCTCGTACGCCGCGACGGTCACGACGAACCCCGGCGGCACGGGCAGCCCGGCGCGCGTCATCTCGCCGAGGTTCGCGCCCTTGCCGCCGACGAGCGCGACGTCGTCGCGCGAGAGGTCGCGGAACCAGCGGATGTACGACGGCGACGCGGACGGCGACGGTACGGTCGCGGCATCCAGCCGCTCGGTGGGTGCGACGGCGATGGCGGACATGGCTCACTCCCGATGCGCGTGATGCCGTCAGTTTGGGTCGCCGCCCACGCGCGCGCCGTCGGGGAGTCGATGCGCGACCGACGGGGCCTGCCTGACAGACGCATGCCACGCGGCGACGCATGATCGCGGCATGCGCACGTTCGCGATCGCACTGCTGGCGCTGCTGCTCGCCGCTCCGGCGCGCGCGCGGGCGCAGCCGACGGTCGCGGCCGCGACGGACGGCCCGCGCTGGATCGACGCCGGCGGTCGCGCGACCGCGGGGGCGTACGCGCTCGTCGCGCTGCTCCGTCGCGCCGACGAGCGCGGGCTGCGGCCGGCGGACTACGGCGCGCAATCGTTAGGCGCGCGGCTCGCGGCGCTGCCGGGTGCCACCACGACGGAGGCCGCCGCGCTCGACGTCGCGCTCACGCGCGCGGCGCTGCGCTTCCTGACGCACCTGCACATGGGCCGGCTCGACCCGCACGCCCTCGGCTTCCACCTGCCCGACTCGCACGGCGAGCTGGATCTCGCGCCACCGCTGCTCGCGTTGAGCCGGGCGCGGAGCGACACCGACGCGGCGCGGGTGCTGGCGTCCGTGGAGCCGCCGTATGCCGGCTACCGCGCGCTGCTCGCGATGCTCGGCCGCTACCGCGCGCTCGCCGCCGATCCCGCGCTGCACGCGCCGCTCCTGCCGCGCGGCGGCCTGCGCCGCGGCGACGCGTTCGCCGACGCGCCGACGCTCCGACGCCTGCTCGCCGCGCTCGGCGATCTGCCCAACGGTGCGCCGGCGGCCGACAGCGCGCGCTACGACGATGCGCTGGCGGGGGCGGTGCGCGCGTTCCAGCGCCGGCACGGGCTCGCGTACGACGGCGACGTCGGCCCCGCCACCGCGGCGGCGCTGGCGGTGCCGCTCGCGCGCCGCGTGCGGCAGATCGAGCTCACGCTGGAGCGGTGGCGCTGGCTCCCCGACTCCGCGGCCCAGCGGTTCGTCGTCGTCAACATCCCCGCGTTCCGTCTCTACGCGTTCGAGGACGACCCCACCGCCGCGCACCCGGCGCTGCGCATGGACGTGATCGTGGGCCGCGCCGCCGGCGCGCGCCGCACGCCGGTGTTCGCGGCGACGATGCGCGAGGTCGTGTTCCGCCCCTACTGGGACGTCCCGCCGAGCATCGCGGCGAACGAGCTGCTGCCGCGCATCCGGCGCCGGCCCGGCACCCTCGACGCGGAGGATCTGGAGATCGTGCGGGCGGGCGACGACGGGCGGGCCGCGCGCACGTATGCGCCTAACGCGGCGAACCTCGCCCGAGTGGCGTCGGGCACGCTCCGGCTGCGGCAGCGCCCAGGCGATCGCAACGCGCTCGGCCCTGTGAAGCTCGTCTTCCCGAACCCGTACAACGTCTACCTGCACGGGACGCCGGCGCGGGAGCTGTTCCGCCAGACGCGCCGCGACTTCAGCCACGGCTGCATCCGCGTCGCCGATCCCGCGGCGCTCGCCGCGTTCGCGCTGCGCGGGCAGGTCGAGTGGGACAGCGCGGCCATCGCGCACGCCATGGCGAGCGGCCCGTGGTCGCGGCGCGTGGCGGTCGCGCGTCCCATCGAGGTGCTCACGCTCTACGGGACCGTCGTGCAGGGCGACGACGGGCTGGTGCGCTTCTACCCCGACGTCTACGGCCACGACGCGGCGTTGGAGCGTACGCTCGGCCTCGTGCCGGTCGCGGCGCGGGTCTCCCGACCGTCAGGCGTCCCCGCACCGCGCATCGGTGGTCCGCCCGATGTCATGCCCCGCGCGCCGGGCGCACCGTAGGGCCGAACCCGAACGGAGCGTCCCATGTCTGCGCGCGACATCCTCATCGTGTACGGCACGAGCTACGGTCAGACCGAGAAAATCGCACGGCGCATGGCCGAGTGGCTGCGCGAGTCGGGCGACCGTGTCGTGCTCGCGAGCGCCGACGCGATCCCGTACGACCTCGACGTCGCGGACTTCGACGGCGTCCTGATCGGCGGCTCGGTGCTGTTCGGCCGTCACAAGGCGTCGCTGCGAAAGTTCGTGCACGCCGAACGCCGCGCGCTCGGCCGCCTGCCATCCGGCTTCTTCTCCGTCAGCGGCGCCGCGGCGTCGCGCGATCCGCACGAGCGCCGCAGAGCCAGCGCGTTCCTCGATCAGTTCGCGCAGCGCACGGGGTGGCAGCCGACGCTCTCGCTGTCGGTCGCGGGCGCGATGTCGTACACGAAGTACCACCCGCTCGTGCGCTGGATGCTGCGGCGCATCAGCCGCGCCGAGGGCGGCCCGACGGACACGTCGCGCGATCACGAGATGACCGACTGGACGGAAGTGCGGCGGTTCGTCGACGCGTTCGTCGCGCTGCTGGAGCGGCACCCCGCGCGGCCGCGGCCCCGTGTCGCCGTCGGACAACGCCGTACGTCGGGCGTCGCGGTCGGGCTCTGAGCACTGCATTCCACCATTCATCGCAGGAGGCATCTCCATGCGCACCTTTCTCACCCTCACCCTCGGGATCGCGCTGACCGCCGCGCCGCTCGCCGCGCAGCAGAGCGTTGCGACGTCCGGCTCGGTCACGCGCGACTCGGCGAACGGCACCGTCGATTCCGCGACCGCGACGGCCGCGAAGCCGAGCAACCTGCCGCCGATCCAGATCGGCCGGCTGCGCGCGAACGACAAGCGCGGGATCAACGTGTTCGAGGCCCCGAAGGAAGCGGACGTGCCGTTCACCGGGTTCCGGCTCGGCTTCGGCGCCGCGTTCACGCAGCAGTTCCAGGGGCTCGGTCAGTCGAACACCGCCGCGCCGAACGTCGTCAACGGCGCGAACGCCAACCAGCTCGTGACGCTCGGCCACGGCTTCAACAACGCCGTCGCGAACGCCTATCTCAACGCGCAGCTCGCGAAGGGCATCCGCGTCTCGATGACGGCGTACCTGTCGGCCCGCCACCACAACGAGACGTGGGTGAAGGACGGCTATCTGCAGGTCGACGACTCGCCGATCGACTTCCAGCCACTCAACACGTTGATGCAGTACGTGACGATCAAGGCGGGCCACTTCGAGATCAACTACGGCGACGCGCACTTCCGCCGCACCGACAACGGGAACGCGCTGTTCAACCCGCTCGTCGGCAACTACATCCTCGACGCGTTCGCCCCGCAGGTCGGCGGCGAGGTGTACCTGCACGGCGCCGGCGCGCTGAAGGGCGCGTTCGTGATGGGCGGCGTGACGAACGGCGAGGAGAAGGGGATGGTGCAGAAGGCCGCGCAGCGCTCACCCGCGTTCATCGGCAAGGTCGGCATCGACCACGCGTTCACCACCGACGTCCGCGCCCGCCTCACCGGCTCGTGGTACGCGCAGAGCAAGGCCGCGAACCAGGTGCTCTTCTCGGGCGACCGGGGCGGCAGCCGGTACTACAGCGTGATCACGAACAGCACGGACGAGACGGCGACGGCCTGGACGGGCATGGTGCAGCCGTTCAGCGGCCCGAGCGCCGGGCTGCACTCGGCGGTCCTCAACCCGTTCCTCAAGTACAAGGGGCTGGAGTACTTCGGCAACTTCGAGCGGGCCAAGGGCAAGGGCGCGTCCGAGACGGCGACGCGCACGATCACCCAGATCGTGAACGAGCTGACGCTGCGCGGGCTCGGTGACGACGTCTACCTCAGCGGCCGGTACAACACGGTGAGCGGGCAGCTCGCCGGCATCGCGAACGACGTCGACGTGAAGCGCTACCAGGTCGGCGGCGGCTGGTTCATCACCCCGACCGTGCTGGTCAAGGGCGAGTGGGTCGACCAGAAGTACGTCGACTTCCCCGTGAAGGACATCCGCAACGGCGCTCGCTTCAAGGGATTCGTCGTCGAGGGGACCGTCGCCTTCTGACGGCCTAACGATCTCCCGCAACGCGCCGGCCGCGCGCCACGAGTCATACGGTGGTTGCGCGGCCGGCGCCGTGGAGGGGCTCATGCCGCATTCGATCGAGATCCTCCTCGTCGAGGACAATCCCGGCGACGTCGAGCTGACGCGCGAGGCGCTGCACGAGAGCAAGCTGCACATCGACCTGCATGTCGTCGACGACGGTGACGAGGCGCTGGCGTTCCTGCGGCACGAGGGCGCATACCGCGAGGCCCCGCGTCCGGATCTCATCCTGCTCGACCTGAACCTGCCGAGGACGGACGGCCGCGCCGTGCTGCGCGAGGTGAAGAGCGATCCGGCGTTGCGTCCCATCCCGGTCGTCGTGCTCACGAGCTCCGGGGCCGACCGCGACATCGCGCAGGCGTACGCCCTGCACGCCAACTGCTTCGTGACGAAGCCGATCGGTCTCGACCAGTTCCTCACGATCGTGCGCTCGATCGAGCAGTTCTGGCTCACGATCGTCAAGCTCCCACCGGAGACCTGACGCCGCCGGGGTGCCGCATGGTCGCGCTGCTCTCCCTCCTCGTCGTGCTGGTGGTCTCGCACCTCGCGATCCGGGCCGGCGCCGCCGCGCTGGCGCTCACCGGCATCGCCGAGGAGGCGGCGCGCTTCCAGGCGCAGTCCGCGTTCCTCGGCGTCGGCTTCACCACGCGCGAGTCGGAGCAGGTGCTCGACCACCCGGTGCGCCGCCGCATCGTGATGCTGCTCATGCTGCTCGGCAACGCGGGCGTGGCCGCGAGCATCTCCAGCGTGGTGCTCGTCTTCGTCACCGGCGCGAACGGCGAGAGCGAGTGGACGCGCGCCGTCGCGCTCGTCGGCGCGGTGACGGCGCTGTGGATCGTGGGGCGCAGCGCCGTCGTGGACCGCAACCTGACGCGCGCGGTACGGTGGGCGCTCAGGCGATGGACCCGGCTCGACGTGCGCGACTACGTGCGGCTGCTGCACCTGACGGGCGACTTCGCCATCGTGGAGCTGGAGGTGCGCCCCGGCACCTGGCTCGCCGGCCGCACGCTCGCGGAGCTCGACCTCCGCAGCGAGGGGCTGCTGGTGTTGGGCATCGAGCGCCCCGGCGGTGCCTATCTCGGCGTGCCGCGCGGGCCGACGCGCCTCCTCGTGGCCGACGTGCTGCTCGTCTACGGCATCGCCGGGCTCCTCGAGGATCTCGACCATCGCCCGGTGGGCGACGCGGGAGACCGCGCCCACGCCGCGGCGATGGAGCGTCAGATGCGCCGGCTCGGGCTGCGCGTCCCGAGCGTCACGGCCATCGCGCGCCGATGAGCCGCGGCGGTGGGGCCGGTGCGACGCGCACGCGCGCGACCGAGCCGTCGCGCAGCGTCACGCACGCGCACGTGTCGTCCACGCCCTCGAGGACGGGAACGACGAAGTCGCGCGCCTGTCCGGGAATCGCTGGCCCTGCGCTCAGTAGATGAAGACGCGCGTGCCGACGGGGATGAACTCGTACAGCCACGCCATGTCGACGTCGCCGACGCGGATGCATCCGTGCGTGACCGCCTGGCCGATCGACTCCTTCCACGGCGTGCCATGGATCGACACTCCATCGCCGAGGTCAAGACGATAGCGGCCGAGCTCTCCCGCGATCCGCCGGTTGCGCGTGCCGAGCGGCGGGATGAACAGCGCGCCGTCGAACACGATCTCCTCGTCGACCGGCAGCTCGGCGAACGTCCCGTCCGGATCCACGACGCCGACGACGGCGCGCCGGATCTCGAGCCGCCGGCCGTCGCTCAGCGTGACCGGCCGGTCGGCCGCGAGCCGCCTAACGGCGAGCCCGTGCTCGCGCGCGACCTCGTAGTAGTGCCACTCCGGCGGCGTCCACACGGGGAGCGAATCCTTGCGCACGACCCTCCGCTGGCCGCGCGGCGTCGCGAAGCGCCACCGCCTGGCCTCGTACTGCAGCACCGCGTCGCTGCCGACGGCGACGGGCGCGGTCAACAGCGTGTCGTCGTCGGCGATCGCCCACAGGCGGCGGTCGAGCACCGACACGACGACGCGCAGCCCCCGCGCGCGCTCCTGCGCCGCGCTCGATGTCCCACCGCGGGCGTGCGCCGCGGCGCCTAACAGCAGCGCGGCGAGGCCGGCGACTCGCAGCGATGGTGGGATCGGTCGCATGTGGCCCTCCGCTCGAGGACGTGCGCGCGTCCACACGACGGCGCACGCTCCGACGATCGGCCCGCGGTCGGTGCGCGGCCATCGGGCATCGCCGGGCGGTCCGCGCGCGCGCGTCGGGCGTCGCCCGACGCCGACGCGTGCCGTACCCCGACAGCAGCCGAGTGCGCGCGCGGCGAACGTGGACCGAGAGGATCGCCGGAGGACCTCGGCCCGGGTTCAGATGACCTCTTCCACGATCAGAGCGTCGAGCATCGGCGGCGCGGACGTCGCGCAGTGGGTTGCGTGCGCCGGTGCTGTGGGGCGTGGTGACGGCGTGCGTGTCGGTGCTGCCGGTCATGGGGAGCGCGCTCGTGATGCCATCACCATGAAGCAACCTGGAGGCTCGACGGAATCATGACCAGCAACGGAACGATCTACGACATGCGCGACAAGGTCGCGCTGGTGACGGGCGCGAGCTCGGGCATCGGCCGCGCCACGGCGCTCGCGTTCGCGAAGGCCGGCGCCCGCGTCATGCTCGCCGACGTGCAGGACGAGGCGGGCGACGCCGCGGCGCGCGAGATCGCGGCGTGCGCCCGGCTCCGCGGCGGCGACGCGCGGTTCGTCCATGCCGACGTGTCGAGCGCGGCCGACGTGCGCGCGATGGTCGCCCACACCGTGGAGACGTTCGGCGGGCTCGATTACGCGTTCAACAACGCCGGCATCGAGGGCGCGCTCGCGCCGACCGCGGACTATCCCGACGAGACGTGGCAGCGCGTGCTCGCGATCAACCTCACCGGCGTCTTCCTGTGCATGAAGCACGAGATCCCGGCGCTGCGCGCGCGCGGCGGCGGCGCGATCGTGAACAACGCGTCGATCCTCGGGCTCGTCGGCTTCGCGAGCGCACCGGCGTACACGGCGGCGAAGCACGGCGTGCTCGGGCTCACGAAGGTCACGGCGCAGGAGCTGGCCACGGAGGGGATCCGCGTCAACGCGGTGTGCCCGGGCTTCATCGAGACGCCGATGGTGATGGAGCGCGGCGTGGCGCTCGCCCACGACGACGCGGCGCGCCGGGAGGTCGCCGGGCTGCACCCGATGAACCGGCTCGGCACGTCCGAGGAGATCGCGGCCGCGGTGCTGTGGCTCTGCTCCGGCGCCGCGTCGTTCGTCACCGGCGAGCCGCTCGTGGTGGACGGCGGCTACGTCACCCGTTAGGCGCCGGCCGGCCGGCGGCCGGCATCCATCGCGCGTGGGCGGTCGCGGGATCCTGCGCGATCACCCGCCGCCCACGTCGCTCAGCGCGGTGGAACGCGCAGCGCGAGGTGCTCGCCCGGCGCGACCTTCAGCAGCTGACTCGACAGATCCGGTCCGCCCTCGGGATGCACGAAGACGCGGAGCGAGCTGTTAGGCAGAACCACCGACTGCGGGAAGCGCAGCGTGAGACGGCTGCACGCGGGGACCTGGCCGAGGCGGACGTCGTAGGTGCCCGGCTCGGCGAACACCGTCACCGGCACGCCGCGCGGGTTGTCCACCGTCAGCGTCGCCTCGAACAGGGCGTCGGGCGGGATGACCGCCACCATCAACGCCGGCACCCGCCCGAGCCGGCGGTCGAAGCTGCCGTAGTCCACGTAGATCGTGGCCGGCGCGCTGCGCTGGTTCTGGACGGTCAACACGTTCCTCGCGGCACCTGCGCCGCAGCGACGCCGCGCTGCGCATCGCGCACGGCGGCGCGCAGACGCTGCTCACGTTCCTGCCGTGACGCCCAGCGGCGATGCGCGGACGGAAGAGACCGTGCCCGGCCTCGCCTGACGCAGCTTCCGGAGGCCGCCGACGGTCGACGCGCGCAGCGCGGTGCATGGTTCGCTAGGACCGCGCTGCGCTCGCCTTCTCGTCCTCCGGCCATGACCGCGCTCCCCCTGAGCTCCGCCGACGACCGCTCGCACCGCCGGCGCGCCGAGCCGCCGACGGACGGCCCGTCGCTCGCGTCGTACCTGAACGAGATCGGCGCACACCCGCTGTTGTCGCGGGAGCAGGAGGCCGCGCTCGCGCGTCGCGTCGCGCGCGGCGGCGACGACGCGGGCGAGGCGCTCGACGCGCTCGTCAGCGCGAACCTCCGCTTCGTGGTCTCGGTCGCGAAGCGTTACCAGCACCTCGGGCTCGCGCTGTCCGACCTGATCGGCGAGGGGAACCTCGGCCTCGTGCGCGCCGCGCGCCGCTTCGACGCCACGCAAGGCGTGAAGTTCATCTCGTACGCGGTCTGGTGGATCCGACAGGCGATCTTCCAGGCGCTGGCCGAGCACTCGCGCATCGTGCGACTGCCGGTGCACCGTGCCGGCGCCGTGTTCCGCGTGAGCCGCCACGCGAGTGCGCTGCAGCAGGAGCTCGGCCGCGAGGCGACGGTCGCCGAGCTCGCGCGGCGCGCCGCGCTGACGGAGTCCGACGTCGAGATCGCGCTCGCCGTGCCGCAGCGTGCGCACGTGTCGCTCGACGCGCCGCTCGCGCGCGACGCCGACGATCCGCTGCGCGACCGTCTGGCCGACCGGACGACGCAGCCGCCCGACGAACCGGTCATGGAGCACTTCCGCTCGACGCTCGTCGAGACGGCGCTCGCGTCGCTGCGTCCGCGGGAGGCGCGCATTCTCCGGCTGTACTACGGCTTCGACGGCGAGCCGCTGACCCTCGAGGAGATCGCCGCGCGCCTCGGCGTGACGCGCGAGCGCGTGCGTCAGATCAAGGAGCGGGCACTGTCGCGGCTGAGGAGAAGCGCGGCCGCCGCGTCGCTCGCGCAGCTGCGCTAGCGCGTCGTCACTCGCGCGCCGGGGCGCAGCTTGTCCGACGGGAAGACGACGACCGTGTCCGACTCGCGCAGCCCGCCGAGGATCTGCGCGGCGCCGTCCCCGAGCTCGCCGAGCTCGACGTGCTGCACTCGCACGCGGCCGCCGCGCACCGCGTAGACGGCCCACGCGCGCCCGGCGCGCACGAGCGCCCCGGCCGGCGCGGTGAGCGCGTCGGATGCCGACCACACGACGATGCGCACATCCACCCGAAAGCCGTCGCCGAGCGGCACGGTCGCGTTAGGCACGTCGACGATCACGTTCACGCGCTGCTCCTCCACGCCCAGCGCCGAGATCTTCGTCGACGCCGCGGGCTCGACGAGGCGCACGCGTCCCGTGTCCCGGCTCGCCGCGCGATCGGCGCCCCACCGTTCGACCACCACCGGCATGCCGGGGCGCACGCGCGCCGCGTCGCTCGACAGCACGTCCACGACGACCTCGAGCCCCCGCGTGTCGCCGATCTCCGCGATGACCGTTCCCGGCGCGACGACGCGCTCGCTCCGCTCGGGCAGCCGCAGCACGCGGCCGGCGGCCGGCGCGCGCACCAGCACCACCGCGGCGCCCTCGCCGGCGTAGAGCAGCGCGGCCTGTGCCTGCGCGACGTCGGCGCGCGCGCTCGTCGCGCGGCCTCGGGCCGACGCGAGCGCCACCGCGCGCGTGACCGTGGCGAGCGCCGACTCCTCCGCGGCGCGCGGCGCGAGCGCGCCGGCGGCCACGAGTCGGCGTGTGCGCTCCTCGTCGCGTTGCGCCTGCTCGAGCGACGCCTCGGCGAGCGTCACCTGCGCCGCCGCCTCCGAGGCCGCCGCGCGCGCCGCGTCGAGGCGCGACCGGGCCTGCCGCGCCGACGGCTCGTCGAGCGGCACGGGAGCGAGCCGCGCGACGACGTCGCCCGCGCGCACCACCGCACCCTCCGCGAACGGCAGGCGCGCCAGGCGCCCGGCCACCGGCGCGGCGAGCACGTAGCGGTCGCGCACGCGGGTGCGCCCGTCCGCGTCGACGGTCACGCGCATCGGCGCACGCCGGACGACGGCCGTCTCGACCTCGGCCGCCTTCGGGCGCAGCGCGCCCGTCACCGCCGCCACCACCGCGACCGCCGTCGCGGCGATCAGCGCGCGTCGCATCTTCGATCGCTTCTTCATGCGTCCTCCCCGACGCGTCACTCGCGCGTCTTCAGCACGGCGACCAGATCCATGCGGTTCAGGCGGCGCCGCATCGCGAGCCCCGCCAGCAGCGCGGCGGCGACCACCACGGCGACGGCGCCGAGGTGCGTGCGCGCGACGACGACCGTCGGGAACCGCTGGTACTCCCCCTCGAACGCGCGCGCGATGAACGCCGCGAGCGCGACGCCGAACAGCGCCCCGAACGGCAGCGCCGCGGCGACGACCGCGCCCTGCTCGCCGAACAGCATCGCCGCCACCTCGCGGCGCGAGAAGCCGAGCACGCGCAGGCTCGCCAGCTCGCGCCCGCGCTCCGAGAGCGCGATGCGCGCCCCGTTGTAGACGACGCCTAACGCGATCACCGCGGCGAACGCCACGATGATCGAGCCGGAGATGCGAATGCTCTCGGCCATCTGCCGCTCCCACGCGTCGATCATCGCCCGGCGCGACGACGCGCCCGCGACGGCCGGCAGGCGCTTGAGGCGCGCCAGCACGGCGTCCGCCGCCGCGGGGTCGATGCGCAGGTACGCGCCGCTCACCAGCGCGCCGTCGCCGACGAGCCGGTCGAGCGCCGCGCGGTCCATGTACACGTTGGCACCCACCATCTCGTCGACGAGGGCGACGACGACGACCGCGCGCGTGCGGCCGCGCTCGAGCAGCTCCACGCGGAGCGTGTCGCCGGTCGTCAGGCCGAGCAGTCGCGCGAGGCTCGTCGTGAGCACCGCGCCGGCCGGCGGCACGCGGTACACGGCGCCCCACTGGTCGGTCACGCGGTGGAGCCGCGCGTCCGGCTCGACGCCGGTGAGGGCGACGGTGCGCACCACCGCTCCACCGCGCACGCGCGCCGGAACCGCGCGGAACGGCTCCACCGCGAGCACGCCCGGCACGCGCAGCAGCTCGCGCGCCGCGGCGACCGGGCGCGCGTGGGTGAAGGCGACCGTGACGTCCTCGCGCTGCGCGACGCGAAACAGCACGTCCGCCATGTTGTACGCCGCGTCGAACACCGACATCGTGCCGGCGAGCATCCCGGTCGCCAGCGCGACGCCGAGCGCCGACGACGCCGCGCGCAGCGGCTTGCGCTCGATGGTCCGCAGGACCATGCGCGTCGCCGGCGACAGCGCGCCCTCGAGCCCGAGCCGCTCCAGCAGGAGCGGGCGGTAGCGCTCCGGCGACTCGGGGCGCAGCGCCTCCGCCGGCGGCAGCCGCACCGCGCCGCGCACCGCGGCGAGCGCGCCGGCGAGCGCGGACACGCCGCTCGCCGCCACGGCCACCGCCGTCGACACGACGTCCACGCGGAACGCGAGCGTCGGAAAGCGGAACAGCCGGCCGTACGACGCCGTGTAGCCGGTGCCCATCCACGCGCCGACGGCGATGCCGCCGAGCGCGCCCAACACCACCGCCACACCGGCGAACGCGAGGAAGTGCGCTCCCACCTCGCGGTCGGTGTAGCCGAACGCCTTCAGCGCCGCGATCTCGCTCCGCTGGGTCGCGACGAGCCGCGCGAGCACCACGTCGAGCAGGAACGCGGCGACGAGCAGGAAGATGAGCGGCAGCGTGATCCCGAACACGCGGAGCTGCCGGAACTCGTCCTCCAGGATGCGGTGCGAGCGCTGTCGCTCGCGGCCGACGGCACCGAGTCCCCCGTACGGCGCGAGCAGCGAGTCGAGCGACGCGATCACCGCGTCACGGCTCGCGCCCGGGGCCAGTGTGAGCGCCACGTCGTCGAACGCGCGGCGCATCCCCGCCGCGGCGTCCACGGCAGCGCGCGACATCCACAGCACGCCGAACGCGCGCGCGTCCATCGTGAACGTGCCCGCGGCGGAGAGCTCCCACGCGAACTCGGGGCGATGGCCAGCCCGACCACGCGCAGCCGCCGCCAGCGGCCGTCGAGCACCGCGCCGAGGCTGTCCCCGACCTGCAGGTGATTCGCCTCGGCGAAGCCGGCGCCCAACACCACCTCGTCGGTGCTGCGGGGCCGCACCATCCGGCCACGGACGACGTGCACGCCGTCGAGCGCCGGCTCGCCCTGCTCCGGCACCGACAGCAGCAGCCCTCCCGCCGGCAGGGCGAGCCCCGGCACGTCGAGCGACACGCGCAGCGTCGCGCGCGTCTCCACCGTCGCGACGCCGGGGATCGCCGCGATCCGCGCGGCGAGCGCGTCCGGCGCCCGCGTGGCCGAGGCGAACACGTCGGCGAACCGGTAGCGCGCGTAGAAGTCGTCGCGTGCGCGCGCGATCGCCCGCATGGAGCCGTACATCGCGACCACCGTGGCGACGCCGCACGACACGAGCGCCGCGATGGACAGCACCTGGCCGCGCAGCCGCCACACGTCGCGCAGCAGCTTGCGGTTCAACGCGGAGAGGAGTGTGGGCTCGGCCGTCGCACGCGGAGCCGCGGAAGCCGCGGAGCCCTGCGCAACGGTCGTTGCAGGTCTCCGCGTCCTCCGCGCCTCCGCGTGAGATGCCGTTACCATCACCACGTCAGATCCTCCGGCCGCGCGCGCCGCTCGTTGCGCGTCTCCTCCGTGATGCGCCCGCTCGTCATGCGGCACACCCGGTGCGCCATCGCCGCGATCGGCGCGTTGTGCGTGATCACCGCGGTCGTCGTACCCAGCTCGCGGTTCACGCGGTCGATCACCGACAGCACGAGCCGGCCGGTCTCCGCGTCGAGCGCGCCGGTGGGCTCGTCGCACAGCAGCACGTCGGGGCGCTTCGCGATCGCGCGCGCGATGGCCACGCGCTGCTGCTCGCCCCCGGAGAGCTGCGCCGGGAAGTGGTCGAGCCGCTCGCGCAGCCCCACGAGCGCGAGCGCGTCGTCGGGGCGCATCGGATCGTCGGCGATGTCGGTCACCAGCGCGACGTTCTCGCGCGCCGTCAGGCTCGGGATCAGGTTGTAGAACTGGAACACGAACCCCACGTGCTCGCGCCGGTAGCGCGTCAGCGCATCGGCGTCCGCGCGCGCGAGGTCGTGGTCGCGGAAGCGCACCTCGCCCGCGGTCGGCGTGTCGAGACCGCCGAGGATGTTGAGCAGCGTCGACTTGCCGCTCCCCGACGCGCCTAACAGCACGAGCAGCTCGCCCTCGCGCAGCTCGAAGTCGACGCCGCGGAGCGCGGGTACCTCGACGTCGCCCATGCGGTAGACCTTCGTGACGCCGCGGGCGACGAACACCGCGTCACGCGCGTCCTCGTCGCGCGGAAGCGCGGTGCGACGGGGGGCGAGCGGCTGCGCGACGACGGACGCCATGGATCCTCCGGATGCCGATCGTGCACGCGCTGCACGGTGTGCCGCGACGCGTCGCGCTGCCGCCGGCGAACCGCCGCCCGCGTGTCAGGCGACCGACGACGACGATCCGGGTGACGCCCGATCGCCCCGCGCCGCGCGCGACGCGAACGTGAAGGCGAACGACACATCGCCGCCGAGGTCACCATGCGATCGATCCGCAAGCTCGCCGAGTCGCTGTGGGGCGCCGTCCAGATCGCGACCCAGCTCGCCCTCGGCCCCGTGCTGCATCGCTGGCGCACGCGGTGGGGCGCCACGGACGCCGAGGCGCACCGTCCGCTCCCCGGCGACGACCTCGTCTCGCGTCCGGACTGGGACTACACGCACGCCATCACCATCGACGCGCCGCGCGCCGCCGTGTGGCCGTGGCTCGTACAGCTCGGACAGGCACGCGGTGGCTTCTACAGCTACGAGGGGCTTGAGAACCTCGTCGGCTGCGGCATCCACAACGTGGAGGAGATCCGCCCCGAGCTGCAGCAGCTGCACGAGGGCGACATCGTGCGGCTGCACCGCACCGGCTACGGGCCGGCGGTCGTCGAGCTCGAGCCGCGGCGCGCGCTCGTCCTCGGCGGCGACCCCGACGCGCACGGCTCGCGGGCCGTGTGGTCGTTCCATCTGGTCGAGCTCCCCGACGGCCGCACGCGGCTCATCGAGCGTGGACGCAACCGCGTGGGGCGCGGCCTGCTCGCGACGCTCGGCTTCGGCCCGTACCTGCTCGACCCGGTCGGGTTCGTGATGAGCCGCAAGATGCTCCGCACGATCAAGCGGCTGGCGGAGACGGTCGGCCGCGCGGCAGGCTCGTCGAGAAGACCGTGACGATGGAGCTCGCGCCGGTGCTCACCGGACTCGCGCTCGCGGGAGGCGCCACCGTCGGGTGATCCCCGACGCGCCCCGCCCCTTCGACCGACTGCGCCGGCGCGGCCCCGGTCGCACGCTGTGGGGCAGATCGGAACCGCTCGCCGTTCCCACTCTTCGCACGGGAGTCTCACCATGTCCTCCACCGTGCCGGCAGATCGCAGCTCGCCCGCCGAGCCGCGCGCGACGGGCCGCGCACTGCGTGGCCCCGTCGTTCTCGCCTGCGACGGCCGCGCGCCTAACGACGCGGCGGCCCTCGCCGCGCGCGCCGCGGCCGAGCGCCTCGGCGCCCCGCTCGAAGTCGTCGCGGCGCTGCGGCCGCTGCCCGTCCCCGTCGGACCGGATTTCGCGCCGATCCCGCCGGAGGTCGACGCGGCGCGCCGGGGCGCGCTGCGAGAGGCCGTGGTCGCGCGCCTGGAGCCGGTGCTCGGCTCGCAGGCGCGCTGGCGGATCACGGTGCGCGACGGCGCGCCCGGCGGTGTCATCGCGGACGTGGCGCGCGAGCGACGGGCGGCGCTCATCGTGCTCGGCACCGGCGCGCACGGCGTCGCCAACCGACTGCTCGGCGAGGAGATCTCGCTGCAGGCCGTTAGGCACTCGGGCGTGCCGGTGCTCGCGCTGGCGCACGATGCGGCCGGCCCGATGCGCCGCGCCGTGGCGGCGATCGACTTCAGCGCGTCGAGCGTGCACGCCGCGCGAACGGCACTCGCGCTCCTCGACCCCGGGTCGCACGGCGGCGCGGTCCTCACGCTCGTGCACGTGCGCTCGCCCCGCGAGCGGTCGCCGCTGCTGCCGCCGTGGGAGAGCGCGCACGACGCGTTCGTCGGGGCGCTGTTCACGCGGCTGTGCGACATGCTGCGGCCGCACGTACCCGACGGCGTGACGGTCGAGACGTACGTCGCCACGGGCGGCGTGGTGGAGTGCATCGACAGCGTCGCCACGTACCTCGGCGCCGACCTCGTCGCCGTCGGCACGCACGGACCCGGATGGGTGGAGCGACTCTTCGTCGGCAGCGTCGCGACCGACGCGCTGCGACGGCTCGACACGAGCGTGCTCGTCACCCCCCCGCCGGCGGCGGCCGAGCGCGTCCGGCTCGAGCTCCAGCTCCACGGCCGTGTGGCCATGGAGCGTCACGACGACTGGCGGCACGCGCTCGACGTGCTCTCGCACCGCAACCTGCGCCGGCGCGTGCGCCTCGAGGTCGTCGACGAGCACGGGAACGAGTATCACGTCGACGCGTATCGCTTTCACGGCGCGACCTACGACCCCCACGACCGGCGCGTGGGCATCATGCTCGGCGACGCCGACGACCGCGCGCACCATCTGACGCACGCGATCACCGGCGTGCGGTCCGTCGAGATCGTCGGCGAGGACGACCGGCGGGATCACGCGCTGCTCGTCGCGAGCGGACGTGGGGAGGCCACGCTCACGTTCCTGGATTGACGGTGCTCGCGCGGCGCTGCGACATCCGATCGCGCGCGAACGCGTCGATCGCGTGCTGCCCGGCAGCGTGACGACGGAGCTCGTGCACCACGCACGCCGCTCGCTGCTCGTCGTGCCACCACCGGCCGACACGCGCTCGACCCGGCTCGACGTGCGCCGCGTCTGACCACACCCGACGGCGAGCATCGGTCATGCGCCTCCCCTTCACCACCGAACAGTTCCTCGACGTCTTCGGCCAGTACAACGAGACCGTGTGGCCGGCGCAGTGGCTGCTCGTCACGCTCGCCGCGTTAGGCATCGCCGCGGCGCTTCGCGGCAGGCCGGCGGCGAGTCGTGTCGTGAGCGCCGTGCTCGCGATCCTCTGGGCGTGGATGGGACTCGCCTACCACCTCGCGTTCTTCCGCGCGATCAACCCGGTGGGCGCGAGCCTCTTCGCCGCGTTCTTCGTCGCACAGGCGGCGCTGCTGGCGTGGAGCGGCGTGGTGCGCGGCCGCCTGACGTTCCGCGTGCGGCACGACGCGGCGGGCCTCGCGGGCGCGGCGCTCCTCGTCTACGCGCTGATCGTCTACCCGCTGCTCGGCAGCACGCTCGGCCACGCCTATCCCGAGGCGCCGACGTTCGGTCTCCCGTGCCCGACGACGATCTACACGCTCGGCCTCCTCCTCTGGGCATCGCCGCGCGCTCCGCTGACGGTGCTCGTGATCCCGGTGCTGTGGGCGCTGGTGGGCACGTCGGCGGCGTTGCAGCTCGGCATGGGCGAGGACTTCGGTCTCCTCGCGGGCGCCGCGATCACCATCGTTGTCCACGGTGTGTCGGTCGTCGGCCGACACCAGTCACGAGCGGACGCCGCATCTTGATCGGCGGCGCCGAGCCATCCGGACCCGGCGCCGCACCAGCGCACGAAGGAGGCGTTATGAAAACGCGTCTACTGCCCCGGCGCCTCGCGTCGAGGTTCCACCCATCGCTCGGCGCGGAGCTCGACCGGCTCGATGCGGACATCCGTGGGATCTTCGAGAACCCGTTCCGGTCGATGGCGCAGCTCTTCGCCGAGGTGCCGCAGCCGATCGGCTGGATGCCGCCGGTCGAGATCGCGGAGGACGGCGACAAGCTGACGATCTCCGCGGAGCTGCCGGGCATCGATCCGGCGAACGTCCACGTCGAGCTGGACGGCAACCTGCTCACCATCCGCGGCGAGAAGGAGGAGGAGCACACCGAGGACGAGAAGGCGAAGAAGTTCCACGTCGTGGAGCGCGCCTACGGCACGTTCCTGCGCTCGTTCACGGTGCCGAGCAACGTCGACACGGCGAAGGTGAGCGCGACGTTCGAGAAGGGCGTGCTGAAGGTCGAGATGCCGACGATGAAGGAAGCTCGCCAGCGCGGCCGCGAGATCGCGGTCACGGCGAAGTGACGGCACCGCTGCGCGACGACGATCGCTCGTGACCATGCCCCGTCTGCCTCACGTCGAGCGGCACTACACGGAGCGCATCGGCTGGCTGCGCGCCGCGGTGCTCGGCGCGAACGACGGCATCGTCTCCACCGCGGCGCTGGTCGTCGGCGTCGCCGCGGCGGAGAGCGGTCGCAGCGCGGTCCTCGTCGCGGGCTTGGCCGGGCTCGTCGCCGGCGCGATGTCGATGGCGGCCGGCGAGTACGTGTCGGTGAGCTCGCAGTCCGACACGGAGAAGGCGGACCTCGCGCGCGAGCGGCGCGAGCTCGCCCAGGATCCGGAGAGCGAGCTGCGCGAGCTGCAGGGGATCTACGTCGCGCGGGGACTCGATCCCGCGCTCGCCTTGCGGGTCGCCGAGCAGCTCACGGCGCATGACGTGTTGACGGCGCACGCGCGGGACGAGCTGGGCATCACCGAGGCGCAGGCGGCCCGCCCGATGCAGGCGTCGCTCGCGTCGGCGGCGACGTTCTCGGTGGGGGCCGCGCTGCCGCTGGCGGTCGCGGCCCTCGTGCCCGTGCGTCTGGTCATCCCGGTGGTCGCGGCGAGCTCGCTCGTCTGCCTCGCGGCGTTAGGCGCGCTCGCCGCGCACGCCGGCGGCGCGAGCCGCGTGCGCGGCGCGGTGCGCGTCACGTTCTGGAGCGCGCTGGCCCTCGCGCTCACGGCGCTCGTCGGCCGCGTGTTCGGCGCCACGGTCTGACGGCCGCGGCGCCGGCACGTCACGGCGCGGGTGGTCCACCGGGCCGCGGCCCGCGCGGCGGCTCGACGATCATCGCGTCGGCCGCCGTCGCGCCGGGCCGCAGCTCCGAGTGGCGGATGCGGCCGCCGAGCAATCCCGTGTACACCATCATGCCGCTCACCACGGCGGCCCCCGCGATCGCGACGAGCGTCGCGCCGCCCGGCACCGGCGTACGGCGCCAGCGCACGAGGGCGCCGAGGGCGAGCACGCCGAGCACCCCGGCCGCGATGAGCGACGCGTCGCCCATCTCCTCGTGGTCGTGGATCATGGCGCGACGCACGCCCGGGTATCCGCGAATCGCGTCCTCCGCCGGCTCGCCCGTGACGTTCGCCGCGGCGGCCGCGAGCCCGGTGCCGACGAGCACCACGAACGCGGTGCGCCGCAGCACGTCCGGCGCCCACCGGAGCGAGCCGACGAGCAGCGCGAGGCCGAACAGCGCCCCGAGAATCGGCACGTGATTCGTGAGCAGGTGGACGTGCACGCCGGAGAAGAAGTCGCTCATGGGAGCCGGGCTCGCGTTCAGAGATCGGGTGGATGGGAGCCGTCGCCCGCGCCGGCACGACGCCGCCCAGCGAGCAGGAAGAACAGGGCGACGGCCAGCCAGAAGCCGACCGTCATCCAGCTGCGCCGCTCGAGCGCCTCGAGCAGCGAGAGGCCGAAGAACAGCGCAAACACGGTCATGCGCTGGCTCGCGGGAGATTCGCGCATGGTACCTCCGAGCGTGGAATCGATGTTCCGCCCGCCACGCCGATCGGAAGTCTACACCGACGGCGCCGGGTCTCTCCTGAACGCGGCCGAGTTCCCGGGCCCCGGAGGCCACGCGGATGCGGGCTCCGGGCAGCACAGCACCGAGCCCGCCGGCAACCGCACGCTCGTTAGGCGCACGACGTCCGCCGCCACGCTGCCCACGAGCAGCCGCTCGACGAGCCCCGGCCCGTGCGTTCCGACGGCGACGAGGTCCACGCCCGCGCGCTCCGCGTAGTCGAGCACCTCCGCCGCGGGGTCGCCGACGAGAACCGCCGTGCCGATCGTGACGTCGCGTCGGCCGCGTGCGTAGCAGCAGTCGTCGTCTCCGACCGTCCCGAACCGCAGTCCGAAGGCGAGCCGCCGCAGCAGCTCGTCCGCTCCGGTCGCGGGCACCTGCTCCGCCGCCCTCGGCCGCCTCGGCTCGGGTCGCGACCGCACGTGCACGAGCGACAGCGTGCCGCCCGGCACGACGAGCTGCGCCGCGATCGCCGCCGCGCGCACGCTCGCGGCGCTGAAGTCCACGGCGGCCACGGCGTGCCGGATCACACCGTCCGCGTCCGGTCCCGCGGCGACGACCGGCCGGTCGCCACTCCGCAGCACCTGGAGTGCCGTCTCCGATCCGAACAGCCGGTCCACCAGCCGGTGCCGGCCGATGCCCAGCACGACGAGCGCGGCACGCCGTTCGTCGGCGACCCGGGCGATCGTCTCCGCGGGCACGCCGAACGTCACCTCCGCGGGCCACGGCGCGGCGACCACCGCGTCGATCTGGTCCCGCAGCACCTCGTGCGTCGCGGCGGCGCGCTCCGCCTCCAGCGCCTCCATGCACGCCACCGGAGCGTCGACGTAGACCGGGAACGGCTCGAGCACGTCGAGCACCTCCGGCGCCCCGCCTAACCGTTCGGCGAGCCGCCGCGCGACGAGCAGCGCGGACGCCGCGGCCGCGCGGCCGTCGGTGGCCACGAGAACCGGCAGTGCGCTCGGCGGCGTGAACGGCGGCGCGGTCGGATGCACGGCGCACGACGCCGACGAGTCGACCGGGCTGACGGTAGCGGACATGGGACCCCTCTCGACGCGGGTGACGCCTGCATCGTAGCGTCGCCGGTACCGACGGGCAGTCGGGTGATGCCGGTGGCGTTGTCGGGCAATCGCCGCGCGGCGTGTACGGAGACGGTCACTCCACGGTGAGCGTGACGATCGGATCGACGCGCGCGGCACGCCACGCCGGAACGAAGCACGCCACCGCGGCAGTCAGCACGAGCACGACGGCGCTCGCGACGAGCGTCGCCGGGTCCGACGACGACACGCCGAACACGAACTGCCGCATCGCCCGCCCGAGCCACAGCGACGCGACGGTGCCGAGCAGCGCGCCGGCGCCGGCGAGCGCCGCGCCCTCGCGCACGACCGCGCGCACGACGTGCCGTCGGGCGGCGCCTAACGCGAGGCGGATGCCGAACTCCCGCGTGCGGCGCGACACGAGGTACGCGAACAGCCCGTACGTGCCCACCGCTCCGAGCAGCAGCGCCGAGAGCCCGAACGTCGCGGCGAGCAGCATGCGGAAGCGCGGCGTCGTCAGCTCACGGTCCATCCGCTCGGACATCGTCACGAGCGTCTTCGGCTCGAGGTCGGGATCGAGCGCGCGCAGGCGGGCGCGCACCGCCGCCGCGACGCTCGCCGGCGGCACGCCGGTGCGCACGACGACGTACGTGAACGGGCGCGGCAGCTGCCGGTTCGACCAGTAGAGCTGCGGCTGCACCGGGGCGCCCGGGTCGACCGGCGGCACGTCGCGCACGACGCCGACGATCTCGAAGCGCACGCCGCTCTCGGACATCGTGAGCCGCTGGCCGACCGGGTCCTCGCCGGGCCAGTAGCGCCGCGCGAGCGACTCGTTCACGAGCGCGACCGCCGGCCCGTCGAGCACGTCGCTCGCCTGCAGGTCGCGTCCGCGCACGACGGGCACCCCCAGTGCCCGGAAGAATCCGGGGCTCACGTCGAAGTAGCGCACGGACGCGCCCTCGGGCGTCGGCCGGCCGACGAGCCGCACCTCCTCCGTCTCCATGCCGCCGAACAGCGGGCCGCCGGAGGCGGTGCCGACCGCCGTGACGCCGGGGACCGCACGCAGCTCGCGCTCCACGCGGTCCCACAGCGCCGCGACCCCGGCCTGCCCGCGGTAGCGCTCCGTCGGCGCGAACACGGAGAACGTGAGCAGCCGCTCGCGGTCGAAGCCGGGGCGCCACGACGCGAGCGCGCCGAACGACCGCGCGAGCAGGCCGGCGCTGGACACCAGCGTGAGCGCGAGCGCGAGCTCGCCCGTCACCAGCAGGGCGCCTAACGGCGACCGGCGCGCGGCGACGGAGCGTCCGCCGTCGCGCAGGCAGTGGGCGAGGTCGACGCGCGAGGCGCGGAGCGCGGGTACGAGCCCGAACACGATCGTGGTCAGCGTCGCCAGTGCGAGCGCGAACGCGAGCACCCGGCCGTCCACGCGCACGTCGGCGACGCGCGGGAGACCCTCCGGCGCGAGCGCCTTGAACGCCGACACCGACCACCACGCGAGCACGAGCCCGAGCGCCGCGCCGGCGAGCGCGAGGACGAGGCTCTCGACGAGGAGCCCGCGCACGACGCGGCCGCGGCTCGCCCCGAACGCGGCCCGCAGCGCGACCTCGCGGCCGCGCGCCACGCCGCGGGCGAGCAGCAGGTTCGCGACGTTCGCACACGCGATGAGCAGCACGACGCCCACCGCTCCGAGGAACAGCAGCAGCATCGGGCGCACGCCGCCGATCACGAGGTCCCGCAGCCGGACCATCTGCAGCCCCCAGCCGGGCGTCGCGTCGAAGTGCTCGCCGCGGAGCGCGCTCGCGATGCCCGCCAGCTCGGCGCGCGCCGTGCCTAACGATGCGCCGTCGCGCAGACGGCCGTACGCGACGAAGCCGCGCCACGCGCGGTGCTTCTCGGCGCGCGGGTCGATGTGCAGCGGCCGCCAGAGCTGCACGAAGTCGTACGGCGGCGGCGCGAAGCCGGGCGCGAGCACGCCGACGACCGTCACCGGCGTGCCGTCGAGCACGATCGCGCGGCCCACGACGTCGCGCGAGCCGCCGAACCGGCTGCGCCAGATCTCGTCCGTGAGCAGCACGACGCGGCTCTCGTCGCCGACGAGGTCGGAGCGGTCGATCAGCCGCCCGAGCTCTGCCCGGGCGCCGAGCGCGCGGAACATCTCCGGCGTCGCGATGCCTCCCGGGACGCTCTCGGCCCCGCGCGTCGTCGTCAGGTGGTACGGCCACGACCGGCCGATGCCGATCACCTCGATGCTCCGCGCGCGCGCCGCGATGTCCTCGACGTTGGGCGGCGACACGCTGCACCAGTCGGGCGTCGCGCCGGGATACTGCTCGCAGATCGTGATCAGCCGGTCGGCGCTCGGGAACGGGAGTGGCCGCAGCAGGATGCCGTCGACGACGCCGAACATCGCGGTCGTGACGCCGATGCCGAGCGTCAGCGTGAGGATCGCCGTGACGCTGAACGCCGGCTGCGCGCGCAGCCCGCGCAGCGCCTGCCGGAGATCGGAGAGGAGGGCGTGCATGGGAGCGCTCCGGTCAGTGCACCATCGCGTGCAGCGGTCCGGTCGCGCCGCACTCGGTGCACGTCAGGTAGCCGCGGCCGACCACGCGCAGCTCGGTGCGTCGGTCGCAGCCGTCGCACAGGCCGCGGACCGTCGCGTGCCGCTCCGGCACGAGTCCGGCCTTCGCCTGCAGCGCGTCCATCACCGTCGGCGCCTCCGCGCCGAGCGGACAGCGCCCCTCGCACCCCTCGCCGAGGTCGAGGCAGATCAGCTCCGCGTCGTGCAGCGACGCCTGACCGTCGTGCAGCGGTTCGTCGGTGAGCAGCGCGCGCACGTCCATGTCGCGCACCGAACAGTGGATCGTTGCCTCGCGCATGGTGTCCTCCTTGGTGAGCGTGCGGTCATGCCGTCCCCATCCCCGCGAATCCCATGAACACGAGCGAGAGCATGGCGACGATCAGGAACACGAGCGCCGGCCCCCGCGCGATCGCCGGCACGGGCGCGAACGCCATCCGCTCGCGGATGCCGCCGACGAGCGAGAGCACGGCCGTGATCCCGAGCCCGCCGCCGACGGCGAACACGAGCCCCTGGAGCAGCGTGTAGCCGCGGTTCGTCTGGAAGATCGTCATCCCCAGCACCTGGCTGTTGCTGGCGATGAGGGGAAGGAAGATGCCGAGCTCCCGGTACAGCGGGGGGCTCACCTTCTTCACGAACAGCTCCACGATCTGCACGATCGACGCGATCGCGACGACGAAGGAGATCACGCGCAGGAACGGCGCGGCGTCGAGCACGAACGCGTTCAGCGCCCACGCCGCGAGGCTCGCGAGCACCATCACGAACGTCGTCGCGAGCCCGAGCCTGAGCCCCGTGACGCTCTTGTTCGTCACGCCGATCACCGGGCACAGGCCCAGGAAGTACACGAGGACGAAGTTCGTGACGACCGCCGCCGACACGAAGATCCAGAACATGTCGCTCATACGAGTGCGGCCTCCCGCTCCCGCTCCCGCTCCGTCGTGCGCGGCGGCGAGACGACCGTCGCCGCGGCCGGCGCCGCCCGACGCTCGCGCGCCAGCTTCCGCAGGCCGTGCCAGTTCGCCACGAGCAGCAGCACGCCGATCATGAAGAAGCCGCCCGGCGGCAGGAGCATCACGACCCACGGCTCGAACGCGTGCGGCATGACCTGCACGCCGAGGAACGTGCCGTTGCCGAGCACCTCGCGCGGGATGCCCATCAGCAGCAGCGCGATCGTGAACCCGGTGCCGTTGCCCAGCGCGTCGAGGACCGAGAGCGCGATCGGCTGCCGTGACGCGAACGCCTCCTGTCGGCCGAGCACGATGCAGTTCGTGATGATGAGCGCGATGTACGGCCCCATCGCCTTGTGCACGTCCGGCACGAGCGCCTCGAGCGTCATGTCGGCGATGGCCAGGAAGGTGGCGATGATCAGGATGTACGTGGTGATGCGGATCTGGTGGGGGATGATCCTCCGCAGCGTCGACACGATGACGCTCGACCCGACGAGCACGAACGTCGTGGCGAGGCCCATCGCGAGGCTGTTGGCGACCGCGTTGGTCACCGCGAGCGCGGAGCAGAGCCCCAGCGTCTGCACCAGCACCGGGTTCTCGTGCCACAGCCCGCGCGTGAGCACGGCTCCCGCGCTCGTCGGCGCCGACGACTCCGCTCTGATCATGCTCATGGGCGCGGCCTCCTCGTCAGATGATGCGGGCGAGCTGCGCGCCCGGGAGGTTCCGCGCCAGCTCGCGCACGATCTCCGGCTCGCTCATGCCGAACAGCGCCGTCGTCGCCGCGTCGGCGCGCATCACGGAGTCGGCGACGATGGAGAGGCTCTGCATCGCCGTCGCGCGCGGCCGCGCGGTGGCCGGATCCATGATGTGGTGGTACCGGCGCCCGCGGTATCGGAAGAACTGCCGGTACGTGCCCGACGTCGCGACGGCGCGGTCGGCCAGGCGCAGCGTCCCGGCGAGCGCGCGCTCGTCGGTCGGCGACTGGATGCCGATCGTCCACGGCGCGTCGTCCGGCGCGGTGCCTAACGCGTACAGATCGCCGCCGGCCACCACGACCGCCTTCGCCACGCCGTGGCGTCGCAGCGCCGCCACCGCGCGATCCACCCCGTACCCCTTGGCGACGCTGCCGAGGTCGAGCCGCGCGCCGTCGTCGTGGTAGCGCAGCACGTGGCCGCCGCCGCGCGTGCCCAGCTCCACCGCGCGGTGGAACCGGCGCCCCGCCAGCTCGGCCACGCGGTCGTCCGGCGGCGGCTCGTGGCGGTGCTTCACGTCCCAGAGCACGCACACGGCGCCGACCGCCGGGTCGTAGCGGCCGTCGAGCGCGTCCGCCCAGCGCAGCCCTTCGGCCGCGACGTACGCCGTCTCCGGCGTCACCGCGACGGCGTCGCGCATCGCGAGGCGGTTCGCGCGGCCCACGTCCGACGTGTCGGTGAAGCGCGTCATGGTCCGCTCCACCCACCGCAGCTCGGCCACCGCGGCGTCGATCGCCGCGTGCGCGTGCAGCGGGTCGCGGTCCACCACCGCGAACTGCGCGATGGTGCCCATCACGGGGACGCTGCGCCGCACCACCCCCGCGGGACGCCGCCGGGCGAGCGGCACCGCCGCGACGACGAACGCGCCCACGGCGAGACCCATGAACTCGCGGCGGCCGATCTCTGTGCTGGTCATCGCTTCGCTCCCCTGGATTCGCAGCCCCCGTCGCCCGTGCACCCCGCGCAGCGTCCGTCGCAGCCGTCCCGGTCGCGCGGACGCAGCGCGCTGAACAGCCCGAACAGCAGCGCCGCGCCGATCACGCCCACGATGGTCGTCATCACGGCCTGGCCTCCTCGCGATAGGCGTCCATGAGCGGCTGCCAGCGCGCGATCGCGTCGTCGATGATGCGGATGACCGCGCGCGACGAGATCGTGGCGCCGGTGATCATCACGACGTCGTTCGGCGTGGTCTTGCCGCGGTCCTTCTTCACGCCGGCGACCGGCGCGACGACGTTCGCGAACCCGTTCACGAACGCGCTGTCCTTGTCGATCTTGTCGCCGAGCCCCGGCGTCTCCTTGCTGGAGATGACGCGCATCGCGATGAGCGTGTGCGCCGCGGCGTCGTAGCCGAACATCACGGTCACGGGATCCTGGAAGCCGTTCCCCGTGGCGCTCACCGCGAAGCCGATGCGCTTCCCCGTCGCGTCGTGGCCGAGGTAGATCTTCTCGAGCCCCTTCGCGCTCGTCCCCGCCGGCAGCGTCTTCACGAGCGCGCCCTTGGCGAGATAGAGCGTGTCGAACGACCGCGGCGCCTCGAGGACTTCCTGGATCGCGGCGCGCATCACCTCGCTCTTGTGGTGCTCGATGCGCGGCAGCGTGAGTCGGTACGCCGTCACGATCAGCAGCCCGGCGAGCGCGCCGGCCGTCGTCATCAGCGACAGCAGCCGCCACGACGGGACGTCGCGGCCGAGCACCGGCGGCGCGGACGTCATCCCCATGCTCATGCGGGCACCTCCTTCGCGGCGCGCACGCGCGTGCCGAACGGCCGCGGCTGCGTCACGCGGTTGATGAACGGCACGAGCGCGTTCATGAGCAGGATCGCGTACATCACGCCCTCGGGCAGCCCGCCCCACGTGCGGATGACGACGACCAGCACGCCCACGCCGGCGCCGAACAGCCACCGTCCGCGGTCGGTCACCGGGGCGGTCACCATGTCGGTCGCCATGAACACCGCGCCCAACACGAGCCCACCGGAGAAGAGCATGAACGGCGCGGACGCGTAGCGCGCCGGGGCGACGGCGTGCAGCGCCGCGGCGAGCAGCGCCACCGTCGCGAGGATGCTCGCCGGGATGCGCCAGTTCAGATACCCGCGCAGCGCGAGATAGCCGCCGCAGAGCAGGATGACGAGTGCCGCCGTCTCGCCGAGCGAGCCGCCCGTCGTGCCGAGCACGAGGTCGAGCAGCGGGGTGCCCCGGTGCTCGAACTTCAGGAGGCCTAACGGCGTGGCGGCGGTGATCGCGTCCACGGCGCCGCCCTTCAGCAGCGGCAGCGCGAAGTTGTCGCCCCGCAGCGCCCACCACGACCCGCCGACCTTCGGCCACGTCGTGATCGCGACCGGGAACGCCGCCTGGAGGAACGCGCGGCCGAGCAGCGCGGGGTTGAAGATGTTGTACCCGAGCCCCCCGAACAGCAGCTTGCCGAAGCCGATCGCGAATGCGCCGCCTAACGCGGCCATCCACAGCGGCATGCCGGCGGGCAGCGTGAGGCCGAGCAGGATGCCGGTGATCGCGGCCGAGCCGTCGCGCAGCGTGCCTCCCGTGCCGAACGCCCGCTCGGTGCCGACGGCGCCGACCACCGCCGCGGCGACGACGAGCAGCGCGCTCGGCCCGAAGAGCCACGCCGCCGCGAGCACGATCGGCGCGAGCGCCCCGACGACGTTCCACATGATGGTCGCCGTGCCGTCGCGTCCCTTGATGTGCGGCGACGCGGCGATGACGAGCGTGGGGTCGCGTGTCATGCGCCCGTCCCCGCCATCACGCGTCGCCGGAGTGCCGACTTGCTCGCCGCGAACAGCTGCGCGAGCGGGATGTTCGACGGGCAGACGTAGCTGCACGACCCGCACAGCATGCAGTCGCTCAGGTGCTCGGCCGCCATCTCGTCGTGGCGGCCGGCGCGCGCGAGGTCGCCCAGCAGCGACGGGTTGAGGAACATCGGGCACGCGTCGAGGCACCGGCCGCAGTGGATGCACGGCAGCGCGGCCTGGTCGCGCACCTCGTCGTGCGTGAGCACCACGACGCCGGTCGTGCCCTTGAGGATCGGCGCGTCGAGCGTCGACACGGCGGTGCCCATCATCGGCCCACCGAACAGCACCTCCGCCGCGTCGTCCGTCAGGCCGCCGCAGTGCGCGAGCAGGTCGCCCACCTTGGTGCCGACGGGGACGATCAGGTTCGCGGGACGCCGGACGCCGTGGCCGCTCACCGTCACGATGCGCTCGACGAGCGGCAGCCCGGTCTCGAACACCTCGGCGATGGTGGCGATCGAGCCGACGTTCTGCACGATCGCGCCGACGCTCGCCGGCAGCTGGCCCGACGCGACCTCGCGGCCGAGCACCGACTTGAGGAGCATCTTCTCCGCGCCCTGCGGGTACTTGACCGTGAGCGGGAGGATCTCGACGTCGTCGTTGCGGAAGCCGTTGCCGTTCGCCGCGCGCAGCGCCGCGATCGCGTCGGGCTTGTTGCGCTCGACGCCGATCACGCACCGCTTCGCGCCGAGCGCGTGCATCATGATGCGCACGCCGAACAGCACGCGGCGCGGATACTCCACCATGATGCGGTGGTCGGTCGTGAGGTACGGCTCGCACTCGGCGCCGTTCACGACGAGCGTGTCGATCGCGGCGTCCGCCGGCGGCACGAGCTTGACGTGCGTCGGGAATGCCGCGCCGCCGAGCCCCACGACGCCGGCGTCCTGCACGGCGCGCACGACGGCGGCGCGCGTCAGGCCGTCCCACTCCGGAACGACGCGCGGCCGCGCGATCTGCGCCGACCACCTGTCGACCGCGATGCGGACCGCGGTGCACATCGAGCCGTCGGGGTGCGGCCACAGCGCGACGTCGACGACGCGTCCCGACGCGGACGCGTGCACGGGCGACGACACGAAGCCGTCCGCCTCCGCCACGACGTCGCCGCGCTCGACGTGCGCCCCCTTGCGCACGATCACGCGCGCCGGCTTGCCGGCGTGCTGCCGGACGGGGAGCACGACCTCGTCGGGGTACGGCATGCGGCGGATCGGGAGCGCCGCCGTGAGCTCCTTCGACTCCGGCGGATGAACCCCGTGCGCGAACGCGTGCGCGCTCGCGCGGAACCGCGTCAGAAGGCCTGCGCGCGCTTCAGCCATTTGTCGAGATCCTTCTCCTTCGGATTGAGCGGCGTCCCCGGGTGGATCGCCGAGACCGGGCACTTCTCCGCCGCCATGACGAGCTGCGCGAACGTGCCGGCCGTCGCGTCCTTGACGTAGGCTTGCTTGTCGGCGTTGTAGGCGAAGAGCTTCTTGTTCAGGTTGATGCACTCGTTGCACGTCGTACAGCGATCGGACTCGATGTACGCATCGACGGCGAGCGCGTCGACGGCGGCGTTGCCCCGTGCTTCGGCGACGGCCATGGGAGATTCGGCGATCGGCTTCGCGACGATCGGTGGCTGGGACTCTTCGTTTTTCACCGCAGAGGACGCAGAGGACGCGGAGGACGACGCTGCTTTGGTGGTTTCCTCTGCGGCCCTCTGCGTCCTCTGCGGTTCGATGCTTTCGGCGGCACCGCCGTCAGGCACCCGAGCGAGCAGCTCGCGCACGGTCATCTCGCCGCGGCTGGAGCGCAGCAGCGTCTCCGCGAGCCGAGTCGCGATCGTCTGCGGGTAGCTCGCCTTCAGCTCGGCGATCTTCGCCTCGTACTCGCGCCGCGCCGCGTCGAGCCGCGCCTCGAGCGCCGCCTCGAGCGACTCGGCCACGCGCTCGCGCACCGTGTCGCTCACGCGGACGCCGGCCAGCTCGCGGAGCTGCGCCCAGAAGAGCTGGCGCTCCTCCGCCAGCCGCACCATCTCGTCCGACACGCTCCACCGCGCGAGCGTCCTCTCGCGCGTGAGCACGTACACGAACGGCCGCCGCCCGGCGCGCGCCTCCGCCGACGCGGCGAGGTACTCGTGGAACGGCATCGGCGCGTCGTCGTCCTGCGCGATCGGCGTGAAGTGCTTGCGGAAGCGTCCCTCCGTCGCCGCCCAGTCGGCCGTCGTCAGCGGGAGCTCCATCGAACGAGCGGCGCCGTCGGCGTCCACGTACTCCAGCGTGTACGTCGGCCACGCGTCGTCGAGCGACGGATTGCCGTCGAGCGAGAGGCACTGCGCGAAGCTCGGCCCCGCGTCCGGGTCGAACGTCACGAACGGGAAGGCGCGCGACTCGAGCGCGAGGCGCGCCGCGTGCTGCGCCGAGTCGTCGGCCAGCCCGTGCTCCACTGGGCACGGCGTGTAGATGTTGAACAGCGCCGGTCGGCGCTTCTGCAGCCCGCGCAGCACGCCGGCCATCAGGTGCGACGCCGACGCCTGTGACGACTGGTGCACGTACACGCCGCGGTGCGCGAGCGCGATGAGCGCGAGCTCCTTGCGCACTTCCGTCTTGCCGTGCGTCGCCGCGCCGTACCATGCCATGTCCGACACCTGGCCGGTGAAGCCGCTCGTGCACGCCTGGCCGCCGGTGTTGGAGTAGACCTGCGTGTCGAGCACGATGACGCGGATCGGCTTCGCGCTCGCGAGCAGGCGCGAGAGGTTCTGGAACCCGATGTCGAGCATCGCGCCGTCGCCGCCCATCGCCACGATCGGCGGGCAGAGCGCGAACTCGTCGTCGGTGAACGTCCGCCAGTCGAGGTCCGCGAGCTCCCGCTCGGTGGACTGCGCGTCGTACGTCCCGCCCAGCAGCGTCTCCGCGCGCCTCACCGCGGCGAAGCCGTCCGCCATCTTCCGCATGTGCCCCTCGAACACGCCGATGGCGAGCGACGGGCTGTCCTGGAAGAGGTGGTTCGCCCACGGGAACGGGTACGGGTTGAACGGGTACGTGCTCGCCCACACGCTCGAACAGCCGGTGCTGTTGGCCATCGCGAGGTGCGCGCGGCCGCGCGTGCTCGGGCCCTCGGCGTAGCGCCAGCGCAGGTCCTTCAGGTCGTGGATCGCCCGCGTCAGGCGCTCCATCTCGCCGCGCTTCTCGTCGTCGAGGTCGAGCGTGAGATGCCCCCCCACGCGCATGACCGCGTCGAGGTCGGCGTCGGCCGAGAGCAGCCCGCGCGCCTTCGCGTCGAGGCCGGCGATCAGCTCGCCGAGCCGCGCGATCTGCCGCTCCACGCGCGGCCGCATCATCGCCTCGATCGCCGAGACGACGAGGTGCACCGCGGTCTTCTCACCGCACCCCATGCATGCGCCGTCGCCGCCGGCCATCGAGCGGTAGCTCTCCTTCCGGAGCAGAAGCGTCGGCAGCACGCCGATCCCCTGATCGATGTCCGACACGTTCACGAACCGGCTCGGCGTGTCGGGAAGGCGCTGCCAGATCCGCCAGTTGTCGCGGAGCGTCGCGACCGTCGCGTCGTCCTGCCTCACGGTCACGAGCGCGCCGTCGGGGCACACGTCGACGCACAGGTTGCATCCCTTGCACGCCTCGGGGTTCACCGTCACCGAGAGCAGCCCGCCGCTCCCCTTCTGCCGGCGCTCCGCGCCGTCCCAGAACGTCTTCGTCTTCGCGAGCGGGAACTCGGCGATCGCGGCGCGCACGAGCGCCAGCTCCTCCTCGACGGTCGCGCGCTTCGCCGCGTCGGGCACGAGCTTCGGCAGCACGTTCGTCGCCGCGGCCGCGAGCGTGTCGGCGAAGCTCGTGAACGCCTCCGCGCCGACGAGGCGGCGCACCTCTCTGCCTAACGGCTTGAGGAGCGGCTTCACGCGGTCGATGGTGCCGCGCGTCGCGGCGTGGGCCGCGGCTGCCGCGAGCACCTCCTCGGGATCGCTCACGAGCCCCGGGATCGCCGCGTCGGGGCACTGCGTCCAGCACTGCGCGCAGCCGGTGCACTTCTCGGCGAGGAACCGCGGCACCTCGAGGCGCACGTCGGTCATGTCGCGCACGGCGCTCGTCGCCGCGGGGATCGCGCCGATCGCCGCGAACGGGTCGGCGATGCCGTCCTGCCCGAGCTTGCACGGCACGCACACCTGCTCCCAGAACCGCCCCGGATTCCCGACGCCCCACTCGGCGTCGGGCGCATCGAGCAGGGCGGGCATCGCGGGCACCGCGCCGGGCGCGGCGTCGTCGGCGAGCGCGACCGGCGTCACCTCGCGCACCTCCGTCGCGCCGCGGCGGATGACGCGCAGGTTGTCCTCGACCACGCGCTCGCCCTTCGCGCCGAACTTCTTCGCGAGCTGCTTGCGGATCCCCGCGAACAGCTTCTCGTCCGCGACGCCCTCGCGCGCGAGCAGCGGCGACGTCTCGAAGAACGCGCCCATGAACGCCGCGCCCTGCATGCGGTACCGCAGCTCCGCGTCGCTCGCCTCGCTCTGCGCGATCGCGAACGCGTCGAGCACGAAGACCCTGACCTTCCTCGCCACGATCTCGCGCCGCGCGCGCGCCGGCAGCGCCGCCCAGAAGTCCGCGGGCGCGAGGTCGCTCTGGATCACGAACACGCCCCCGTCGCGGATCCCGGCGAGCGGGTTGGAGTGGCGGAACACGTTCGGGTCGGGCGACAGCACGACGTCGACGTGCGTCAGCTCGCAGTTGAGCCGGATCGGCTCGTGCGCGAACGTCGCGTAGAACGTCGTCGGCTGCCCCTTCTTCTCCGAGCCGTACTTCGGGTTCGCCTTGATGTGCATGCCGAGCAGCTCGAAGACCGTCATCGCGACGTTCTTCCCCATCGTGATCGCGCCCCAGCCGCCCACCGAGTGGATGCGCAGGGAAACGGAGCCGTTAGGCATCAGATCGAGGTCGCCGGCGCTCGGCAGCGACAGGTCGGCCAGGTGCGGGTAGCTCTCGAGGAGCTGCTCCTGCCAGATCTGGAGCTTGGGCAGCCGCGTCTCGGGCCGCACGAAATCGACGCCGAGGTAGAACTGCCGTCGGTGCGCGCCGGCCGGCGTCATGTTCAGCACGGCCGCCGCGATGTCGCCCGGCTGCAGGTCGCGGCTGCCCAGCCCGAAGCAGCCGGCGTAGAACTCGGGCACCTCGTCGGCGTCGACCGCGGCGACGCGCGGGTGCGGCAGCACGGCGTTAGGCGCCGCCGCCAGGGCACGTCCGTTCTCGACCCCCTGCCCCATCGCCGCGCGGATCTCGCGCAGCAGCGGCGGGTCCACGGCGAGCGGCTGGTCGGTGCGCTCGAGCACCACGACGGCCTTCTTGCCGGCGAGCAGCCGCGTGACGAGATCCGCGGGGAACGGCCGGAACATCGTGAGATTCAGCACGCCGGCCTTCAGCCCGTGCGTCGCGCGCAGCCAGTCGGCGACCGCCTCGGCGTTCGACACGACGCTGCCCTGCCCCACGACGACGTACTCCGCGTCCGCGAGGCGGTAGCCGCTGCACCGCGCATGGCGGCGTCCGGTGAGGCGCGCGAACTCCTCCATCGCGCGGTCCGTCAGCTCGGCGACGTGGTCGAAGTAGAACGGCCGCTGCGCGGCGACGCCCTGCGCGAAGCTGTCCTGGTTCTGCACCACGCCGAGCATCGCCGGGTGGTCCACGGCGAACAGCTCGGGGATGCGCCGGCGCTTCGCGCCGAACACGAGCCGTTGGGCGGGCGTCGGCGCGTCGATCACGTCGGACGGATCACCGAGGAACTCGCGCACGAGGCCCGGCTCGGGCGCGCGCATCGTCTCGAGCACGTGGCTCGTAAGGAACCCGTCCTGCGCGACGATCCCCGGGTTCAGCGACAGCTCGGCGACCCGGTGCGCGATCAGGTTCAGGTCCGCCGCCTCCTGCACGTCCTTCGCGAAGAGCTGGAAGAACCCCGTGTCGTCGACCGCGTGGTAGTCGTCGTGCCCCGCGTGCACGTTGAGCGCGTGCTTCGTGATCGCGCGCGCGGCGATGTTCAGCACGTACGTGAGGCGCTTCCCGACCGCGGGATAGAGCGACTCGTGCATGTACACGACGCCCTGGCCGCTCGAGAAGTTCGCGGCGCGCAGGCCGGTCATGCTCATCCCGGCGGTGACCGCGGCGGCGGCGTGCTCGCCCTCAGGCTCGAAGAACAGCAGCTTGCGGCCGTTGACGTTGCGCTTCCCCTCGGCCACGGCGGCGGCCCACCCCTCGCCCATCTGCGTGGAGGGCGTGATGGGGTAGGCGCCGGCACCCTCGCTCGCCGCGGTCTCGACGAGCACGACGGCCGTGCTGCCGTCCATCGCGCTCGGCGTGCCCGGATAGCGAGGCGGGGCGGCCGGCACGTCAGGCTTCGGCGCTGCGGCTCTCGCCGCCTTCCCGAACGTGATCACTGGGCGGTCTCCGTGAGGGCGTCTCCACGCTCCGCGCTCCACGCTCCCCGCTCGCTTCGTTCTGCACCGATGCCGAGCGTGGAGCGTCGAGCGGGGAGCGTGGAGGGATTCTCGAACTGCGCGCGCGTCATCCACACGATGGCGCCGGTCGGGCAGCGCCCGACCGCGTCCGGCGCGGCGAGCGCGTTCAGCTCGTAGTTCACCACCGCCACGCCGCTCTCCACGCTGATCAGTCCGGGCGCGGCGTCGAGGACGCATCTGCCGCACGCCGTGCACGCGACCTTGCACGCGTCGAGCGCGTCGTCGCCGGCGACGAGGTTCCTGCACTGCACGAGCAGGCGGTGGTCGAGCGGGTGCAGCGTGAGGAGGCCCTTGGGGCACGGCTCCACGCACTTGCCGCACGCCGTGCACGCGTCGACGTCGACGAGCGGGATGCCGTCGTCGCTCATGCGCATCGCGCCGTACGTGCACGCCGCGACGCAGTCGGCGAGGCCGAGGCACCCCCAGGCGCACCCCTTCCCGCCGCCGGCGACGGCTGCCGCCGCGGCGCACGTCGGGAAGCCGCGGTACTGGGCCTGCTGGGCCGCGACGTGCGCGCCGCCGGCGCAGTGCATGCGCGCCACGACCTTCACCGCCTGCCCCGCCTCGACACCGAGGTACGCCGCGATCGCGGTGCGCTGGTCGTCGTTCGCGACGTTGCACCCGGACGGCTGCCTCTCGCCGCCGACCAGCAGCTCGGCGAACGCGCGGCACCCCGGCACGCCGCACGCGCCGCAGTTCGCGTTAGGCAGCATCGCGGCCACGGCGTCGATGCGCGGATCCTCCCACACGCGGAGCTTGCGGTTCGCGAGCGCGATGAGGACCGCGAACACGAGCCCGATCCCGCCGAGGATCGCGACGGCGGTGATCATAGCCCCGCCTCCGCGAGGAGCCACCGGACGAGTGCATCGGGACTCGGGACTCGGCCCGACGGGACTCGGGCCGACGGGACTCGGGACTCGGGACTCGGGACTCGTGGGCTGACAGCGCCCGAGTCCCGAGTCCCGAGTCCCGAGTCCCGACCGCCCAGGGCCGCGAGCTGCGCCAACTCCTCGCGCAGCTGCCACGCGCTCCGGTCGCCCGATCCGGTCGCGGGCGCGGCGGCCGGGAGCGCGTGCACGGCGAGGCGCTCGGCGAGCGTGCCGCCGGCCGTCGGGTCGTGCACGAACCGCGCGGCGCTCTCCGGCACGAGCGCGGCGACCGCTGGCCCGTCGAACGACGCCACCGTCGCGAGGTCGTTCGCGTTCGCGGTCTGCATCACGAGCACGCCGGGCGTGATCAGCCGGACCAGGGGCGCGCCCGCCGAGGCGCCGCGCACCACCAGCACGAGCTTCATCTGCCCGTCGAGCAGCTCGGCCAGCGACACGGCCCGCAGGTCGGCGTCGTCCACCTCGATGACCAGCGGCGGCGCGAGGTCGCGCGCCGCAGCGTTCCACCGCGCGAACGGCAGGCCGTCGAGCGGCGGCGCGTGCGTCTCGGCGCGGTACACGCCGGCCCGCACGGCGCGGAACACGCGCCCCGCGGCGTACGCCCGGCCTAACGACGTGACGGCGCGCTGTACGGCAGCGTGGAGGTCTCCGCCGGGCGGGACGTCCACCGCGAACGCCGCGTCGCCGGCCGCGTGCAGCGTGCGCAGCACGTCGCCCGCGCGCCGGAGCGCGAACGACGACTCGGGCGCGAGGGCCGGCGCGGTATCGAACAGCGCGGCGAACCGCGCGGCGTCCACGCGCCCGCGCGCGAAGGCGCCCAACGCCGCGAGCGCCGGCGTCTCCGCGTCCGCCGCGCGGTGCGCGTCGAGGTACGCGTCGATCTGCTCCGCCGCCGCGACGACCGCGGCGCGGAACCGCTCGCGCGGCACGGCGGTCGCCGCGAGCGCGACCGCGATCTGGTCGTCAGACGGCATGCTTGTCGAGCTCCTGGTCGAGGAGCGCGCGCCGCTCGGCGGCGGTCCGCGGCGGCACGCGCCGGATCACGTCGTAGCGCGCGCAGCGCTCGTTGCGGTAGAAGACACCGAGCCGGATCCGCTCTCCGGGCGTCGCGAGCTGCCGCGCGCGCTCGAGGTCGCGCGGGTCGTGCGCGACGCGGTGCGTGTAGGTGCGCTCCAGCTCCGGTGCCGTGACGCCGTCGTCGTGCACGAGCAGCTCGATGTTCTCCGGCCGCTGCACCGCGCGCTGGTAGATCCCCGGCGTCCAGATGGGGCAGCGCTGGAGGACGCGCACGAACGCCAGCCCGTCGTGGTGGTAGGCCGCCTTCAGCGTCGCCGCGAGGTGCGCCGGCACCCACTCGGCCGTCTGCGCCACGAACGACGCGTTGGTCACGCCCAGCATCAGCGAGATCGGGTCGAGCGCCGGCAGCCAGCTCCCCTTCGGCTGCGTGTTGCTCGGGTGGCCCTGCGGCGTCGTCGGCGACGTCTGGTTCTTCGTCAGCCCGTAGATCGCGTTGTCGAGCATCAGCGCGACCATCTTCACGTTGTAGCGCAGCGCGTGCACCCAGTGCCCCGCGCCGATCGACGTGCAGTCGCCGTCGCCCATCACGACGAACACGGTGAGGTCGGGCCGGTGCAGCTTCACGCCCGTGGCCACGGGGAGCGCGCGGCCGTGGATGCCGTGGAAGCCGTACGTCTTGAGGTAGTGCGGGAAGCGGCTCGAGCAGCCGATCCCCGACACGAACACCGTCTGCTCGGGCCGGAGCTGCTCGGCCACGAGCAGCTTCTCGACCGCGGTCAGCACCGAGTGGTCGCCGCAGCCGGGGCACCACCGCGCCTGCGCGCCCTCGTAGTCGGAGAGCCCGTAGTCGCGGTCGTCGTCCGGCCCCCAGACCGCGCTCGTGAGCGGGCAGCACGTCTCGGCGCTCATGCGTCACCTCGCGTCGTGTTAGGCACCTTCGCGCGGATCGCATCGAGGATCGCGCCGGGGTGCAGCGGCTCGCCCGGCACGCGCGTCCAGCAGTCGACGTCCACGAGCGTCGACGCGCGCAGCAGCCACGCGAGCTGGCCGAGGCGCCGATTCTCCGGCGTGATGTACGGCGCGTCCGGCTCGTCGCTGTAGTTCAGCTCCACCGTGCACACGCGCCGGAAGCGCGAGAGGATCTCGCGCAGCCCGGGCGGGAGCGGCGACAGGAAGGTCAGATGCAGCGACGAGACGCGCAGCCCCGCGGCGCGCGCGCGGGCGACCGCCTCCTCGATCGCGCCGCGCGTGCTCCCCCACCCGACCACCAGCAGGTCGCCGCTCTCGTCCCCGTTCACCGTCGGCGGCAGCAGCGTGCGCTGGAGCACCGCGAGCTTGCGGCTCCGCATCGCGGCGCTGTGCTGATGGATGCCGCCGCCGTACGCCACCTTGCTGCGCGCGTCGTGCTCGAGCCCCGTGACCGTGTGCATCCCGTTCGGCTGCCCCGGGATCACGCGGCGCGACAGCCCCGTCGCCTCGTCCCAGTCGTAGGGCTTCGTCCCCTCGGGGACCGCGTCCTGGTCGAGCGCCGCACGCATCCACCGCTCGTCGAGCGCGGGGCGCGGGAACGGCGCCACGCCGGTCGCGAGGTTCGCGTCGGACAGCACCACCACGAGACAGCGGAACGTCTCGGCGATGCGCCGCGCCGTCACCATCACGTGGAAGCATTCCTCGAGCGTCGACGGCGCGAGCACGACCTTCGGCGCGTCGCCGGGCTGGCCGTGGAGCACCGCGAGCAGGTCCGACTGCTCCACCTTCGTCGGCAGCCCGGTGCTCGGCCCGCCGCGCTGCACGTCGACGACGACCAGCGGCGTCTCCGTCATCACCGCGAGGCCGAGGAACTCCGTCTTCAGCGCGAGCCCGGGGCCGCTCGTGATCGTCAGCGCGACCTTCCCCGCGTACGACGCGCCGAGCGCCACGCCCGCCGCCGCGATCTCGTCCTCCGCCTGGTGCACGATGCCGCCGAACCGCTCGAACGTCTCGCTGAGGGCGTGCGACGCCGACGTCGCTGGCGTGATCGGGTACATGGCGCACAGCTCGAAGCCCGCCGCCACCGCGCCTAACGCGATCGCCTCGTTGCCGTTCATCACCACCATCGGCACGTCCGTGCCGCCCTGCGCGGAGCGCGGGGGCACGTCGACGCGGAAGTCGAGGTTCGCCTCCGCCCACGCCCACCCGAGGTCGAGCAGCGCCACGTTCTGCCGGTAGCTCTCCTCCGACTTCTTGCGGAAGGTCTGCGCGATCTGCTCGAGCAGCCGCGCGCGGTCGCGCCCGTAGATGCACGCCAGCATCCCGAGCGCGAACATGTTCTTTCCCTTGCGCGCATTGTCGACGAGCGTGAGACACTGCTCGTCCATCGGCACCTCGACGACGCGGTAGGCACGCGTCGCGAGCTCCGCGAGCGCCGCCGCGTACGCGGCGCGCACGTCCTCGTCGGGGTGCGACGCCCACGCGCGCTCGAGCAGCACGATCGCGTCCGGCGCGAGCGCGCCGAGCCGGTGGCGCGCGAGCAGCACCTGCTCGTTGAACGCGACGACCAGGTTCGTCTCGTCGCCCCAGTTCGTCACCGGGCCGGTGCCGATGCGGATGCGGTTTCCGCTCGCGCCCTCGGGGATGCGCGGCGGCGGCTGGATCTCGGCGGGGATGATCTCCACCGTCCACACGCCGTTCCCCATCTTCGCCGACACGGCGGCGAAGATCTGCCCGCACTTCTGCGCGCCCTCGCCGGAGTCGGAGACGATCTCCACGGTGTGCTCCGGGCAGCGCAGCACGTGTGGCGTGCGCGGTGGGGCTGCACTCGTGGGCATGAGCGTCGACGTCATCGGTCACCTCGATCGCGCCGGTTGCGGAGGGTCGGTGCGATCAAGAATTGGACGTCGCGCCCGCTGCGTCGGTCGGGGACCGGGGCGGCTCCTGTCGGAGATCCCCTGATTCGGGGCGCCGGCGGTTCGCCGCTGTTAGGCGTGCGTCACGCCGGCGCGCGACCCCCGAGATGGGCGAGAATCGGCGCCACCACCGCGTCCTCGTGCACCACCTGCTGCGGCATGTGATGGAGCAGCACCGCGGACGGCGCCGTGCGGAGCACCTCGTCCGCCACGCTGCCGTGCACGAGCCGTCCGAGGGGCCCGCGGCCGTGCGTCGCCAGCGCGATCAGGTCCGCGCGGTGCTCGGTCGCGGTCTCGACGATCGCCCTCGCCGGCGGCTCGCCGCTCCGCGTGGCGACGGCGACGTCCAGCCCCGTCGGGCGCACCCGCTCCGCCAGCTCCTGCAGGTACGCGTTCGCCAGCCGTTGCTCGACGCCGAGGTCGCGGTCGTACTCGGCCGGCGTGGCGAGGGTGCGCACGAGCGGGTGCAGCGACGGCACCACGTGCAGCAGCGTGTACTCCATCCCCGTCGTGCCGAAGAGGTCGACCAGCGGCGTGATCACCGTCTCGCTCTCCGGCGAGCCGTCCACCGCGACGAGCACGCGCCGGAGCTCGGGTCGCGCGTTGCCGTCGGCCGTGATCGTCGACGGGCGGGGGCGCAGCGCGAGCACGGGGATGGTCGCGTGCCTCACGAGGGCGTCCGTCACGCTCCCGAGCCACAGCCGGCGCACGCCGCCGCGGCCGTGCGTCGTCATCACCACGAGATCCGGCGCCGTCTCGCGCACGTAGGCGACGAGCATCTCCGCGGGCGCCCCGTCGATCAGGCTCGTCGTGACCGGCACGGCGTCCGTCGCCTCGAGGCGGCGGCGCGTCGCGTCCAGGTACCGCCGCAACAGGGCACGACGCTCGCCGAGCGCGGGCGCCGGCGCGTGATGCACCGACAGCAGCTCCACGCCGGCGCCGATGCGGTCCGCGATGCTCATCGCGAACGGAATGGCGTACTCGGCGAGCAGCGAGCCATCGAGGGGAACGAGGACGGTGAGCATGCTGTTCTCCTCATGCGGTCAAGATGCGGTCACGCGTTAGGCACGCCGTGCCCGGCCGAAGACGAAGGTCCGACGCACCAGTCGCCCGTCGCCCAGGGCCCGCGCGATGTTCGTGGTCGTGACGATGCCCACCAGCGTGTCCCCCTCCATCACCAGGAGCCGATGCACGTCGGCCTCGCGCATCCGTGCGACCGCCGTCCATACGTCGGCCGTCGGTGGAAGCGCCTGCACCGATCGCGTCATCACGTCGTCGACGGTGTACGCGGCGAACGGGTCGCGGTCGGCGCGCGCCGACTCGTCGTGCGACTCGATCACGTCCGCGTCCGCCGCGGACCATTGCTCCGCGAAGAACCGGGCGGAGGGGTCGTCGTCGAGCGGATCGTCGGGCTGCCACGTCGAGGGATCGGCGTCGGCGTCCGACTCGCGCTCCTCCTCACGCTCGGTCGCCTCGATCGGCGGCGACGCGAGAAACGCGAGGATGTCCGTCGCCGAGACCACACCCACCACCCGGTCCCCGACCACCACCGGCGCACCGCCGACGTGCCGGGACACGAGGACGTCGGCCGCCTCCTGCAGCGACGTGCTCGGGCTCACGGTGAGGACGTCCGTCGTCATGATGTCGCGCAGCCGTAGCATGGCCTCCTCCGTCCGCGGGTCGCCGCACGTCGCACGCGACGCTCGTCGCGCGCGCCGGGCTGCTCGTTGACGACGCTACGCCGGCGGGACGCGGCTGTCTGTCAGGGCGCAGCGGACGGTATCCACGCGGCTCCCTGACGAGGCGACCCCAGGTCCCGTCGCGACGGCGTCTCCTCGGGATGCCACGGGCAGCACCGGACGCCGCTGTGCGTGAACGCCGCACACGCTGTCTGGCCGTCGCCGACGCCGGCACGACGAGCGTGCGCGCAACGTTGCACCGGTGACGCATCGGCACGCATCGGGATGCCTAACGAGGAACGAGTATGACGACCATGACGTTCGGTCAGCCGTTCGCCGCCGGCTACCCGGCGGCGACCCGCCGCGTCGGCTTCTGGTCCGCCGCGTGCGCGACGGTCTTCGCCGTTGCGTACGCCGTCGGACAGATCGCGGAGTGGCTGGGCTGGCTCGGCTCGCGCGGCGGGCCCGAAAGCAGCAGCACGCCGCTCGGCCTCGTGGTGCTGCTCACGCCGTCGCTGCTCCTCGGCTCCGCGTTCGTCGTCCTGCTCGTGAGCGTGGACCAGGTCGCACGCCCGGAGCGGAAGATCTGGAGTCAGGCCGCGCTCGCGTTCGGCATCGCGTACGCGGTGCTGATCAGCATGAACTACTTCGTGCAGCTCACGCTCGTCGCACCGCGGCTCGCGCGCGGCGACACGCGCGGGATCGAGCCGTTCCTGTTCGTGCCGTTCGCGTCGTTCCTGTACGCGGTCGACATCCTGGGCTACAGCTTCATGAGCGTGGCCGCGCTGCTCGCGGCGCGCGTGTTCACGGGCCGTGGATTGGAGCGCCGAGCGCGGTGGTTCCTGACGGCGACCGGGCTGCTGCTGCCGTTTCTCGTGGGCCAGATGTACTGGCATCCGCTGATCTGGGGCGCGGCGCCGTGGGCGGTGACGTTCCCGGGCGCGACGTGGAGCCTGGCGCTCCTGTTCCGCCGCGGTGAGCGGGTGGAAGGGTGACCCGGGAGGCCCCGGTGTGACGAGTGGGGGCCCCCGTGTTCCACGCGAATCGGCCGCGCTCGTTACCTTGCGTTGTCGCCCGTTAGGCAGCCGAGCCTCCTTCCGACGCCGATCCCCGATGCCGCCGTCGCCACACTCCATCAGCGAGGAACAGAGCACCGCCGTGCGGCGCGCCATCGGCGCCGCCGTCGGCGAGGCCGGCACGCCACGCACGCCCGAGGTCCAGCGATGCCTCACCGGCATCGTGCAGGGGCTGCTCGACCGCGGCGCGAGCGCCTCCGAGGTCCACGGTCTGCTCGCCGCGCTCTTCGCCGAGGTGCGCGCGCTTTACGAGGACCTCGCCGTGCGCGGGGCGCTCGAGGTCCTGCACACCGAGATGCGCTCGTATGCGCTCGCGCACGAGCGCCGGCGGCCGTCGGACGATCGGTGCGAGGGCTGCGCGCCGTAGATTCGAGCCGTCACCCGCGGCGTCGAGTCGTTAGGCCGCGCGTCAGTCGCGGAGGTAGTGGCAGGTGTACCCGCCCGGGTGCTTGCGCAGGTAGTCCTGGTGGTACGACTCCGCGCTGTACCACGTGGAGGCCGGCTCGATCGACGTCGTGATCGGCCGCTTCCACTTGCCCGAGGCCTGCACGCGCGCGATCACGCGCTCCGCCGTCTCCCGCTGCTCCGGCGACTGCGGGAAGATGGCCGAGCGGTACTGCGTGCCGACGTCGTTGCCCTGGCGGTTGAGCGTCGTCGGGTCGTGCAGCCGGAAGAACCACTGCTCGAGCAGCTCCTCGTAGCTGAGCACCGTCGGGTCGAACGTCACCCGCACGGCCTCCGCGTGCCCCGACTTGCTGTCGTGCGTGTCCTCGTACCGCGGATTCTTCAGCCAGCCGCCGGTGTAGCCGGCGTCGGTGTCGATGACACCGGGCACGTCGCGCAGGATGTCCTCGACGCCCCAGAAGCAGCCGCCGGCGAGCACGGCGACTTCCGTCTGCCGCTCCGTTTCGGCCTGGTCACTCATCTCTCGCGCTCCCATTGGAACCTCCGGAACGGTAGTCGCGCCGCGTTCACGGCGCGAACGGAAGTAGGCCGCGATCTCCGCGTACTGCTTCCGGGGTCCGCTGCCCTGCCGCTGCGACACGTAGTATTCCGCCCATCCCAGCGGCGTGCCGCCCCAGGCGGTGTCCCGCGCGTTCAGGTCGGCGCCGCCGTCGACGAGCGCCTGCACGGCGTCGAGCGCACCCGACGACACGGCGTGGTGCAGCGGCGTTCCGTGCGGGTACAGGCCCGCGCTCGGAGCGTTCACGTCCACGCCGGCGCGGAGCATCCGTCGCAGCGCCCGATCGTTCCCGTTCAGGGCCGAGAGCACGAACGCGAACTGACGGCCCGGTACGCTCACCGTCGGCAGCAGCCGTTCGACATCGTCCCACCAACCGAGGATGAGCGCCACCTCGAGGGTGACCGTCGCACCGCGCCTCACGAGGTGCTCGGCGGCGGCGACGTTGCCGTTCACGAGCGCGTTGTTCTGATTGCCGTCGAGCGCCGCGCCCGCGTCGACGAGCACGTCGATCAGTCGCAGCTGCACGCCGCGCTCGCGCGCGATCCACGACCACGACACCAGAGTGAGCGCGTAGTCGAGCTGCTCCTGCAGATTCGCCTCGCTCTCGCGCCTGGCGGCATCGATGATGGCCTGCGCCACGGAGGCGATGTCGTCGGGGAGCGTGCCGTTCCGAACGGGATCCTCCGCCACGAACCACAGCAGGTAGGGCCGCTGGAAGAAGCCGTCCAGCGCATGGCCCACCCGGTCGCGCAGCCAGGGGCCCGGCGACTCGAGACGCTCGCGGACCAGGGCCGGCGTCGCCGCGACGAGCTGCTCGAGCCGCGCGACGTCGCCGGCGTCGATCGCCGCCACCGCTTCGCGAAAGCGCGCGTCGAGCGACGCGTCGTCATCGTCAGGAGTGTGCATCGATCTACCGCGCCCCAGCCTGGCCTGGAACATCGGCGACGTTGTCGTCGCGCTCGCGCTCGATGAGCTTGCGGAACGGATCGATGCCGGCGCGCGCGGGCCGACGGGGCACGGTGAGCACGATCGTCTGCTTGCCGGTGTGGATGCGATGCTGCGCGAGGTACAGGGTCTCGCCGAGCGAGCCCCCGCCCGCCGAGGCGCCGAACGCACCGATCTCGACGAGATCGTTCATCGCCACCGGCGTCTGGTTCCCGATGCTGTCCGCGCGCGCCTTCGACGCGTCGACGAACAGCGTCACGCGATACGCGCCGCCGCCGGTGGGCTCGGCCCGCGCCGAGTCGGTGCGCACGCTCCACAGCGTGATGTGCTCGAAGAGGTCCGACAGCAGCGGCCGCAGCGAGTCGGGCGTGACGGCCTGCAGCTCGGCGTACAGAGCGCGCGACGTCGGCGGCGGCGCGTCGGGGCCGGCGAACTTCTCGCGGAACCGCCGCAGCGCCCCGTTCATGGCGTCGGCGCCCAGGCGCTCGCGCAGCGTGTACATCGCCACGGCGCCCTTGAAGTAGTACACGTACGACTGGTTCACGACGTCGAGCAGCGGCGCCTCGCGGTTCGTGTAGACGCTCCGGCCGGTGAGGTACTGGGCCATGTTGTAGTCGTAGAAGCGGCGCGCCATGTCGGCGCCGTACGCCGTCTCGAGCACCATCATGGAGCTGTACTGCGCCAGCGTCTCCGAGACGAACGACGCCCCGGCCGCGCCCGCGGGGATCACCTGCCCGCCCCACCACTGATGCGCCGTCTCGTGCGCGACGACGAAGAACGGCCGATCGACGTCGCCGGAATCGACCCGCGTGAGGAACGCGCTGCCCTCGGAGAACGCGATCATGTGCGGGTGCGCGCGCGCGAACGACGCGTAGCGCGGGAACTCGACGATGCTCAGCTCCCGGAACTGATAGGGCCCGAAGTGCTCGGAGTAGTACGCGAGCGACGCCTGCATGCTGCGGATCATCCGGTCGACGTTGACGTCGTGCGTCGGATGGTAGTAGACGCGCAGCGGGATGCCGTTCCAGCGGGCCTCGCGCACCGCGTACTCCGCGGAGAGCACCGCGCCGCCGTAGCGGGTGGGCGCCTCGGTGCGGTACTGGAAGTAGCGGCGTCCACGCTCGCGCCACTCGCGCACGAGCGTGCCCGACGTCACCGCGATCTGGCGCGCATCGGTGCCGACGATCGTCTCCGCGTCCACGAGCTCGACGCCGCGCGCCCCCGGACCGGTCGCACGCGTCTCGACGTCTCCGGCGGTCGGCGGCGGCGTCCGCGGCGGGAGGCCGTGCTCGCGGCGCTCGCGCTCGTCCGCCAGCTCGCGGCCGCGCAGATAGCCGAGCGCCGGCAGCCAGGTGCGATCGACGTACGCGCCGTTAGGCGTCACCGCCGTCGGCGCGCCCGCGTTCCGGAACCCCCGCGGGTGGGACGCGACCTCGAAGCTCATGGCGAGCGAGTCCCCCGGCGCGAGCGGACGCGCGAGCGCGTAGATGCGGTAGCGGCGCGCGCTGTCGTCGACGACGAGACGCGTGGCGCGGTCGAACCGCAGCGCGCGCGTCTCCACGTCGGGGCTCGGCAGCACGTGCAGCGAGTCGATCGGCCGCGTCGTGCGGTTCACGAGCTGGAACGTGCCGCGGAGCTCGGCCGCCCGCTGCGCCGGATACAGCTCGACGCGCATTCGCGCCGCGACGAGGCTCGGCTCCGGCGCATCCTCGAAGCGCTTGTATCGCCGCTCGTACTCGGCGCGGTGGGCCGCGATCTCGTCGGGATCGCCGTAGTCGTTCAGGACGTTCGTGTTGTAGAAGACGAAGCCGCCCAGCGACACGATGAGCGCGAGCGCGAGCGCGGCGGCGCGCACCGCCGGACCACCCAGGCGCTGGCGGGCGAGCGCGAGCCGCGCACGCCAGCCGATCTCCCGTCCACGCACCCAGAACAGGCTCGCCGCCACGGCGAGCAGCAGCGCCCACGCCGCCCAGTACAGCTTGAACCACACGAGCCCAGCGACGAACGGCGCGAGCCCGTTCAGGTCGGACCACACCCATCCCGGGTCCGAGCCGTAGATGAGCAGGTGATGGCGGAGGCCGATGAGCCCCGCGGCGAGCGTCGACGCGAAGTAGAGGACGACGATGAGATGGCCGACGTACTTCTGGTTCACGATGACGTGCACCGCCATCGCGAGAGCGGCGAGCAGCACGTAGTCGACGAGCTTGATGCCGAAGAGGAGCTCGAGGTACACCCCGAGCTCGTAGCGGTGATATCCGCGCAGTGCCTGCAGCAGGACGCCGGCGCCCATGAGCACCGCCTGCAGCGCGACGAGCATCCCGACGAGCGCGAGAAAGCGGCCGAGCAGCGCCACGCCGTTCGGCACCGGTGCGACGGCCGCGATGTCGCCCATGCCGACGTCGCGCTCGCGCCACACGAGCTCTCCGGCGAAGATCGCGATCAGCAGCGCCATCACCGGCGCGAGCGCCGCGCTCAGCACCGTGCCGGCGATGAGGTGCGTGACGGGCCACGTGGACGTGCCGTAGACCTCCGACCCGACGTCCCAGCCGAACGTGAACACGAAGAGCAGCGCGCCGGCGAGGACGACGAGGAACGCGCGCGTGGCCGCGATCTCGCGCCACGCACGCGCCGCGACGGCGAGCGTCTGCCGCACCCGCCCGGCGGTCGAGAACGAGCGAGCGGCGTCGGGCGCGTGCCCCCCGATGGGGCCGACGCGCGCCGGCGCCGTGTCGACCAGCGCGCGCCGCCGCCACCAGCGACGCCGCGTCGCGTCGCCCTGGTGCCCGAAGCGAAAGCGCGCGACGAGCAGCGCGAGCACGCCCGCCGCCACCGCGAGCCACAGGGCGCGGTTCCAGAGCAGCAGGTGCGGCCACCCGACGAGCCGCGCGTCGCGCTCGACCGGCGTCCAGTACTGCGTCGTCAGCGCCACCGCTCGCGTGCCTAACGGATCGACGAGCGCCGAGAGCGTCGCGTTGGACGGGCCGGTGATCTTGCCGGCGATGGTGCCGAGGACGAACAGCGCGATGCCGCCCAGGTAGGTGGTGAGCGACTGCCGCGTGAGCGCCGCGACGGCGAACATGAACGCGCCGATCAGGACGAGGTTCGGGAGCAGCAGGAGCAGATACGCCTGCACGTATGCGGCCGGCTGCACGGGCCCGAACTTTCCCGCCGCCATGTACGGCATCACCGACGCGAGCAGGAGCCCGAGCGGCACGCCGAGCAGCAGCACGGCGTTCACGGCGAGCCCGCCGAGGAATCGGCCGGCGAGGTAGTGCGCCTCGCGGAGCGGCGACGTGAAGAACAGGGCGTGCATCCGCGACTGCACGTCGCGCGCGGCGGCGTCGCCGAAGATCCCCGCCGTCACCAGCATCCCGAGCGTGCCGAGGATCGCCGAGGCGTTCATCACCATCACCGGCGCGTTCAGGTACTGCCTGCTCCCGTTGATCGCGTGCATCGTCAGGAACGGGAGCCCGAACAGCACGAGCGCGTACACCCAGGTCGACGGCTGCCGCAGACGGTACTCGACCTCGAAGCGGAATACTTCGCGGAGCGTCACGAAATCACCCGGGACGCTGCTGCCTCGGCGCGGGCGCCCTGGTGGCCGCCCATCACGCTGAAGTAGACGTCCTCGAGGTCCGGCTCCGTCGCCTCGAAGTCGGGGCCGGGGAGCGACTCGTCGTACACGTGCACGAGCGTGCGTCCCGACTGCAGCTTCGTGCAGATCACGCGGTGACGGCGCTCGATGTCCGGCAGCTCGGCCCTCGACACGACGCGCCGCCACACCCGGCCGCGCAGCGCGGCGATCGCGGCGAGCGGCTCGGCCTCGAGATGGATCTCGCCCCTGTCGATGATCGCCATGCGGCTGCACAGCTCCGCGACGTCCTCCACGATGTGCGTGGAGAGGATGACCACGGCCTGCTCGCCGATCTCGCTGAGCAGGTTCAGGAATCGCACGCGCTCGGCCGGATCGAGCCCCGCGGTGGGCTCGTCGACGATGATGAGCGAGGGGCCACCGAGGAGCGCGACGGCGATGCCGAAGCGCTGACGCATGCCGCCCGAGTAGCCGCCCAGCCGCTCGCGTCGCACGTCCCAGAGATTGGTCTGCCGCAGCAGCGCCTCGACGACGCGGCGGCGTGCGGCTCGATCGGTGAAGCCCTCGAGCACCGCGAAGTGGTCGAGCAGGCGCTCGGCGCTCACGCTCGGGTACACGCCGAACTCCTGCGGCAGGTAGCCGAGCGTGCGGCGCACGCGGTCCTTTTCGCGCACCACGTCGATGGATCCGTCCGGGGCCGATCCTGGCTCGCCGAGTGTGATGGATCCGGTGTCCGGCTCCTGCAGCGTGGCGATCGTGCGCATCAGCGTCGACTTGCCGGCGCCGTTCGGTCCGAGGAGGCCGTACATCCCGCGCGGGATGTCGAGATTGATGTCGCGCAGCGCACGCACGCCGTTCGCGTACGTCTTGGAGACACCACGGATTGCCAGGTGCATCGATCCGGGGAGGGGGGCGGCGGCGGGAGGGACGAGGGCTTCGACCCGGGTGTCGTGGCCGTACGGGGCGCGACGGGCGGAGGTGTCAGCCCGCCGCTCGCCCTCAGTACGGGAGCTCGTCCGGCTGCCGCCCCACGTAGTCCGGCGCCGGATCCTCGGCGAACTGCACGGCGTCGACGCTCGACCGGCCGTCGCGGAGCGCCCTGGCGACGCGGTGCATCCCGTCCATGACGGCGCCGTCGGCCGCGAGAATGATCGGGTACCGCAGGTCGGCCGCCTCCATCAGCTGCGCGTGCCCGACGAACGAGCGCCACGTCGGCGGCTCGTCGTCGCCGAACACCGGCCCGTCGATCTCGCGAATCTCGGCGAGCGGCACCGCGCGCGTCGGGAAGTGCGCGGTGAGGCGCACGAGCCGGTCGACGTCCCACGCGAGCAGCCCGTCCGGCGAGGCGCGGAAGTAGTACTGCTTGCGCATGCGCCCCCGTTAGGCGGCCCGCCGAGGTTGTGCACCGAGCGCGGCGCCCGCGGTGGCGCAGCCGGCGAGGACGACGGCGACCGCCCCGACCCCGAACGGGGCCCGCGCTCCGAACAGGATCGCGACGACCGCCGCCGCGCCGGTCGCCGCCGCGAGCGCCGCGCCGACGGCGGGCCCGCGGCCCCAGCGCGCCGGCGCGGCGACCACGACCAACCGCGCCACCAGCGTCGCGGCGAGCGCCATGCACAGCATTCGCAGGTCGTGCCGCACGCTCAGCGCCGCGATCGCGCCGGCGACGAAGGGCGCCGCGGTGAAGAGCAGAGCGAGGAGGCGTCGCATGGCTCGAGAGAGTCCTGGTGGATCTCGGCGCTTCGGAGACTGCCTAACGCGCTCGCACTCCCTGGAACGCCGCGTTGGCGTCGCCCGCTTCGCCAGTTGCAACGACCCGTCCCGCGCCCCGCGCTACTGCGGCGTCTTCAGCGGATCCTTGCTCCGCTCGTAGAACTCGTTCTGCAGCCGCAGGCTCTCCTGGTCCGCCTTCACCGCGCGGATCGACTGCACGATCGCGTTGATCCAGTTCTTCGCCTCGAACTCGCCGAGCTCGCGCGACGCGACCGCGCCCTCGCCGGCGTAGTGGTTCGGGAACCGCGCGTACCACCAGATGCCGGTGTAGAGACCGTCCGGCAGCTTCGCGCGCCCCTGATCGGCGCCCGACTCCTGCGCCGCCCGGTCCAGATGCACGAGGTCCGGACGCACGATCAGGCTCATGGACGTCTCGCTCTCGCCGGCGTGCATGTCGCCCGCCCGGCTCGACTTGTGCTGCGGCTCGCCGGGGCCGCTGCGCGCGAGTCCCTGCACGTAGGTCACGTAGTCGTGCGGCGTCTCGAGCTGCGACTGCGCGAAGTACGGGAGCAGGCTGTTGTTGCCGCCATGGCCGTTCACGATGATGATCTTCTTGCAGCCGTTGCGCGCCATCTCGTCCGTCGTCTCCTGCAGCAGCTGCAGCTGCAGGCCGCGGCTGTACGCGATGGTGCCCGGCTCGTGCTTCGCCTCGAAGATCTGGCCGAAGTAGTACTCGGGAAACACCACGGCGTACTCCTGCTCGGCCGCGTGGAGCGCCGCGTAGCGCGCGCTGAGCAGGTCGTTGCCCAGCGGAAGGTGCGGCCCGTGCTTCTCCAGGATGCCGAACGGGAGCAGGCACGTCCCCTGCGCGCGCGTGATCGCGTCGCGGAAGTCGGCCGCGGTCAGCTCCTCCCAGTGCACGGAGAGCTTGGCCGGTGCCGCAGGTTGCTGCGCGCCGGCGATCGACGCGACGAGCAGAGCGATGAAGAGCGATGACGGGGTGCGCACGTGTCCTCCGCAGCGGGTGTGCGGCTGATTGTAGCAGACGGTCGCCAGCGGGGCGAGCCGCGGCGTCGGCGCCGTCGGACCGATGGGCACCCGCGTCAGCTGCAACGATCCGTCAGGTGACGGCCTCGCTCGTGTCCGGCTTCGGCAGGCGCGCGCGCAGCCAGCGAATCTGGCCGCGATGATTGACCTCGTCCTCCGCGACGTGGAACCACGCCCAGTGCGCGTTGATCGCCGGCGCCGGCCCCACGGAGCGCTCGAGCCAGTCGTCGTCGCGCGCGGCGAGCGCCTCCAGCGTGCTCCGACGCGCCGCCGCCAGCGCGTCCAGGTAGTGCTCGAGCGGCTCGCCCCGCAGCGCACGTCGCCCCGCGGCGCCGAGCTGCAGGGCCGTCGACCACTGCGCCTGCTCCTGCGCCGAGAGGAGCCGTGCCTCGAACGTCAGCACCTGGTACGAGCGCTCGACCGCGGCCATGTGGGCGAGCAGCGCGCCGATCGAGTTGCTCTCGGCGTCGTGCAGGTGATCGAGCTCGGGGATGGTCAGACCCCGGACGGCGGCGAGCGTGGTGGATCGCGCGTAGCTCAGCATGCCGACCAGCCGTCCGATCGTCGGCGTGTAGCCGGCGATCGGCTCGATCCGCAGAGGCGAGGGAAGCATCGACCGATTCGTTAGGCCGCGGGCGGGTCCTCCGCGCCCGTGGACGGCTCGTCCGGCGCCGGCTCCCACAGCTCGAACCGGTTCCCCTCCGGATCGGCCGCCCAGCCGAAGCGACCGTAGCCCGCGTCCTCGATCTTCTCGGAGACCCACCCGCCCGCCGCCCGCAGCTGCTCGAGCATCGCGTCCAGGTTCGCCACGCGGTAGTTGATCATCCACCCGGCCGTCCCGGTGCCGAAGTACGTCGTGTCGGCCGGGAACGCCGACCACACCGTCTGCACCTGCGCCCCGCTCGCGTCCCGGCCGTCCGGCCCCGCCTCGAACACGGCATGCGTCTGCCCCGCGCCCACCTCGACGCCGAGGTGCTCCCGATACCAGGCCGCGAGCGCGACCGGGTCGCGTGCCTTGAAGAACACGCCGCCGATGCCGGACACCCGAATGCGGTCGGTCACTGCATCTCCCGTGTGAACGTGTGAGCCGCCTAACTCCGGCGGTGAACTTGCAGGCGCCCCACACGCGCTGCAAGCACGAAGGTTCGAGTGAAGGTCCGCCGTCGCGTTCCCCGGCGAATCTGCATCGAGGCACGACGACCCGTTAGGCCTCTCCGTCGCGACGGTCGCTGCCGCTGCGGCGCTCCTCTTCCGTGCGCCGCTCGTCGTGCGTGCGACGATCCACGCCCTCGCCCGTCGGCCCGTCGGCGCGACGCAGCACGACGATGAACGTCGAGCCCTTCCCCACCGTGCTCCGCACGCGCAGCTCGCCGCCCATGCCGCGCGCGAGGTCGCGGCTGATCGCGAGGCCGAGCCCCGTGCCGCCCGCCTCGCGCGTCAGCTCGCTCCGCACCTGCACGAACGGCTCGAAGATGGTGTCCAGCTTCTCCGCGGGCACGCCCACGCCGGTGTCGCAGACGCGCAGGTACGCGCGGTCTTCCGGCGGCGCCGCGTCGGGACGCGCATCCCCCGCGTCGACGGCGTCGTCCTCGACCAGCTCCACCGTGATCCGCCCCGGCGCCCCGCCGCGCCCGGACGGCGTGAACTTCGCCGCGTTCGACAGCAGGTTGATCAGGATCTGCGCGAGCTTCTCCTTGTCGGCCCACACGGGCACCGGCGGCCGTCCCACATCCTCCGGCAGCCGCACCTCGAGCGCGAGATCCCGGGCGGCGATCTGCGGCCCTACGATCGCCAGCACGTCGTGCACCACGTCGGCCACGAGCACCGGCCGGACGTCGTACTCCACCCGACCGCTCTCCAACCGCGCGTAGTTCAGCACGTCGTTGATGAGGCCTAACAGATGCCGCTGCGCGCGCGTGATGCGCTCGAGCGCCTCGCGCTGCGCGTCGCTCACGGGTCCGTGCAGCCCGAGCGCGATCAGCTCCGCGTGCCCCGCGATCGCGTTCAGCGGCGTGCGCAGCTCGTGGCTCATCGTCGCCAGGAACTGGCTCTTCGCCTGGTTCGCGTCCTCGGCGTCGGCGCGCGCGCGCTCGGCCTCGCGGTAGAGCCGTGCGTTGTCCACCGCGGTCGCCGCGCGGTGGGCGAGATCCTCGGCGAGCGCGCGGTCCGCCTCGTCGTAGCGCCGGCCCGAGTCCGCCATCACCAGCGTGAGCGCGCCCAGCGTCATGCGGCGCGCCACGAGCGGCACGACGATCGCCGCGCGGAAGCCGACCTGCCGCAGCAGCTCGAGCTCCTCGGGCGTGCGCGCCACGGCGGCGAGCAGCTCGTCGGGGATGTCGGGATAGAACTCCGTCACGCCCTCGCGCAGCACGCGCGGCAGCCCGGTCGGCTGCGACCAGTCCTGCGGGATGCGCTGCTCCAGCTCGCGCGCCCACTCGACCTTCGCCGGATCCTCGTGCGCGACGGCGAGCCGCTGCACCGCCGGCGGCCACGGATCGCGCGCGCCTAACGGTCGCGGCTCCACGAGCACGTCCACCGCGCACCAGTCGGCGAGACGCGGCACCGCGGCGGCGGCGAGCGCACGCAGCGTCGCCTCGTAGTCGAGCGACGCGGCGAGCAGCCGGCTCGCCTCGGCCAGGAACGCGCTGGCCTGCCGCGCGCGGCGCTCGGCCTCGTACGCGCGTGCGCGCTCGAGCGCGAGGCCGCACTGCCCGCCGAGCGTGGCGAGGAAGGCGCGCGTCGCCTCGTCGAACTCCACCGGGCGGAGGAAGCTCGCGCTCAGACCGGCGATGACCCGACCGCCGCTCACGATCGGGATCGCGGCGAACGCCTCGTACGCCGCGCCGGCCGAGTCGGCGTCGGGGTACAGGCGCCGCCACTCGTCGCGCGAGCCGACGAGCTGCGGCTCGCGCGTCACGACCGCGTCGGACAGCGGCCGCCCCGGGTGCAGCGGGAAGCGCCGATACTTCGCGACGAGCGAGTCCGGGTAGCCGACCGTGCGCACGATCTCGAGCTCGGCCCGCTGCGGCGCGTCTGGCGTGTCGGGCGCGTCGGCGAGCGTGTGCACGAGGGCCAGCGCGCCGGCATCGGCGCCGATCGCGGCCAGGCCGTCGCGCAGGATGACGGCGGCCACCTGCTCGGGCGTGACGGCGGTGCTGAGCCCCGCGGCCACGGCGAGCAGTCGCAGGTCGCGGTCCGCCGCGCGCTGCAGCTGCGCGTTCGTGTGCTCGAGCTCCTCGGCGAGCGTCTGCGCCTCCTCCATCTGGTGCTCGAGCTCCAGCGCCTGCTCCTGCAGCTGGTGCGCGTACGCCTCGGACTCGGCGTGGGCCTCGCGGAGCTGGTCCTCCACCTGCCGCCGCGTCGCCGCCGCGGACAGCACGTTCGCGATGCCCTGCAGGAAGTGCAGGTCGTCGCTCGTGAAGCGCCGCCGCCGGGCCGTGTGCGCGCCGAGCACGCCGTACGAGCTGCCGCCCGGCCCGTAGAGGATCACGCTGATGCCGCTCACGACGCCGTGCTCGCGCAGCAGCGGCGGATCCTCGAGCCGCGCCTCGGTGCGCAGGTCGTCGACCACCACCGGCGCGCGCGTCAGCAGCGCGTACCCGGCCTGCGACTCGCGGCCCACGTGAATCGTCGCGTTGCCGACCACGCCCTCCCGCCACCCGACCCCGGCGACGATGCGCGCCGTCTGCCCGTCGGGGAGCAGCTCCAGGATCTTCACGAACTCGACGTCGAGCGCGTCCGCGACCGCCTGGGCCGCCTCCTGCCGCAATCCCGAGAGGCTGAGCCCAGCGAGCGCCCGGACGCCCAACTCGGCGACCGCCGCCTGCTGGCGCGCGCGCAAGCCCGCGCGATCGTCCGCCCGCTCGTGGTCGGCGTCGGGCGCCCGACCGGCTCCCGGCACGGTGTCCACTGAGTCGTCCTCCCGATGGGAGCTGGTCGGGCGGCGGTGATGCACGAAGACAGGACCGTCGCGACGGAGCGTGTGACGGGTGAGCGAGCGGACCGCACGGGATGCTGCGCCCGGCGCAACTTCGAGGCCGCGTCGTGGTGATCCACCCTACACGATCGCCCCCAGCGTCGGAACCGGCCCCTTGCGTCTCGTCCGAGGAAAATGCACGCTCGCGCACCGGCATCAGCCCGCAGGTGCACGCCAGCCCTTCATCCGGAGGCGCCATGCGTCGGTCCCTGTGCTCCCTCGTCACGCTCGTCGGCGCGCTGTACTCGATGGCCTGCGCCGGCGATGCGACACCCACGGCCCTGTCGCCTGCGCCGTCGCGCCCCGCCCTCTCGAGCGGCGTGCCGGACCTCAGCGCGCCGCCGGATCTCATCGTCGACTCGAAGGCGACGCAGAACAACTGGGTCACCCGCGTCGAGGACTTCCCGGCGGACTTCTGCAGCGTGATCGAGGGCGGCGTCACGCCGGGCACGCACACCGTCATCCGCTTCACGGTCACGACGCCGAACATCGGCAAGGGCGACGTGTTCGTCGGCAGCCCGCTCGCGCACATGGACCCGAACGGCGACGGCGATTTCTCCGACCAGGACGGGCTGTTCGAGTTCGCGTCGTGCCACCAGCACTTTCACTTCCAGCACTACGCCACGTACAAGCTGATCGGCGCAGACGGTCAGGTGTGGAAGGCGGCGAAGCGCGGCTTCTGCATGCTCGACACCGACCCCTACAACGTGAACAACGGCGACGGCACGTGGACGTACCGGAGCTGTGGCACGCTCACGCGCGACGGCTTCCAGGGCGTGAGCTCGGGCTGGGCCGACACCTACGTGTTCAAGTTAGGCGGGCAGTACTTCGTGCTCGACGGCGGCGACGGACAGCCCGTCGTCCCACCCGGCGTGTACACGATCCAGGTCGAGGTGAACCCGGCCTTCGCGCCCGACAGGCGAGGCAACTGCCCGCGGGTGAAGGACCCGGCGACGGGCCTCTGCCACAACTTCGCCGAGGCGCGCTACGACAACAACGTCGGCTCGGCCACGGTGATCATCACCGACCACCCGGGGCGCAGCGGCTACGGCCCGCTGAAGAACGACAACTCGAAGATCACGAAGGAGGACGAGATCGAGAAGTGACGCGATCCGCCGACGCCGGCTTCTTCGACGGGTTCTTCGACGGCGTCTTCGGCTTCTCCGACGGTGGCTCGGGCTTCGGGTGGCTCATGCCGGGCATCGGCGGCATGCTGTCGGGCGACACCGCGCGGTGCGCGCTGTCGCCGGGCTCCGCGCCGTGCCGCATGCCCCGCATGTCGGTCATCTCGCCGTACGGCATGCTCACCATGTGGCCGGTGCGGTCGTCGTGGTGCATCACCGCACCGTACGTCACGGTGGGCGTCGGAAGCTGCGACATGAAGCCCACGGCCGGCCCGCCCATGTTCTCGATGCCCATCTCGCGCGCCATCGTGCGCCACGCGTCGACGCTCGCCATCACGAGCGTCGTGTCGTCCCGGAAGCGCCGCGCGGCGAGCAGGATCTCGGCCCGCTTCGCGCGGCGGGGCACGGCGGGGTTCGCGAGGATGTCGCTCACCACGTCGTGCATCGAGTGCAGGTTGTCGAAGATGATCGCCGCCTCCGGGTAGCGCGTCGCGAACGTGGGCGCGACCGCGGCGGTCATCGGCATCTGGTACGGCAGCGTGCGCGGCGGATCCGCGAGCATCTGCCAGAAGCGCGCGACCGTCGCGCGCACGCCGGCCTGCCGCTCCGCCGAGCCGCGGCCGACCACGAGCGGCTCGTAGAGGCCGATCTGCATCCAGTGGTAGGCCCAGATCAGGCCATTGAACTTCGGGTACGTCTTGCGGAACGCGAGCGAGTACGGTTGCTCCTGCATGAGCACCATCGACTTCGGCTTCGAGCTGAACGCGAGGTCCGGTCGCGTCCTGTAGTACGCGAGCAGTCGCGCGACCTCGCGGTCCTTCGCCGCGTCGTCGAGGCGCTCGTCGGCGAGGACGTCGTAGAGCTGGCGGTGGAGGATGTGCGCCCAGTCGAACATCGCCTTCGCCTCGGGCGCGAGCTTCGCGTACTCGACCTCGATCGCCTGCTCGGCCAGCGGCACGCGCGGCGGGCGGATCAGCACACGCGTCGTGAGGACGTCGTACTGCGTCTCCTCCAGCAGCGACGCCGGCGCGTCGGGCTTCGTCCACAGCGTCTCGTACAGGATCGCGTGGCCGTAGTCGAAGCCGTTGAACAGCCGGTCGGCGCCCTGATACTGGTTGCGGAAGTACCAGTTGTGCGGCGCCTGGAGGTAGAACGTCTCGTACGTCGTCGACCACTGCGCGCGCGCGCGGGCGACGCGCCGCTCGCGGCCGCGCCTAACGCGGAGAGGGCGACGGACAGCAGTCGGCGGGTGCGCATCAGCGGGCGCTCCACGGCAGGCCGAACGCCCATGCCCCGCCGGCGGTGAGAGACCAGGCGGGGTCGTCGCCCGTGAGACGCCGTCCGACGCCGCCGTCGATCGCCCAGCGCGGCGTGAGCTGGTAGCGTGTGCCGACGCCGGCGTGCCATTCCACGTCGGCGCCGTCGTGCAGCGGCCTGCGTGCGTACACCTCGCCGGTGACCAGCATCGAGCGGAGCGGGAACGTCCTGTCGATCGCCGCGCCGGCGAGCCAGCGCGAGACCTCGACGGCCCGCGCGCCGGCGGCGGCGGCCGTCGCCGCGCGGCCGAACGTGTACTGGCCGTTCGCGTGCACGCGGGCCCAGCGGAACGTCTTCGTCGCGATGCCGGTGAGCGACGAATACACCCGGTCGGGCCCGAGCGCGCCCGCCGGCAGCAGCAGGTCGCCGCGGATGCCTAACGCCGGCAGCCTCGTCTCGACGTTCAGGTTGTGGAGCACCGACACGTCGATGCCGGCGAGGCTCGTCGTGTGCGTGCCGAGCCCGCCGTCGACGTAGACGAGCGGCGCGCCGACTTCGAGCTGGGTCCGCGGGAGCACGCCGAGCGCGATCTCGGGCTCGAGCCCCCAGCGATAGACGCCGCCCTTCGCGCGCTCGAGCCGCAGCGGCGCGGCCTGCAGCTCCACGCCGCGGCGCTCGATCGCGTACGCGTCCTCGATGCGCACGGGGCGGCCCGCGTCGGTGTTGTAGTAGTCGGTCTGCGCGAGCGCGATGCCCGGCACCGCCCCCGCGACGAGCGCGGCGCCGAGCGTGCGGCGCGCGCGTGAGATGGTGGTCATGCGACTGCCTCGATACGTCCCGAGTCTGCGCGCATCCCGGGGCCGCGGACGCGGCGGGGCTGCGCGCGGTGAGCGTCGGCCCCGCGCTCCGGTTGGGTCACGGAGCGCGGCGCTCGCTCAGGCTCGCGGCGGCGGCGGCTCGGGTGCGGCTCGCGCGGAACGATGCAGGTGCTCGTCGGCGACGACGATCCGCGTGCGCCCGGCCGTGAGCGTCACCGCGAGCTCCGAGGTCTCCGCGGATGCCGCGGCGACGGTGCACCCGTCGGCGACCGCGCACGGCGCGCCGTCGTGCTGGTGCCGCGGCGCATCCTTCGGCGCGTGCTCGCCGTGATGCGCGGTGGACGCCGCGTGCGCGTGCGGCATCCGATCGCCATGCTCGGCGGCGCACGCGGCGCACCCCATGCCGCCGAGCACGGCGACGTGGAGGATCAGCAGCTCGAGCGCGAGCGCGACGAAGCGGCGGGAGCGTCTCACGAGGGAAGTCACCACGTGCAAGGTACACGCTTTCCGCGCGCGGTGGCCGGCGTAGATTGTCGGCCCCATCGGCTCCGGAGCGACGCGTGAGCGACTGCTGCGACTGCTACACCTCCAAGTTCGACGACGCGCGGGCCGCCGACGACCTCGCGCGCTACCACCGCGAGGGCCCCAACGACACCACCCGCCGCCTCCTCGACGTGCTGCGCGCCGAGGGCGTCGAGGGCGCGACGCTGCTCGACATCGGGGGCGGCGTGGGCGTCGTGCAGCACGAGTTGCTGGGCGGCGGCGTGCGCGAGGCCGTGGCCGTGGACGCGTCGCGCGCGTACCTGAGCGTCGCGCGCCGCGAGGCCGAGCAGCGCGGGACCGCGCAGCGATCGACGTTCCTGCTCGGCGACTTCGTCGCGCTCGCGCCCGAGATCGCGCCGGCGGACGTCGTCACGCTCGACCGCGTGATCTGCTGCTACGGCGACATGGAGTCGCTCGTCGCGGCGTCCGCGTCGCGAGCGCGGCGCCTGTACGGCTTCGTCGTGCTGCGCGACACGTGGTGGGTGCGAGCCCGCGAGGCGTTCGACAACCTCGCTCGCCGGCTGCGTGGCGTCGCGTTCCGGAGCTACGTGCACTCGCTGGATGCGATCGACGCGGCGGTGCGGCGGCAGGGATTGCGCCCGCGCTACTCGGCGCGGACGCTCGTCTGGGAGATCGCGGTCTACGAGCGGTAGGCCGTCGGCGCTTCGGATCTCCTGGAGGTCCTGCGTTGGGCCCGCGTCTTCACTTCGCGCGCTTCCGCGCGGCCCGCTGGCGGGCCCGCTGCTTCGCGAGCGTCGGCTTCAGATACCGTCGGTACCCGTCGGGACTCATCCACCCCTTCGGACACTCGACGCGCTTCAGCTCTCCGGCGCGCAGCTCGAGGAACTGGTGCGTCTTGCTCGTACGTCGCTCCACGCGAATCCGATAGGTGCCCTTCTCGATCGCGCGCACGCGGCCCGTCCGGCCGTCGGGCACACGAACGCAGTCACCGACCGCGAAGCGTCCGCTCATGAGTCCTTCGCTGCGCAGGTGTCCGCCGACGGCGAGGTCTTGGCGAGAGCGTGTCCGGTCGCGCCTGACGTCGGCAACATCAGAGCTCCATCAGGTCCTTCGCGACCACGATGCGGCCGCCGACGTGCGCGCGCGCGCGTGTTACACCTCGGCGGCGTCGAACAGGTACATCTGCACGTCGTCGTCCTCGGGCGCCAGCACGCGCCGATCCGCCGCGCAGGCCTGGCCCTCGGGCGTCGCGAATGCGCGGCGGAGGGCCGCCAGGTCGTCGAAGTACAGCGTGCCCACGAGGTACGGCTCGGGATCGCCCGCGGGCGTGAGGATCGGCCGTCGACTCACCTCGTACTTCCGCAGCCCGGGCAGCCGCTTCGCGAGCGGCACGTGCACGTCGAAGTAGTGGGCGTCGAACGCCGCCGGATCCTTCGGCGTCCGATAGATCACGATCATGCGGGCCATGGTGCGGTCGATGGAGGGTGATTGCCGCGCGACGCCGGAATGATGCGCGAAGGGTCGCGGCAGCTGCAACGACTCAGTGCCGCGCCGCGCGCTCCTCGTGCTCGGTCAGCAGGCACCCCGCGAACGCCGTCGTCTCGAACCGCGCGTTGACCGCGACGTGCGGTCGATACTGCGCGCGGACCTCGGCCAGGGGGCGGACCATCGCCGCCCGCGTCCGCGCGACCGACTCGAGCACGAACTCCACGCCACCCTCGCGGAAGACGACCCACGCGTGGTGCGCCGGGTCGTCGCGCGTCACGTCCCACCGGCCCGCGACCAGCTCCGCGTCGACGCCGAGCTCCACCAGCTTCCGCCACGCCCACAGCGCGTGGTCCTCGCAATCGCCCTGACGCAGCCGCTCGAACGTCCCCGGGTGCTGCCAGAAGTCGGACTCGTTGAACAGCTCGCGGTCGCTCGCGTACGTGCACCCCAGCAGCCAGTCGCACACCTCGTCGATCGAGCGCACCTGCACCTGGCTCTCGCGCTCGAAGTACCAGTGGAAGTCGCGCACCGAGCCGCGGCCGAACGCGCCCACCGGCAGCGTGGCCGTCGACCGCTCCCACGGATCGTCCACGCGCACACGCGGGCGCATCCGCTCGACGAGCGGCGCGAGCAGGCGGGCGAGGAGGCGCGGGATCGGCTCCGCGGGCATCGCGCGCTACCTCTGGTGCAGGCGCCGAAGCATCGCCAGGAGGTCGGTCGGCGGATCCGGATAGCGGAAGTTCTCGAGCCGCCAGCCCGACGCGCCGCGCATCACCTCGACCACGACGTCGGCCCGCGTGTGCCGCGCGCAGCCGCCCTCCCCGACGACGTCCACGAGGAACCGATCCCCTGCCCGCCGGGCACGCCGCACGACGTAGTGCTCGCACGGGTCCTGCGCGTTCAGGAACGGATCGCCGTCGAGGCCCACCACCTCGTCCGGGCTGCGCGCGCTCGCCACCGAGTCGCGCCGAAGCGCCGCCACGATCGCCGGCGCGAACAGCGTGCGGCGTTCGTGAATGGCGCGCATCCACGCGGGCCCGGCTCCGCTCGCCGTGGCGAGTGGCGTGTACCACGTGTAGAACGCCTGCACGACCCGCCCGACCGAGTCCGCGGTCGCGTCTCGGCTGGGCTGCGCTGCCGCCTGCAGGCCCCCCAGCGTCACGGCGGCAGCCGCGAGGGCACGCGATCCGAAGGAGGTTCGCCGAGCCATTCATCCCCCAGTGTGCTGGTTCTCGCGAAACCAGATCAGCTCCACCGGCGCCCCGTCGACGAGGATCATCGCGGCGCGCACGCCGTCGGACGGCGATCCCGGCGGGTGGATGACCTCCTGCCCCTCGAGCGCGGCGTCGAGATCGTCGACCTCGAACGCCACGTGGGGCAGGCACTTGATCGCGGGGTGGAGCGGGCTCTCGTCGGAGTACCGCATCCACTCGATGCCGAACGGGCTGGAGGAGAAGCCGGAGACGTGCAGCCCGAACGCCGCCAGGTGCGTCTCGTTAGGCCGGGGCTCGTGCGTCGGAATCCCGATGTGGTGAAACCGCCAGCGCAGTCGCGAGACGACGGGAGGAGGCTCGTGATCGAGTCGGTGCACGGAGCGCACGAGAGCAGCGAGCGTCGGCTCGGCCGTCATGACGACGACTCCAGGTCGGGTTCAGCGATGCGTTAGGCGGTGCGCCACGACGTGTCGCTCCAGCGTGCTGTCGGCGAGCCTGAGCGCGCCCTCGAGCCGACCCTGCGCGACCCAGAACCGCCAGACGCCCACCGCGATGCGGCAGGTGGCCTCCGAGCGCCCGGACGTCCGCGCCACGGCGACGCGGCACGCGAGGGGGCCCATGTCGACGGTGTCCGCCCCGGCCACGCGCGCTCCCTGCATCGTGACCGCGCCGACGCCGGTGGAGTCGATCCGATACACCACGTGCTCCAGGTGACACGTGGGACGAGCGACCACGCACACGGATTCACCGGCCCAGCGTCCGAGCAGCTCCGACGCCGGCTGCGACCGACCGGCGAGTGCCAGGACCCACGACGCGACGAGCGGAAGTACGTGGTGCATGCTTCCTCCCTCGGAGACGCCGTGCACCTCAGCGCCGCACGGAGTCCGCGCGCAGGATGACCCAGGCGATCTCCGCGCCGCGCGGCGCGCTCGGGCCGAGGACCGTGTACCCGCTGACGCGCCACGGGGCGGCCCGCACCCCGGGCATGATCTGCGCGAACGCCGTGTCGACGTGCATCCCGAACGCGCGCCGGCGACCCATGGCGTGGTGCGTGAGCCGGCAGTCGGCGTCGAACACCAGCGCCACCGTCGCGAGGCTGTCGCCCGGCGTGAGCGCGGCCGATTCGGGGTACAGCGCCCGCACCATCGCCTGCAGCGTGTCGGCGCGCAGGGGGAACGCGCCCGGCTCGCAGGCCGACGCCTGCACCGTGGGCTGCGCGCCCGCCACGGCCACCGCGGCCGCGATGCCGAGAACCAGCGAGCCACCTGCCACGTCTCGGACGATCCGCCTCATGTCTGCTCCCGCGCGAGGGTCGACGACTCCGGCCCTAACGTTGCCGCCCGGAGTACGTTGCGCCAGGCCGGACGGACCGATGGATCGTGAGCGCGGCCTAACGCCGGGGGATGAGGTCGGACTCAGGCACGGCACGCAGTCGACGACGTCCACGCGAGTGGTTCGCCCCTCGGCCACGCTGACGCGCACCTCTCGGCGCCCGGCCGGGCCTCCCGCGTTCACGTACGCGCGGAGGGTGAACGTCCCGGGGGGCAGCACGAACTCGGCCATGCCGTTCCGATCCGTCGCCTGCGCTGCCCCGAGCTCGACGATCTCGAGCCTCCGGCCTGCGAGCGCCTCGTTCTGCCAGTGAACGAATACCTGCAGTCGACCTCTGCTCGGCGCTTCCGTGGACCGCCCGCAGGAGAGGCTCGCGGCGCACAGCGCTGCGAGGCCGAGCACCATCGCTCGCCTCATGTCCTCCTCCTCGGGTTAGTCGATCACGGGAGGCAATCCGGTCGGACTACGTTCGTCCCTGCGCGCAGCCGTTCGACAGGTGCGCCACGAGTCCGGCGACGCCGTGGAACTCCGCGTTGCGGCCCGCGCGCTCGTTCGCACACCGCAGCGCGTCGGCCAGCGCGTCCCCGGCGAGCAGCCGCGCGAACGCCGTCGCGCCCCACACGTCGCCGCACCCCGTGGGATCCACCTCCGGCCCGCGGCGCACCGCGTCGGACGCCAGCGCGATGCCTAACGCCTCGCTCGACGCGCCACTCGACGCGCCGGCCGACGTGTCGCCGAGTCGCCGGAAGCCCGGCGCCGCGTGGTACACCACCCCGCGCGGTCCCAGCGTCACCATCGTGGCGCGCGCCCCCGCGCCGAGCGCCAGCGCGGCGAACGCGTCGGGATCGGGCGCCAGCATCGACATCTCGTCCTCGTTCACCTGGATGAAGTCGAAGCAGCGACACCATGCCGTCGCGCGCTCGAGCGGCCGGAGCTGCCGCATGCCGGTCGACTGCACGGCCCACAGCATCATGTGCAGGTCGACGTAGATCGGACCGGCGAAGCTCGCGCGCAGCCGCTGCGCGACGTCGAGATCGATCTCCCAGCCGCTCAGGAAGTTCACGTACAGCGCATCGATCCGTGCCGCCTCGAGACGCGGCGCGAGCTCGTCCCACCGCCATCCCGGCACGCCGCCGCTCATGAACTCCGTGCGGTGCTCGTCGTCGTGGTAGCGAAGCTCGGAGCGGTTGTTCGGCTCCGGCACCTCGACGAGCGCGGCGTCCGCCGCGGCGTGGCGCAGCCCCGACACGAACGCCCGCCCCGGCTCGGCCACGTCGTGCCCCACCTTGATGAGCGGCACGATCTCCCAGTCGTCGGCGAGCGCGGCGTCGAGACCGCTCAGCGCGTACGCGAGCCCGCCCCACCCCTCCACGCGCTCGCTCTTCGGCGGGCTGCCGTAGATCACGTCCCACACCAGAGTGCCGATCACGCCGAGCCGGGGCATCGCGAGCGGAAGGGGAAGGGTTCGCGCAGGGTCGTGCAGCGCGACGCAAGATAACCGCGCGTGGAACGCCATCATCCCCTTCCACCCCGGAGGCCTACGCGACTCGCCCGGCGTCCGATCCCGGACGCCGGGCCTCGCTCAGTCGCCCTGCAGCGCGTCGACGTTGATCGTGCTCTCCGCCAGCGCGCTGAGGAGCTGGTCGGTGTCGCCTTCCTCGTCCTCGGTCTTCTGCAGCAGCGCGACGTCGCTCTCGCGGCCGAGCAGCCGCGCGTACGTCTTCACGCAGCCGTAGCCGGCGATCTCGTAGTGCTCCACGCGCTGCGCGTCGGCGATGAGCGCGGCGTCGAGCACGTCGGAGCTCGCCTTCTCCTCCATCGTCTTCTCGCCTTCCGCGATCAGCCCCTTCATCCCCTCGCACGGCTCGCCGCTCGGGTCCTCGCCGAGTCCGCCGAAGATGCGCTCGAGCCGGCGGACGTGCTCCTTCGTCTGCTTGGCGTGCGCGCGGAACGCCTTCTTCAGCTCCGGGTGCGATGCCGCCGCCTCCATCTTCGGCAGCGCGTCCAGGATCTGCTGCTCCGCGTCGTACAGGTCGCGCAGCTGGTCGACGTACAGGTCGTGCAGAGAATCGAGCGACGGCATCGGGTGTCTCCTCCGAAGTGGGTGATGCGCGGCGATTCCGCGACGGCGCTCAGCGCCCGAGCGACGGGCCGCTGCCGTCGGCACGCAGCGCGACGGCCACGGTGACCTCCGCGTCGGCGGACAGCCCCGCGGCGAGCAGCGCGAACCACACCGCGCCAATGGTGACGCCGCGCCGGTACGCGGCGTCGACGATCAGCAGGTGCCTAACGGTCACGAGCGGCGGGTCGAGCGGCGGCGAGACGTGCACGAACGGCGCGAGCTCCCCCGGCGTCATCGCGCGCCGCGGCGCCCCGTCCCACCGCGTCTCGGCGTGGAGTCGCGTCACGCACGGGCTGAGGTTCGCCATGCGTGGCCGCGCGGCGCGCGCGGCCGCGGCGTAGGGCGCGTTCAGCGCGCGGCGCCACGGCGCGCGTACCATCGCGTCGGCGTCGACGCCGGCGATCGCGTCGCGGAACGCGCGGAGCGTCGCGCCGAGTGCGTCGAAGTACTCGAGCGCGAGCGACGCGGTGTCGCGCTCGCTCTCGTCGATGCGCACCGCCCGGTGGAGCGGGTCGAGGTACGCGAGACCGTTCGGCGGATCCGCGCCCCACGGGTCGAACGCCGCGAGGGAGACGAGGCGGAATCGGCGCGGCGCGCCGCCCACGACCACGTAGCCGACGCTCTCGTCCGCGGCGACGCCCGTCGTGCTCCTGCTCCCGACCTCCTCGACCATGCTGCTGCTGCTGCCTCGCGAGACCATCCGTCCTCCGCGCGTGTCGTGGTCCCGCGGACGGCGAGAGTCCCGTGCCAGCGAGTCGGCGGCACCCCTGAATCGTTAGGCGGCACAGGCGAGCTCTGCGATTGCGGCCGGGGGGCCCCCTCGCTTAACGTGGCCGGTGGGTCCGGTACGCGCCCCCTCCACCCTCGGCTCGCCTTTCCTCATGCGCGCACGCCTCCTCGCACTGCTCGCGTGCCTCGGCGCAGCGGTCGCCGCTCACGCCCAGACGCCCACGCAGCTCGTGCTGAACGCGGACCAGGGACGCGACACGATCAGCCGGCACATCTACGGCCAGTTCGCTGAGCACCTCGGCCGCCTGATCTACGACGGCGTCTGGACGCGGCGCGACAGCACGCAGCCGTGGCGCATGCGCGACGACGTGGTGCAGGCGCTGAAGCGCATCCAGGTGCCGAACATCCGCTGGCCGGGCGGCTGCTTCGCCGACACGTACCACTGGCGCGACGGCATCGGGCCGCGCGAGCAGCGGCCGAGCATCGTCAACACGAACTGGGGCGGCGTCACCGAGGACAACGGCATCGGCACGCACGAGTACCTGGCGCTCGCGAAAGCGTTAGGCGCCGAGCCGTATCTCGTCGGCAACCTCGGGAGCGGGACCGTGCAGGAGATGCACGACTGGTGGGAGTACGTGAACCATCCCGGCCACAGCCCGATGGCCGACCTGCGGCGGAAGAACGGCCAGGACGCGCCGTTCGAGGTGCGCTTCTGGGGCATGGGTAACGAGAGCTGGGGCTGCGGCGGCAACATGCGCCCGGAGTACTACGCCGATGAGCTGAAGCGCTACGCGAGCTTCCTCCCCGGCTACGGCCGCGTGCGCCCGTTCCGCATCGCCGTCGGTCCGTCGGACGCCGACTACAACTGGACCGAGGTCGTGATGCGCGACGCCGGTCGCATGATCGACGGCATCGACATGCACCACTACACGCTCGCCGGCTCGTGGGCGAACAAGGGCTCGGCGACGCAGTTCGACGAGGGCCAGTGGTTCCGGTCGATGCGCGGCGCGATGGCGACCGACGAGATGGTCACGCGGCACTCGGCCATCATGGACCGCTACGATCCGCGCAAGCGCGTCGCGCTCATCGTCGGCGAGTGGGGCACCTGGCACGACCCGGAGCCGGGGAGCCACCCGGGCTTCCTGTACCAGCAGAACACCATGCGCGACGCGGTCGTCGCCGCGGCGTCGCTCGACATCTTCAACCGGCACGCCGACCGCGTGCGCGGGGCGAACATCGCGCAGATGGTGAACGTGCTGCAGGCGATGATCCTCACGCAGGGCAGCCAGATGCTGCTCACGCCGACGTACCACGTGTTCGAGTTCTACACCGTGCACCACGACGCGCTGCTGCTGCCGATCGCGGTCACGAGCCGCGAGTGGTACAAGCTCGGCACCGACTCGGTGCCCGCGGTGAGCGCGTCGGCGTCGCGCGACCGGAACGGCGTGATGCACGTGACGATGAGCAACCTCGACCCGAGCCACGCGCACACCGTGACGCTCGACGTGCGCGGCGCGCGGGTGAGCGGCGTGAGTGGACGCATCCTCACCGCGCCCACGATGAACGCCTACAACACGTTCGAGCACCCCGACGCCGTGAAGCCGGCCCCGTTCACCGGCGCCCAGGTGGCCGACGGCCGGCTCACGGTCGCGCTGCCCGCGCACGCGGTGGTCGTGCTCGAGCTGAAGTGAGGACGAGCTAGTCTCACGCGGAGGCGCGGAGCACGCGGAGAACTGCCTCTTCGAACAGCAAAGAAGTGGGGATGAAAGGATCCGCAGGATCCTGGGATCCTTTCATCCTTTCATCCCCAGGTCTTTGCTGTTGATGTGCTCCCGCGTCTCCGCGGCTCCGCGCGAGACCTCGATAGGCACAGGTCACCGAGAACCCGAAAATGATCGATCTGCAGCACTACGAAGTGTGGCTCGCGACCGGAAGCCAGCACCTCTACGGCCCCGAGACGCTGGAGCGCGTGGCCGAGCACGCACGCGCGGTCGCCGCGGCGCTCGACGCCGCGCCGGCGATTCCCGTGCGCGTCGTGCACAAGCCGGTGCTGAAGTCGCCCGACGAGATCCACCGTCTGGTGCTGGAGGCGAACGCGGCTCCGGGCTGCGTGGGCATCGTCGCGTGGATGCACACGTTCTCGCCGGCGAAGATGTGGATCGGCGGTCTTCGCGCGCTCCAGAAGCCGCTCGCCCACCTGCACACGCAGTTCAATCGCGACCTGCCGTGGGCCGACATCGACATGGACTTCATGAACCTGAACCAGTCGGCGCACGGCGACCGCGAGTTCGGGTTCATCGGCGCGCGCATGCGGCTCGATCGCAAGGTGATCGTCGGGCACTGGGAGGCGCCGGACGTGCAGGCGTCGCTCGGCGCGTGGACGCGCGCGGCATGCGCGTGGCACGACGCGCAGGGCGCGCGGTTCGCGCGGTTCGGCGACAACATGCGCGAGGTCGCCGTCACCGAGGGCGACAAGGTCGCGGCCCAGCTCCGACTCGGCTACTCCGTGAACGGCTTCGGTGTGGGCGACCTCGCGCGGTACGTGACCGACGTCGCGGACGCGGACATCGACGCGGCGGTCGCGCAGTACGACGAGCAGTACGCGGTCGCGTCGTCGCTGCGCCGCGGCGGCGACCGGCACGACGCGCTGCGCGACGGCGCGCGCCTCGAGCTCGGCCTGCGCCGGTTCCTCGAGGCCGGGGGCTTCAAGGGCTTCACGACCACGTTCGAGGATCTGCACGGCCTCGCGCAGCTGCCCGGCCTCGGGCCGCAGCGGCTGATGGCCGAGGGCTACGGCTTCGCTGCGGAGGGCGACTGGAAGACCGCGGCGCTCGTGCGCGCGATGAAGGTCATGAGCGCCGGCCTCACGGGCGGCACGTCGTTCATGGAGGACTACACGTACCACCTCCATCCCGACGGCCAGAAGGTGCTTGGCGCGCACATGCTCGAGATCTGTCCGTCGATCGCCACGTCGAAGCCGTCGCTCGAGGTCCATCCGCTGTCCATCGGCGGCAAGGCGGATCCCGTGCGTCTCGTGTTCGACGCGAAGACGGGGCCCGCGGTGAACGCGTCCGTCGTCGAGATGGGCGACCGGTATCGCATGATCGTCAACGTGGTCGACGTCGTACCGACCGACGAGCCGCTGCCGAAGCTGCCCGTCGCGCGCGCGCTCTGGCGCCCGCGTCCGGACCTCGCCACGTCCGCCGCGGCGTGGATCTACGCCGGCGGCGCGCACCACACCGGGCTCAGCCTCGATCTCACGACCGAGCATCTCGCCGACTTCGCCGAGATGGCGGGAATGGAGCTGCTCGTGATCGACGAGGACACCACCGTGCGCGAGTTCAAGAAGGAGCTGCGGTGGAACGACGTGTACTACCGTCTGGCGCGCTGACGCCGACGCGCGCACGCCCGACTCCACGTTCTTCCGTCTTCAATTCGAGGAATCTCGAGAATTCAAGGAAAGCCTCTTCAGCGACGAACGGGATTCGTCGAATTCTCCCGATTCCTTGCATTGAAACCCGAAGCAGTGGAGTCCTGCCCGTCGGATGAACGACCTGATGGCATGATGAGACGAGCCTGCCCCGTGGCGCGCGCACTCCTGGTGGTCATCGCCCTCGTCGCGTCGGAGGCCGGCGCGCAGCGCGCGAGCCTCGCGCCGACGCCGCCGATGGGGTGGAACAGCTGGGACTCGTACGGCACGACGGTCACGGAGACGCAGGTGAAGGCACAGGCCGACGTGATGGCGCGCGATCTCGCGCCGTACGGCTGGCGCTACGTGACGGTCGACATCCAGTGGTATCAACCCACCGCGCGCGGGCACGACTACCAGCCCGGCGCGCGGCTCGCCATGGACGACTATGGGCGCCTCGTGCCGGCGCCTAACAAGTTCCCGTCGGGCTTCAGGTCCCTCGCGGACTACGTGCACGCGAAGGGGCTCAGGTTCGGCATCCACATCATGCGCGGCATCCCGCGCCAGGCCGTCGCGGCGAACACGCCGATCCTCGGCACGGCGTACCATGCGCGCGACGTCGCCGACACGACGAACCCGTGCCGCTGGAACCCCGACATGTGGGGCGTCGACGTCACGAAGCCCGGCGGGCAGGCGTACTACGACGCGATCGCCGCGCTCTACGCGTCGTGGGGCGTCGACTTCGTGAAGGCCGACGACATGGGAAGCCACGCGTTCCAGCCGTCGGAGATCGCCGCCCTGCGCCGCGCGCTCGACAGGACCGGCCACCCGATCGTGCTCAGCATCTCGCCCGGCCCCGCCCCGCTGGACCAGGCGGCGTTCTTCGCCGAGCACGCCGAGATGTGGCGCATCTCCGACGACTTCTGGGACGACTGGCGGCTCGTGCGCAAGCAGTTCGACTACGCGCGCGACTGGGCGCCGTCCGTCGGCGTGCGCCACACGTGGCCCGACGCCGACATGCTGCCGTTCGGCCGGCTGCGCCTCACCGATTCCGCGGGCCGCGGGTCGCCGAGCCGGCTCACGGCGGACGAGCAGCGCACCGTGATGACGCTGTGGAGCATCTTCCGCTCGCCGCTCGTCATGGGCGGCGACCTGCTCACGCTCGACGCGGCGACGCGCGCGCTGCTCACGAACCCCGAGGTGCTCGCCGTGAACCAGCACGGCCGGTCGCCGCGCCAGGTGCTCGACCAGGGCCGCGTGCGCGTGTGGCGGTCCACCGCGCCGAACGGGCGCGACGCGTACGTGGCCGTGTTCAATCTCGACACCGCGTCGCAGCGCATCGACCTGTCGTGGACGGACATCGGTCTCGCCGCGGGCCGACACCGCCTGCGCGACCTGTGGGCTCGGCGCGATGCGACGCCGGCGGAGCGGCTGCGCGTGGAGCTCGCGCCGCACGCCAGCGCGCTCTACCGCGTCACTTCGCGAGCCCCATGCGCCGCTCCAGCTCCTCGGACCGGCTGCGGCTCACCTTGAGCTGCAGCCCACCGCGCAGCTGCACCGTGTAGTCGCCGCTCGCGTTCCGCGTCAGCCCCTCGATGAGGTCGAGCCGCACGATGGCCGAGCGGTGCACGCGGAAGAATCGCTCCGGGTCGAGCCGATCCTCGAGCACCTGCATCTGCTCCCGGATGAGATACGTCCGCTCCGGCGTGTGGATCTCGACGTACGGGCCGCTCGCCGTGACGTACTGCACCTTCGCCACGGGCACCACGCGCACCTGCCCGCGGATCTCGACCGCGATGCGCTCGAGGTAGTCGGGCCGCGCCGGCGTCGCCGCGGGCGCCGCCGCGGGTGCGGGTGTCGCGACGTCGGCTTCCTCACGCAGCGGCGCGGCAGGCACCGGCGTCGCGCCGCCGCCCTGCACCGCCTGCAGCGCGGCGAGCAACTCGCCCGAGAGCCGGCGCAGCCGCTTCGACTCCACCGACTCGCGCGCGCGCTGGAACGCCTGCACGAACCGCTCGTCGTCGTACGGCTTCACGAGATAGTCGACCGCCGCGGCGTCGAACGCCTTCAGCGCGTACTGGTCGTAGGCCGTGACGAACACCGTCACCGGCATCGCGTCGGGCCCGATCTCGCGCACGACGTCGAGCCCCGTGCCGTCGGGCATCTGCACGTCGAGGAACACGACGTCGGGCGCGTGCGCGCGGATGGCCGCGACCGCCTCGGCGCCGCTCGTCGCGGTGCCGACGATCTCCACGCCCGACTCCTCGCCGAGCAGCTCGGCGACGCGGCGGCGGGCCAGCGGCTCGTCGTCGACGATGAGCACGCGCACCGCCCGCGGCGCGGTCATCCCCGCGCCGCGCTCTCCGCGCCGACTGCGCCCAGCGCGGCCGGCGTCGCGTCGTCGTCCACCGCGGCGACGCCCGCCGCGTGCAGGTCGGCGCGCGTGTGATACGGCAGCGTCAGCTCGGCCACCACGCCGCCGCCCGGCGCCGCCGTGAGCGTGAGCGTGTGCTCCGGGCCGTAGAGCTGCGTCAGCCGCTCGCGCGTGTTGCGCAGCCCCACGCCGCCCGGCCGCGCCAGCGCGTCGGCATCGTCGATCGCCGGCCCGTTGTCGCGCACCGACAGCACGACGTCGTCGCCCGCGCGGCGCACGGTCACCGCGACGCGCCCCACCGCGGCGTTAGGCAGCTTGCTCACCCCGTGCTTGATCGCGTTCTCGACGAGCGGCTGCAGCACGAGGTTCGGCACGAGCGCGTCGAGCGCCGCCGGATCCACGCTCGTGTCCACGTGGAGGCGTCCCTCGAAGCGGATCTCCATGATCTCGACGTACTGCCCGAGCACCGCGAGCTCCTGCGCGAGCGGCACCTCGGGCTCGGTCGACTCCTCCAGCGTGTGGCGGAGCAGCGCGCTCAGTCGCGCGATCATGCGCCGCACGCCGCGCGGGTCGCTGCCGACGAGCGACGAGACGGCGTTCAGCGTGTTGAACAGGAAGTGTGGGTCGAGCTGCGCGCGCAACGCGGCGAGCCGCGCCTCCGCGAGCTGCGCCTCGAGCCGCGCCGCCTCGGCCTGCAGCCGCGCGCGCTCCGCCTCCAGCTCCACCGCCTCGTCGTGGCGCTTCTGCAGCCGATGGAAGTAGTCGCGCGCGAAGCCCACCGCGAGCACCGCGAGATACACCACGAAGTCGTCGAGCCAGAACAGGCGCTTCAGCCCGAACAGCGGGTTGTACCCGAACGCGCGGTCGCGCGGCGAGAAGAACACCTCGAAGCGCAGGTACGAGACGACGATCTCCATCCCGATCGCGATAACGACGCCCACGCCGAGCAGCGCGAGGACGTTCGTGTGCCAGTGCCCGCGCTCGAAGGAGTAGCGGCGGCTGAGGCGGAAGATCGGACGCGTGAGCGCCGCCCACAGGTACGCGCCGGTGAACGCGAGCCCCACCGAGGCGGCCGGGAACACCGGCTTCAGGAAGCCGGCGCGCGGATCGAGCAGCTGCCCCACCGCGGTGAGCACCGCCATCGCCGTCCAGAACGCGAGGATCAGCGCGGGCTCCACCCACCACCGCGGCGCGGAGGTCGTCGTCTCGGCAGGGGCTGGAGTCGTCATCGCGCGGTACGCCGCCACGGAGAGGGTCGTGCGCACGTTACCGGCCCTGACCGGGAGCGGCAATCGCCGGCGCCGTCTCGGGCACGAAGCGGAAGTCGTACTCGAGCGTGATCGTGTCCGCGACGCTCAGCAGCACCGGCACCCGCGGCTGGTCGAGCGAGAAGTCCTTGAACGTGAACGCCGTCGTCGCGGTGCCCGTCACCGCGCCGCCCTCGGCGCGCGCCGTCACCTTCCACACCGTCGGCCGCGTCACGCCGCGCACCGTGAGGTCGGCGAGCAGCTCGAACGTCGCCGTGCCCGACGTCGGCAGCGTGCCGGTGCCGCCGCGGAACTCCGTCGGGACGAGCGTCGCCGTCGGGAACGAGTCGACCTGCAGCGTGCGGCGCTTCACGAAGCCGTCGCGGCGCGCCTGGTCGCTCGTGAGGTTCGTGAGCGTGACGACGATCCGCGAGCTGTCGCGCACCACCCGCCCCTGCGCATCGACGAACAGCCGGCCGGTGATCTCCTTCGTCGTGCCGATCGCGTCGTTGTCGAGATCGTGGCCCATGAGCCGCTCGCGCACGCGGTAGCGCGCCTCGTTGCCGTCGGCCGCGAGGACGAAGCGGCGCGGGGCCGCCGCGGCCGCCGCGGTCTTGCGCGCGGGAGCGCTCTTCTTCGTCTGCGCGTCGGCGCGGGTCGCGGTCAGCGCGAGGCCCGCGGTGAATGCCGTGGCGAGGGCGGTGAGGAGGCGCGCGCGGCCGGCGTGGGATCGGGTGCTCATGGCCATATCCGGTGGTGGGTGGGCGTCGTGGATCGGCTGCGAGGATAAGGAGGCGGCCCACCGGCACGGCATCCGTCGTGTCATGGGCTGCGACTCCATGTCACGAGGTGCAGGACCGGCGGCACGAGTCGCGACGCGGCCCCGGCGCCCCCGCGCCGCCCGGGCTCATGTCGCCCCGCCCGCAACTCGTGACGCCGCGCCGCAACTCGTGCCACCGACCGGTACACGCCGCCCCCCTCGGTCGTATGGTCCTCGAAGCACGACGCGACCGCATGACGCGACCGCACGACGCGGCGGCCCCTCCTTCCCGGCCGCGCGACACTCTCCGACACCGCCGGCCATGACCAGCCGCTCACGCACCACGTTCCTGATCCTCGCGGCTGCCGCCCTCCCCGGCGCGGCGCTCGCCCAGCCTTCCGGCCCGCCGCCGGGCGCGCCCGCCGGGCCCCGCGCGGCGCCGCGCCGCAGGCCGCCGGCCGCATCGCCGGCACCGTCGTCCACGCCGCCGGCGGCCAGCCGATCGCGGCGGCCGCGGTGTCGCTGCGCAGCATGCGCGACTCGGCGCTCGTCGGCGGCGGCTACTCGCGCGCCGACGGCACGTTCCGCATCGACGGTCTGCGGCCCGGTGTCTACACCGTACGCGTGCGCGCGATCGGCTTCGCGCCGCTCGTGAAGAGCGGCGTCGCCGTGACGGCCGCCGCGCCCGTGATGGACCTCGGCAAGCTGCCGCTCACCCCCGTCGCCGCCGAGCTGTCGAGCGTGACGGTCACCGCGCAGCAGGAGGCCGTGGCGCTCGCCCCCGACCGCAACAGCTACACGGTGAAGGACATGCCCGCCGCGTCGGGCGGCAGCGCGGTCGACGTGCTGCGCAACGTCCCCGCGGTCGAGGTGGACGGCGACAACAAGGTGAGCCTGCGCGGCAACGAGAACGTCGTCGTGCAGATCAACGGCCGCATCACGCCGATGCGCGGCGAGGCGCTGGGCAACTTCCTCGCGCAGCTCCCGGCGAACATGGTGAGCAAGGTCGAGGTGGTGCCGAACCCGTCGGCGAAGAACGATCCCGAAGGCATGGCCGGCATCGTCAACATCGTGCTGAAGGAGAACGCGGACCTCGGCCTGAGCGGCGGCGCCACGGTCGGCGGCGGCACCACGGGCCAGGTGAACCTGTCCGGCAACCTCGGCTACCAGGCCGGCCCGCTCACGCTGTTCGCGAACTACGGTTTCATGCGCGACGACCGCGAGCTCTCCGGCTTCACGAGCCGTCAGGGGCTCGCCAGCGGCCTGCTGCCGTTCCTCGAGAGCGACGCGACCGGCGCGTTCTCGCCGAAGTCGCACTCGCTGAACGCCAGCGCGGACTACAAGCTCGGCGCGCGCACCACGCTCTCGTCGACCCTCATCGGGAGCAAGCGCGATCTCACGCGCGAGAACGACAACGCGTACCGCGAGCTCGACGCCACGCGCGCGCTCACCGGCCGCTCGCTCCGCACGAGCATGCAGACCGGCGACGGCCTGATGGTCGACTACACGCTCGGCTTCCGCCGCACCGCGAAGCGCGCCGGTGACGGGCTCTCCGCCGAGTTCCGCGTGAACCGCTCGCGCGACGACGACGCCGTGCGCCTCGCCGACCAGACGCTGTCGACGACGGCCGGCGCCCCGGCCGGTGCCGCCGCCATCGAGACGAACGCGACCGGCGCGCTCACGCACAACTGGACGCTGCAGACCGACTTCACGCGCACGCTCGGCAGCCGCACGAAGCTGGAGACCGGGTACAAGGGCACGCTCCGCCAGCTCGAGAACGCGTACGACGTCGCGCAGTGGTCCGATGCGACGGCCTCGTTCGTCACCGACGCGGGTCGCAGCAACGCGTTCGACTACGACGAGCAGGTGCACGCCGCGTACGCCGTGCTGAGCCAGGGTATCGGCAAGTTCGACCTGCAGGGCGGCCTGCGCGCCGAGGCGGTGTCGACTCGGTTCGACCTCGCGACGACGAGCACGCGCTACGACAACGACTACCGCAGCCTGTACCCGAGCGCGATCGCGGCGTACAACCTCGACGACCGCCGGCAGCTGAAGGCGAGCTACTCGAAGCGCGTCACGCGCCCCGACACGCGTCAGCTCAACCCGTTCGGCATGCGCGAGGACGCGCTGAACGTCTTCCAGGGCAACCCGGCGCTGCAGCCCGAGTACACGCATGCGTTCGAGCTCGGCTACCAGCAGTCGTTCGGCAAGGGCACGGTGCAGGTGACGCCGTTCGCGCGCCACACGGTGAACGCGGTGCGCTTCATCCGCACGATCGACGACGCCGGCGTGTCGACGACGACGTTCCAGAACGTCGCCACGAGCGACTCCTACGGCGCCGACGTGAACGGCTCGCTGCGGCTCGGCCGCCTCACCGGCTTCGGCGGCGTCAGCGCGTTCAAGCAGGTGACCGACGGCAGCAACCTGAGCACCGACGTGTCGAACAGCGCGCTCGGCTGGTCGGCGCGCGGCAACGCGACGGTGAAGCTCACCCGCACGCTCGACGCGCAGGGCTTCCTGATGTACCGCGCGCCGATGACGACCGAGCAGGGCCGCATGTCGGCGATGACGATGACGAACCTCGCGCTCCGCCAGAAGCTGCGCGGCGACGCGGCGAGCGTGACGCTGCGCGTGATGGACCCGTTCAACACGATGAAGATGGGCTTCGTCACCGATGACGGGCGCTTCTACCAGACGTCGCAGCGGCAGTTCGGCGCGCGCGCGGGCTGTTCCTGAGCTTCAACTACGCGTTCGGCCGCCAGCCGCGCATCCGGCAGCGCGCCCCCGAGCAGCAGCAGGAGGCGCAGCCCACGCCGGACGGCCGCCTGCCGTAACAAACCCTCGGCGGGCGACCCGTGTCCCAGTGAGCATCGGCCGGCGCGAAACCGCGTCGGCCAAGCGCTCACCCCAGCCGGAGCCGCCATGCGCGTCCTCGTCACCCTCGCCACGGCCACCACCCTGCTCGTCGGCGCGCTGCCTGCCGCCGCGCAGCGCTTCTCGCGTGACCGCGACGTCGAGGGCAGCGAGACGTGCCGCGAGATCTGGCGCGAGTACGGCCGCATGATGAGCGGGCGGCCCGCCGCGGTGTACTGCGAGGTCCGCGACCTCGGCACGCGCGCCGCGCGCGGCACGCTCGACGTCGACGGCGGGGAGCGGCAGGGCGTGCTCGTGCGCGGCGGCTCGCGCAGCGACGTGCGCACGAGCCTCGTCATCCAGGCGCAGGGCCGCTCGGTGGACGACGCGCGTGAGCTCGCGCGCCGCGTCGCGGTGGACCTGTCGCGCACGCCGCTGCGCATCACCGGCATCACCGCCATGGACGAGCAGGACGACGACCACTTCGTCGGCGCGACGCTCGTCCTCGACACGCCGCGCGAGTCCGACCTCTCGCTGCGCGTCGGCTACGCGCCGCTCACCGTGAGGGACGTGCGCGGCCGCATGGACCTGCGCGCGGACCACGGCCCGCTGCAGATCAGCAACGTCGGCGGCGACGTGCGCGCGCGCGTGGAGTACGGCCCGCTCTCCGTCGACCTCGACTCGCCGCGGTGGAACGGCACGCGGCTCGACGCCGAGTCGGCGTACGGGCCCGTGACGCTGACCGTGCCGCGCAGCTTCGCCGGCGACCTGGAGATCGGCAGCGAGCACGGGCCGTTCAGCAGCGACCTCCCGCTGTCGGTGACGCACCTCGACGACTCGCCGGTCCGCACGCGACTCGGCGGCGGCGGGCCGCCGGTGCACGCGGTCGCGCGCTACGGGCCGATGTCGCTCAGGACGCGAGACCGGTAGCCGGCGCTCCGCTGATCGCCGTCGGGCCCGTCCGCTCGGTGGCGAGGTACGCGTTCTGGTCGTGCATGAGAGCGCCGGCGGGGAGGTGGGCCCAGAACGGCCCCAGGTCGCGCCGCACGCGCTCCGCGTAGAACGCCGGCAGCTCCGTGCTCTCCCCCTCGAAGAAGCGCCGCATCGACCGGTCGGTGTCCAGGAGGCCGCGCACCTCGCGGTAGTAGCGGTTCCGGCCCGCGCCTTCGCTGGACACCGCGCGGACGACGTTCATCGCGCGCGGGATCAGCTCGCGGTTCGCCGCGAAGCGGCGCACGATCGCGCGGCGCGAGAACGCGTACGCCGTCAGGTCGACGACGCGGTCGTAGAACGCGGGCCACGCGTAGTGTTTCGGCCGCACGTTCATCGCCCGCGAGTTGTTCAGGAAGTGGTGCGGGAACGGCAGCACGCGTCCGTCGCGCTGGAGATCCAGGTTGAGCGGCGCGGCGCGGCCGAACGCCGACAGCAGCGAGAACCCGGGAAACGCGCCCGGCACGAGGTCGAGGAACCGCTTCGTGAGCTCGAACGGCTCGTCTCCCTCGTCGGTGTCGAGGCCGAGCACGAAGTTCGTCTGCACGTACGGCACGTGGCGCAGCACCATGTTCACGTGGTCGGCCACCTGCCGCACCTTGTCCATCCCCGACGCGCGCCCCGTGCGCGACTTGTTGCCGAGCGAGTACCAGGACTCCACGCCGGGGAGGAGCGCCTTGAAGCCGTTGCGCGCGAGCCGACGCATGCGCTCCTCCGACAGCAGCGACAGGCTGCTCTCGGCGATGAAGTCGACGCGCCCGGGCGGCACCGCCTCCTCGATGGCGCCTAACGTCTCGTCGAAGCGCACGCCGAAGTTCGGATCGTGCCACGCGACGTGCGGGCGGCGGAACTTGGTGAGCAGGAAGCGGAGGTCGTCGCGCAGCACCTCCACCGGGAACGGCTGATGCGCGACCGTCGAGTCGATGCAGAAGCTGCACGTGTAGGGGCAGCCGAGGCTGGAGAGCATCGGCACGATCTTGATCGTCGGCGCCTTCGCGAGCGTCGGCTCGATGAAGCGCCAGCGCTCGCGCACCCCCGGGAGATTCACGACCTGCCGCGCCGCGCCGATCTGCACGCCGAGGGGACGGTGCGGCGCGCACTCGGCCAGCGCATCGCGGACGATCGTCTCGTCGGTGAAGCCGAAGACGTAGTCGAAGTAATTGCGCGCGTCCTCGGGGTAGCAGCGCGCGTGCGGGCCGCCCAACCCGGTGACCGTGCCCTGGCGGCGATAGCGCTCGCTGATCGCGTACGCGAGCTGCGCCGCCTGGCTGAACGCGCTGACGAACAGGAAATCGAGGCCGGCCGGCAGCTCGGCCGAGAGGTCCTCGAACCCCGTATAGCACACGAACCGCACATCGTGTCCGGCCGCCTCGCACCACACGCCTAACGCCTGCGGCATGAGGCTGGCCAGGTTCGCGTTCATGATCCGCCCGTACAGCGCGGTGGCGGGGCCGTTCGTGACTAGGTCGAGAATGCCGACGCGCAACCGACGCATGGTGCCGCTCCGATCAGGGGAGGAGGGCGAGGCGAGCAGGCCGGCATGATACGGGGAATCCCCCGGCCCGGCAAGGACGGCGGCCGCCTAACGGCCCGCCGCGCATCGGTCGCCCTCGCGGTCTGCGAGAAAGTCTCGCACGGTGCGGCGGTCGCGGGAATCGCGGGGGACTCCCCGCCGCACGCCTAACGCGTTGCCGCCGTGCGGCTTCCGCGCGAACGACACCGACCGGCACGCAGGCTGCCTTGGAGTCCGGTGCCTCGCAGCGAGAGGACGAGGCGTACGACCCTCCGCATCCCCTCCCCGTCGAACCCACCGAGGTCCCCATGATGTCGCAGAACACGAACCGCAAGGGCTTCACGCTGATCGAGCTTCTGATCGTCGTCGTCATCATCGGCATCCTCGCCGCGATCGCGATCCCGAAGTTCTCGTCGACGAAGGAGAAGGCCTACATGGCCACGATGAAGGCGGACCTGAAGAACCTCACGAACGTGCAGGAGGCCTTCTACTCCGACTCCGGCCGCTACGCGAAGCAGAGCGAGCTGACGGGCAACTACCTGTGGAACCTGAGCCAGAACAACACCGTGATCGGCGTCGACGGCGACGCGACGGGCTGGTCGGCCAGCCTGAAGAACGCCGCCGTGAAGTCGGTCACGAGCTGCAACATCTTCGCGGGCGGCCCGACGGGCGCCGCGGCGACGAACAAGGGCTCGGCCACGGCCGACGGCGCGCCGATCTGTAAGTAAGTCGCGGACGCTGGTCCGCATTCGAGGGGGACGGCGCGAACGAGCGCCGTCCCCCTCGTCCGTTCCGGCGGCTGGCGTTAGGCGCGCAGCGCGGCGTTAGGCGCCTACGCGTCCGGCGCGGATCCGCGCGCCGGGGCGCCGTCCGCGACGTCGGCCGCGCGACGCGCCGGGAGCGCGAACGCGAAGCACGATCCGCCGTGCGGCGGGAACGTCACCCACGCGCGCCCGCCGACCGCCTCGATCGCGTCGCGCACGATCGTCAGGCCGAGCCCGGTGCCCTCGACGTCGGTCACGGTCTCCTCGTGCGCGCGGAAGCCCTGCGCGAACAGGTGTGGGCGCTTCTCCTCCGGCACGCCGAGCCCGTTGTCGCACACCTCCACGACGATCTCGCGCCGCGGCGCGCTCACGAACGCGCGAATCAGCACCCAGCGCGCGGCCTTCGCCGGGTCGGCGTACTTGATCGCGTTCGACAGGTAGTTCGTGAGCGACAGCTCGACCGCCGCGGCGGGCACCTCGACCGCGGGCAGCGGGCCGATGCGCACGGCGACGCCCGACGCCCGCGCGCGGTCGCGCAGCTGTCGCACCGCCTCGGCCACCGCCTGCGGCAGCAGGATGCGGCGCTGGTGGCGGGCCTCGGGATCGAGACGCGACAGCTCGACGAGGTTGCCGAGCACGTCGCGCATGACGCGCGCGTTGCGGCGGATGATCTCGATCGCCGGAGGGCGACGGTCCTCGGCGAGCCCGGGCTCGTCGAGCAGCTCCGCGGCGCCGAGGATCGCGCCGATCTCGTTCTTCAGCTCGTGCGTGAGCGCGCGGTTGAACGCGCGCAGCCGCGCCTCGCGCTCGGAGAGCCGCGCGCGCATGCGCTGCAGGTAGTGCGCGACGCTCGCCTCCTGGATGACGGCGATGGCGCGGAACAGCCGGTGCCCACAGACGAGGATCTCGTCGCGGTCGCACGGCGCCTGGAGCTCGCGGACCTCGCGCACGAGGAACGCGAACAGCACGCCGCCGAGGAGCTCGAACTCCTTCAGGATCTCGTACTCGTCGAACCCCTGCTCGTGGCGGAGCGCGCCGAGCTCCATCGCCTTCGCGATCACCGGCGCGTCGGCGGGGATCTCCTGCGCCGGGTCCTCGATGTACGCCGCGATGCCGGCGAACAGCATCGGCACGTGGTCGAGCAGCTCGTCGCTCGGGAAGACCTCGTTCGGGTCGAGGTTGACCCGCGCGCTGATGCGGTCGAGCCAGCGGCGCGTGAGCTCCTCGCGGGCGTCGCAGATCCGGAGTGCGAGCGCCGTGGCGAGCGGGCAGGAGGGGAGCGGGTCGTTCGAGGCGATCATGACGATTCCGACGGAAAACTTCGCGCTCGTCGCAGGATCCGCACCCCTCCGCCCACCGCGCATGGAAGTCCGACGGGTCTTGCGCCCAGCGTGAAATTAGTTATCATGGCAACAGTTGCCTGTCACTTCAACCGCGCCTCGTTCGATGGCCTCGTCACGACACCCCGTCCGACCGCGCCCCGGTCGGCTCCAGCGAGAGCTCCGCCAGGGACGCCCGTTCGCCTCGGCGCGGCAGGAGGCGACCGTGGCGCTGCTGCGCACGGCGTCGGTGGTGCGGCGCGTCCTCGAGCGCGTCGTCGAGCCGTTCGGGCTCAGCCTCGCGCAGTACAACGCGCTGCGCATCGTCCGCGGCGCCGGCACCGGGGGCATCCCCACGCTCGCCATCCGTGAGCGGATGATCGAGGAGGGCACCACGATCACGCGGCTGCTCGACAAGCTGGAGGAGGCCGGCCTCCTGCGCCGCGAGCGCTCCCTTCCCGACCGGCGGCAGGTGATCTGCTTCGCCACCGCCGCCGGCGTGCAGCTGCTCGACCGTGTGGACCCGCTCGTCGACGCGAGCGACGCCGCCGCGGTGGAGACGCTCCCCGACGACGACGTCACGCGGCTCGTGGCGCTGCTCGACGCCGTGCGGACGGCGAACGCGGAGCGTGGCGCGGCCCGCCGCGCCGCCCCCGCATCCGGCTAGCGCGATCGCGACCGAGAAGTCTCCCAAAGCGTCCAATAGTTGTCATGCTAACTGTTGCCTTGCACTTCAAACGCCCGACCCCACCTCGGAGGAAATCCCCATGTCGACCATCACTCGCCCCGCCCCGTACGCGACGCCGGGCTCGCTCACGACGCCGGTCGCGCTCCTCGACAGCCGAGCCGCCGTCGCGCCGTTCGTCGCTCGCGTCTCGCTCGCGCTGCTCATGTTCCCGCACGGAGCCCAGCACGCGCTCGGCTGGTTCGGGGGCTACGGCTTCCGCGGCACGCTCGGCTGGATGACGGGCACGCTCGGCTTCCCGGCGCCCGCCGCGGCGCTCGCGATCACCGTCGAGCTGCTCGCGCCGTTCGCGCTGCTCCTCGGCTTCGGCAGCCGCCTCGCCGCGCTCGGCCTCGTCGGCCTGATGCTCGGCGCCATCAGCACGCACGTCGCGAACGGCTTCTTCATGAACTGGTTCGGCGCGCTGAAGGCCGGCAGCGAGGGGTTCGAGTACCACCTGTTCGCCATCGCGCTCGCGGCGGTCGTCGTCATCGACGGCGGCGGCGCCCTGTCGGTCGACCGTCGACTCGCGCGTGCCGTGCGTTCCGAGCGTTGAGCTTCCGCGGCCGAGGCCGCATGTTCGGCGCTGACCTCCTCCGGATCCACCGATGATGCGCCGCCTCGCCGCTCTCCTCACCGCCGCGTTCGGTCTCGCGTCGAGCGTCGCGCGCGCCCAGCACGTCGTGGGCGTGCGCGACGCTCGCGCGCTGCGCGCCGACAGCGTCTTCCAGCGCTTCGACCGCACCGACTCGCCGGGCTGCGCGCTCGGCGTCTACCAGGACGGCCGCATCCTGTACGCACGCGGCTACGGGATGGCGAGCCTGGAGCACGGCATCGCGCTGTCCCCGCGCTCCGTGCTGGACGTCGGCTCCATCTCGAAGCAGTTCACGGCGATGGCGATGCTGATGCTGCAGAAGGAGGGCAAGCTGTCGCTCGACGACCCGCTGCGGAAATACATCCCGGAGATGCCGGCGTACGCGGACCGCATCACGCTCCGCCGCGCGCTGAGCCAGACGAGCGGGCTGCGCGACCTGTACGTGATGATGGGGCAGACGGGCCGCACGTTCGCCGGCGACACGATCGACGCGCTGCGCGTGATCACGCACTCCGCGGAGCCGAACTACGAGCCTGGCGCGCGCTACCTCTACACGAACTCGGGCTGGATCCTCGCCGCGCAGATCGTCTATCGGCTCACCGGCAAGACGCTCGACCGGTTCGCCGAGGAGCGGATCTTCGGGCCGTTAGGCATGCGCGACACGCGCTACCTCGCGGACGTCACGACCATCGTGCCCAACGCGGCGGAGGGGTACGCGCCGCGCCCGGACGGCGGGTTCCGCGTCGCGCGCTCGACGTACGACGGCGCCATCATGGGGGCCGGCGCGGTGCACACGACGATCGAGGACTTCGGCCGCTGGCTCGACAACTACGACGCGGCGACGGTCGGCGGCCGCGACATCATCGAGACGATGACGACGGTGACGCCGCTGAACGACGGCACGCCGGCCGTCTCGGGTCCCACGCAGGCGTACGCGATCGGCCTCAACGTCGGGACGCTGCGCGGGCTGCGCGTCGTCTCGCACGGCGGCAGCTGGGCGGGCTACCGCGGCCACTTCCTCCGCTTCCCCGACCAGCGGTTCGCCGTGGCGACGTTCTGCAATCTCACGACGTCGGGCCCGGACTCGCTCGCACGCAAGGTGGCCGGGATCTACCTCGGCGATCGCATGCAGCCCGACAGCGCCGCGCTGTGGACCGCGGCGCTGGACGCGGCGCCGCGCGGCGACGTGCCGACCGCGAGCCTGCGCGCGCTGGCCGGCGTGTGGCGCAACGTGGAGCGTGGCGAGGTGCGGCGCACGCGGCTCGTCGGCGACACGCTGTTCGCCGTGGGCGCCGAGCGCACGCGGATGGTGCCGGTCGAGGGCGGCCGCTTCCGCGTCGGCTCCGGCACCGAGTTCCGCTTCGAGCGCGACGGCGACGCGGCGGTGCCGACGCGCATGATCGTGCGCACGACGGGTGAGACGGTGACGTACACGCGGGCCGACACGGCGGTGCTGACGCCGGCGCGGCTCGCCGAGTACGCGGGCCGCTACCGGAGCGACGAGGTCGACGCGACGCACACGTGGACCGTCGAGAACGGACGGCTCGTCGTGTACTCCGACGACCGCCGGCTCGGCGCGCTGGAGCCGACCTACGCGGACGGCTTCACGCGCGGCGGTGCGGTCATCGACGTGCAGCGCGACGCGAAGGGGCGCATCACCGGATTCGTGGTGGAATCCGGGCGCGTTAGGCACCTCCGCTTCACGCGGGTGCGGTGAGCGCGTCGGCGGCCACCGGCTGCCGTCCGCCGCGGTACCCCTGCAGGGTGCCGTCCGCGTCGAACAGCAGCAGCAGCGCGTCGGGGCTTCCGTACCGCTGCATGACGTCGCGCATGACGGGCGCTTCCCCGCCCCACGGGTAGCCGAACACGACGTCGAAGTCCTCCGGCGCGCGGCCGAGCTGCTGATAGCCGGAGTCGCCGCGCGCGATCGTCCCCGTGCGTCCGTCGCCGTCCGCCGACCGCCATCGATAGCCGGTCGGCAGGAAGCTGCCGACGACGAAGCGCGCGCCGGAGCCGTGGCGGGCGGCGACCTCGCGTGCCGTCGCCACCAGCCCGGCATCGACCTCGATGCCGTACGCATCGAAGCCCATGAGGTCGGCCATGATCGTGATGATGCCGGTGGCCGACCCCCACTCCAGGAAGCGGCGCCCCGGCGCGCGCAGCGCCAGGAGCGTCGCTCGGACGACCTCGTAGTCGGCCGGGACGAACGGGTGGAACCCGCGCTCCCGCACCGTCCCGTCGAACCGTTCCCAGATGGCCCAGCCGTCGGCGCACAGGGCGTCGAGTCGGGCGTGAAGCGCCGCCTCGGCGTCGGGCTCCCGCGTCACGGCCGGGCGACGCTGGCCGTCAGTACCCGCCTCGCCCGCGGCCGCCACCACCGCCGTACCCACCACCGCCGCCGCCGTAGTCGCCACCCCGACCACCACCGCCCCCACCGCTCGGCCGCCCGCCGCCGAGCCGCGTCACGTTCTCCGCGGCCGGCCCCTTCTGCCCCTGCACGACGTCGAACTCCACGCTCTCGCCCTCGTCGAGCGACTTGAAGCCGCTGCCCTGGATGGCCGAGTGGTGGACGAACAGGTCCTTGCTCCCGTCCTCGGGCGTGATGAAGCCGAAGCCCTTGTCGTTGTTGAACCACTTCACGGTTCCCTTCGTGCGCATGACGCCGCTCTCTCGAAAAAAAGTGGGTTCGGCTCTCGGGAGTCGGCAGGCGGCGGGCTCCCGGCGGGTCGGCATGACGCAGGTTTCGCTCCCAACACGCGGCCAGCGCGGCCGCGGAGCGACATTCCGATAGCTTCGAGGCACGCCGCCCACCCCGAACCCAGCCATGCCGCGCTCGGCTCGCCACACCGCAACGGCGCTTCTCACGCTGCTGGCCGTCATGGCCGCGCCGCTCCGGGGGCAGCAGCCGCCCGCCGAGAGCGGGTACGATCTCTGGCTCCGCTACGTCGGCGTGGAGGACGCCGCGCTGCGACGCGCGTACGCGTCTCGCATCACGCACCTCGTGGTGCAGGGGGCCTCACCGTCGCTGCGTGCGGCGGCGGGCGAGCTGGAGCGTGGGATCCGCGGACTGCTCGGCGCCGGCGTGCCGGTCGAGGCGGAGGTCCGCGGGCAGGGCGCGCTCGTCGTCGGAACGCCGGCGAGCTCCGCGATCGTTAGGCACCTTGGCTGGGGGCGCGAGCTCGACGCGCTGGGGCCGGAGGGGTTCGTGATTCGCTCGACGCGCGTCGCCGACCGCCCGGTGACGATCATCGCATCGAGCGGCGACGCGGGCGCGCTGTACGGCGCGTTCCATCTTCTGCGACTGCTGCAGACCGGACGGCCGATCGACACGCTGCGCGTGGCCGAGCGACCGCGCCTCGCGCGCCGGATGCTCGACCACTGGGACAACCTCGACGGCACCATCGAGCGCGGGTACGCCGGCGCGTCGATCTGGCGGTGGGCCGAGCTGCCCGCCCGTATCGACCCCCGGCTCGTGGACTATGCGCGCGCGAACGCGTCGATCGGCATCAACGGGGTGGTGCTGAACAACGTGAACGCGGATCCGCGCGTGCTGCGCGCCGACTACCTGGCGAAGGTCGCGGCGATCGCGAGCGCGCTGCGCCCGTACAACGTCCGCGTGTATCTCAGCGCGAACTTCGGGGCGCCGCTTCCTCCGTCGAGCACACCGGACGCCATGAAGAAGTGGGGCGGCATCGGATCGCTGCCGACCGCCGATCCGCTGGACCCGCGCGTCGCGCGGTGGTGGCGCGAGAAGGCGGACGAGATCTACCGGCTGATCCCGGACTTCGGGGGCTTTCTCGTGAAGGCGAGCTCGGAGGGGATGCCGGGTCCGCAGGACTACGGACGCAGCCACGTCGACGGCGCGAACATGCTCGCGGCGGCACTCGCGCCACACGGCGGCGTGGTGATGTGGCGCGCGTTCGTGTACCCGAAGAACGCGGACCCGGATCGCGTGAAGCGCGGCTACAAGGAGTTCGTGCCGCTCGACGGCCGGTTCGCCGCGAACGTGTTCGTGCAGCCGAAGAACGGCCCGCTCGACTTCCAGCCGCGCGAGCCGTTCAACCCGCTGTTCGGCGCGATGCCGGACACGCCGCTGATGCCGGAGCTGCAGATCACGCAGGAGTATCTCGGCCGCGCGACGCACCTCGTCTATCTCGCGCCGATGTGGAAGGAGTTCCTCGACGCCGACACGCACGCGCGCGGCGCGGGCTCCACGGTCGCGCGCATCGTCGAGCGCGCGCCCAACGGCACGAGCGGCATGACCGGCATCGCGGGCGTCGCGAACGTGGGCGCCGACAGCGACTGGACCGGGCACCACTTCGCGCAGGCGAACTGGTACGCGTTCGGGCGGCTGGCGTGGGATCCGTCGCTCCCGTCCGACGCCGTGGCGGAGGAGTGGGCGCGGATGACGTGGAGCAACCGGCCGCGCGTCGTGCGCACGGTGGAGTCGATGATGCTCGGCTCGTGGGAGGCGGCGGTGAGCGACATGACACCGTTGGGCCTGAGCCTCACGGTCGACGGCCAGCACTACGACCCGGGACTCGAGCGACGCGAGGGCGAGTACTGGCACGCGGACTCGCTGGGGATCGGCTACGACCGCTCCAGCCGCGGCAGCGACTACGTGGGCCAGTACCACGAGCCGCTGCGCCGTCTGTGGGACGAGCCGGCGACGACGCCGCCGGAGCTGCTCCTGTGGTTCCACCGGGTGTCGTGGGACTTCCGGCTGCCTAACGGCCGCACGGTGTGGGCGGAGCTCGTGCACCGCTACGACGACGGCGCGCGCTACGGCGACGATCTGCTCGCGTCGTGGCGCACGCTCGCCGGCGACGTCGACGCGCGGCGATGGCGCGAGGTGCAGGACCGGCTGGAGCAGCAGCGCGCGCACGCGCTTCGCTGGCGCGACGCGAGCGTCGCGTACTTCGGGTGCCGGAGCGGGCGCACGCGCTGCGGCGGCTGACGCGCTGTGACGAGCCGTGCTTGCGGGCGCGGCGCGATCCTTACAACGTAAGGAATGGGACGCGATCTCCTCGGGGGGTTCGAGCATCTCGTGCTCCTCGCCATCCTGCGGCTCGACGCGGACGCGTACGCGCCCGCGATCCTCGACGAGATCGAGCGCACGACCGGCCGCGCGCCGGCCGCCGGATCGGTCTACGTGACGCTCGACCGACTCGAGGCGAAGGGGTTCATCCGATCGCGCGTCGGCGGCGAGACGCCGGAACGCGGCGGTCGGCCGAGGCGCTACGTCACCGTCACGGCGCGCGGGCTGCGCGAGGTGCGCGCCGCGCGCGCCGAGCTCTCCGCGCTGTGGCGCGGCTTGGAGACACGGCTCGATGGCGCGTGAGCGCGTGCCCGCCGCGCTCGAGCGGCTCGTCACGATGATCGTGCGCGCCTCGGCCTACGGCGACGCGATCGTCGGCGACCTGCGCGAGGGCTTCGCGCGGCGCGCCGCGACTTCGCCGGCCGACGCGCGCCGGTGGTACCGGCGGCAGGCGCTGTCCATCGCATGGCGCTATCTGCCCACGGCGTTCCGTCACCGCGTCGACCGAGGAGATCCGCGCATGAGCACCGTCGTCTCCGACCTGCGCGACGCCGCGCGCGCGCTCCGCCGACGTCCGGGCCTGACGTCGCTGCTCGTGGCCTCGCTCGCCCTCGGCATCGCGGCGAACGGCGCGATCTTCGGCGTCGTGCGCGGCGTGCTCCTCCGGCCGCTCGCGTTCCCCGACGCCGACGGCGTCGTGACGCTGTGGTCGACGAACGCCGCGCGCGGCACCTCGCGCGACGGCGTCTCGCGGCAGGACGCCGCGGACTGGGCGACGGCCACGCACACGCTCGCGGCGATCGGCACCTACACCTCGGTCGAGTCGAACGTCGTCGCCGGCGGTACGGGCGAGCGCGTGCAGCGCGCGCGCGTCGCGCTCGCGTCGCCCGACGTCTTCCGCGTCCTGCGGGTGCCGGCGCTGCTGGGCCGCACGCTCGCCGCCGACGACGAGACGCGGCACCCCGACGTGGCCGTCGTGAGCTACGCGTTCTGGCGCGGCGCGTTAGGCGGCGACCCGGCCGCGGTGGGCCGCGCGATCACGGTGGACGGCAAGCCGCTCACCGTCGTCGGCGTGATGCCGCGCGCGTTCGACTTCCCCGACGCCGCGACAGCGCTGTGGAAGCCGTTCGGCGCGCCGCCCGACGCGACGGGACCGCGCCAGGCGCGCTGGGTGAGCGCCGTGGGCCGTCTGCGCGCCGGCGTCCCGATCGACGCCGCGGCATCGGAGCTGGCCGCGGTGGCGTCGCGGCTCGCGCGCGCGTACCCGGCGAGCAACCGCGACGTCGGCGTGCGCGTGGAGCCGCGGCTCCGCGCCGAGACCGGCGACGTGCGACCGCTGCTGCTCGTCGCGTGGGCGATGGTGGGGCTCGTGCTGCTGATCGTCACGGTGAACAGCGGCAACCTGCTGCTCGCGCGCGCCGCGGAGCGCGAGGGGGAGGTGGCGGTGCGCGCCGCGCTCGGCGCCGGCCGCGGTCGTCTCGTGCGCGCGTGCCTGGCCGAGTGCGTGGTGCTCGCCGCGGCCGCCGGCGCGTTAGGCACCGCGCTCGCGGCGCTGTCGCTCGCGCTGCTCCGCCGCCTCGACGGGGTGAGCGCGCTGGACGTGCCGCGGCTCGGCGAGCTGACGCTCGATCCGTGGGTGCTCGCCTACACCGGGGTGCTGTCGCTGGCCGCCGCGCTCGCGTTCGGGGTCGCGCCGGCGCTCGGCGCGGCGCGCACGCGGCCGGCCGGCGCGCTGCGACGCGGCGGCCGCGGCACGACGTCGTCGGGTCGGCACGAGCGTCTGCGGTCGTCGCTCGTCGTGGCGCAGGTGGCGGTCGCGGCGATCGTGCTCGTCGTCGCCGGACTGCTGCTGCGCAGCTTCGCGCGGCTGAGCCGGGTGGAGCCGGGCATCGCGCTCGACGGGCGCGTCACGTTCCGCGTCGCGCCGGACTGGGGCACGTATCCCGAGCGCGCGCGGGCGCAGGCGCTCTACGACCAGCTGCTCGCGCGCCTCGCGGAGACACGGGGCACGATCGCGGTGGCCGCCGTGAACCGGCTGCCGCTCACCGGCGCCTGGTGGACGACCGACTACGAGCCGGAGGGGCGGCCGTCGGAGCCGGGCGCCGCGCCGACGGCGAGCTATCGCGTGGTGACGCCGGGCTACTTCGCGACGATGGGCATCCCGCTGCTCCAGGGCCGCGGCATCGAGGCGGTCGACCGCGCCGGCGCCGACCCGACGGTGGTCGTCAGCCGCTCGTTCGCCGAGCGCGCGTGGCCGGGCCCGCGCGCGATCGAGCGCGCGATCGGCCGCCGCGTCACGCTCGATCCCGACGCGCCGGAGCGACACTGGCTCCGCGTGGTCGGCGTCGTCGGCGACGTGCACACGAGCGGGCTCGCCGACGCGCCGGAGCCGCTCGCGTACGTCTCGTTCGGCCAGGCGACGTTCGGCCACTTCGGCGACTGGGGAATGGACGTCGTCGTCCGCGTGCGCGACGGCGCGGGCGCGCGCGAGACGAGTGCCGTGCTCGCCGCCGCCCGCCGCGCACTGCACGCGATCGCTCCGTCGATCCCGGCGTTCGACGGCCGCCCGTTAGGCGACCTCGTGGCCCGCGACCTGGCGCGCCGCCGGGTGCTCGTGCGCGTGCTCGGCGCGTTCGCGGCGACGGCGTACCTCATCGCGGCGCTGGGGCTGTACGGCGTCGTCGCGTACGGCGTGGCGCGGCGCCGCGCGGAGCTCGGACTCAGACTGGCGCTCGGCGCGGAGCGCGGGCGCGTGTGGGCGGCCGTGGTGCGCCGCAGCGTGGGGCTCGCGGCGGCCGGCGCGGCGCTCGGGCTCGCGATCGCCGCGGTCGGAGGCCGGGCGGTCGCGGGGCTGCTCTACGACGTGGGGCGGCTCGATCCGGCGACGTTCGCCGCGGTCGGTGCGGCGCTGCTCGTGCTCGCGGGCGCGGCGGCGTGGGTGCCCGCATTCCGCGCGTCGCGCGTGAGCCCGCTGGAGGCGCTGCGCGGCGACTGACGCGGATCCCGCCGGCACCGGGTCGTTCGCCCCATGTGGCGCGCGGCCGATCGTCGCACCATGACGCGTCGGCCGCGAGATCCCAGGAGCCCGAGGACGTCATGCTGCTCGCCACCGTGTATCTGAGCCGGTACGGCACCCGGCTGCGCGCGTACAACATGCTGCAGGTCGAGCTCATGGCGGCATACCTGCGCCGCGGCGGGAGCGAGGAGGCGTGGTGCGTGCGATACGCCGCAGCATTCCGTCGCCGCTTCGGCTGGATGCTCGCGGAGGCCTGACGGCGCGCGGGAATAAGGAGCACTCGGTGTGAATCATCATGACGACGGCGCCGCATCGAGGCGCGCGTCGCTCCTTCACCGCGAGGCCTTCCCATGAACGCACGCACTCTCGTCCGCGCCGTCGCGGGCGCGCTCTCCGTCGCCGCGATCGCTCCGCTCGCGGCGCAGAGCCCCACGGCCGATATCCGCCCCGTCGTCACGTTCCACGTCGCGACGCGCAACCACGACCGCACGATGCCGGCGACGGTGGTCGTCGCCGACTCCGCGGGGCAGCTCGTCGCGCGCTACCGCCTGGCGAAGGACTCGTCCGAGCATCGCATGGGCGTGTTCGTCTACCGCGACGATCTGGTGGTCGTCGGCGAGACGGAGAAGGGCGTGCTCGAGATGGTCTTCGACAAGCAGGCGCAGGGGACGCCCGGCCGCACCATCACCGGCCGCTGGCAGCGCGGCTCGGAGGAAGGGGTCCTGCGCGGCCGCGTGAAGGGCTGACGCCGCGCCGCCTGGCTACCGCGTCGAGCGACGGTCCACGGCGACGATCTCGAGCTCGATGCGCGCGCCGAGCGGCAGCGCCGCCACGGCGATGGTGGTGCGCGCGGGATGCGGCGCGTCGAAGTGGCGCGCGTACTCGGCGTTGAACGCGGCGAAGTCCGCCATGTCGACGAGGTACACGTTCACCTTCACGACGTCGTCCATGCCGAGCCCCGCGGCGTCGAGCACGGCGGCGAGGTTGCGCAGCGCCTGCCCCGCCTCGGCGACGGTGCCGCCCTCGACGAGACGTCCGGTCGCCGGGTCCTGGCCCGTCTGGCCGGAGAGGTAGACGAGGTCGCGCGCGCCGACGCCCGTGCGCACGGCGTGCGAGAACGGGCCGACCGGTGGCGAGAGCGCGGGGCTGGTCACCGCATCGCGGGTCGCTCGTGGTGTGGCGGACATCGACTCTCCTCCGTCGTACGGTGTGCGCTCCCGTCGTGCGTCGGACGGAGTATCGTACGCGGCGTGGCGACGTGCTGTCAGATCCTTGTGCCGCTCCGCGCGCCCCGCCTAACGCGCGGCCGGGGCGAGCGTGACGGGGTAGCTGAGGCGCGCGCCGAACGGCGCGTCGGACGTCGGGTACGTCGTGACGAGCCCCACGAGCGCGTCGCCGCGGCGATAGAGCTCGACGTAGACGTCGTACGGCCCGGGGCCCACGTCGTCGGACTCGTGCAGATCGCCGCGGAACCGTCCGGAGAGCCGGCCACCGGTGCCGTCGAACGGCGCGAGCTGCACGCCGCGCAGCGACGCCGCCGCGCCGCCGTCGAGCGCGACGTCGACGTCGCGGGCATCGGACACGCGCACGCGGATCGGCGTGTCGCCGTGCGGCGTGCGGATGGTGCCCGCCCAGCCGCCGACGAGCGCCGGCGGCACCGGTGGCGGCGATGGCGCCGCGCGCTGCATCGACGACTGCGCCACGCGGACGCTGTCGCTCGATCGGCGCGCGCGGTATCCGGGGATCGCCGCGTCGAGCGCGGCCTCGGTGACGGCGGTCGTGATGCCGGTGCCGGTGTTCGCCAGCACCGCGACCGCGACGCGCGCGGCGGGAAGCACGAGCAGCGACGCGGAGGCGTCGTCGGTGCCGCCCTGCGCGAACAGCGCGCGGTAGCCGTGATGATCCGGCTCGATCCACCAGCCGAGCGCGTACGCGCCGTCGCCGTCGCCCGTCGACACCGTGGTGTCGTGCATCAGCGCGAGCGTCGCCGGCGCGAGCGCGCGTGTCTCGCTCTCCGCGCCGAGGTGCAGCAGGGCGAAGCGCGCGAGATCGTCGACGCTCGCGTATCCACCCGACGCGCCGGGCGTGGAAGTCGTCGCGGAGTCGTGCGGACCGCGCGCGCGGCTGTAGCGCACCGCGGTCAGCGCGCGCAGCTCCGGCGACGGGCCGATCGACGCATGCCGCATGCGCGCGGGCAGGAAGACCTCGTCATGCAGCACGCGCGCGAACGGACGCTGCGCCGCGCGCGAGGCGATCTCGCCGAGTATGCCGTAGCCGAGGTTCGTGTAGTCGAAGTGCTCGCCGGGCGGGAACATCAGCGCGCCGAACCGCGCGACGGCACGATCGATCGGCTGCACGCGGCAGCCGGGTTGGTCGGTGTAGCACACGTTCCAGTACGTCGTCACGCCGCTCGTGTGCTGCAGCAGATGCCGCACCGTCGCCTGCGAGCCGCTCCACGGGCCGACGCTCCACAGTCGACCCGACGGCGGCAGATAGTCGTTCGCCGGCGCGTCGAGCCGGATGCGTCCCTGCTCCACGAGTCGCATGACGGCCGTGGCCGTGAGCGTCTTCGTGACCGACGCGAGGTAGTAGGGCGTGTCGTGCGTCGCGCGCACCCGGCGCGCGCTGTCGGCGAGGCCGAACGCCTCCTCCCACGCGATGCGCCCGTCCTTCACGACGGCCACGGCGATGGACGGCGTGCCGTCGGCCGCCATGAGGCGCGTCACCGTCGCGCGTGCCTCGGCGAACGCGTCCTGCGCGCGCGCGTCGGTGGCACGCATCGCGCCGAGGGCGAGAGCGAGGAACGCGAGCGTGCGTGCGATGCGGGAGCGGGACATGTGACATCCTCGACGGGGAGACTCGTCCTCTCGGACATCGCGCGTCGTGGCACGGTTTGAACGCACCGAACGGCGCGCGCCGAGCATATTGCAGCCATGAGCGCTCCCGACCACGTCCCGACGATCGACCGCGCGGAGCTCGCCGCCCGGCTCGGCGACCCATCGCCGCCGGCGCTGTTCGAGGTCCTGCCGCGCGGGTACTGGCGCAAGCATCACCTGCCGGGCGCGCTGAACGCGCCGCCGGCGGAGGCGGTCGCGATCATCACCGCCGCGGTGCCCGACCGCGACGCGCCGATCGTGGTGTACTGCTGGGACCCTGGCTGACCCCACTCCAGGTACGCCGCCCGTGATCTGGCGGCGCTGGGCTACACCGCCGTGCGCGAGTACCGCGACGGGAAGCAGGACTGGATCGCCGCCGGGCTGCCGATGGAGCGGCCCGCGCGGTGAGACGTTCCGTTAGGCGAGCACCGCCGCCGGCGCGATGCGCGACGCGCGCCGCGCCGGCAGGTACGCCGCGAGCGCGGCGACGGCGAGCAGCACCGCCGCGATGACGAGCAGCGTCGCGGGATCGCCGGGCGCCACGCCGTAGAGCTGCGCGCGCAGGAGCCGCGTCGTGGCGACGGCGAGCACGGCGCCCGCCAGCGCGCCGAGCGCCACCGGCGTGAGCCCGCGCCGCACGACGAGCCTCGCGATCTCGCCCGGCGCCGCGCCGAACGCCATGCGGAGCGCGATCTCCCGCGTGCGCGCGCCCACCGCGAACGCGATCATGCCGTACACGCCGACCCCCGCGAGCACGAGCGCGATCGCGCCGAGCGACGAGAGGAGCAGGGTGTTGAATCGCGCGGTCGCGCGCGATGCCGCCACCAGCTCGTCCATCGTGCCGACGGCGGGAGCGGGCAGTCCGCGGTCCACCGCCTCGACCGACGCGCGCACGGCGCGGGTGAGCGTGGCGGGCGGCACCCGCGTGCGCGCGACGACGGTGAGCGAGCCCTGCACGGCGCGCCACAGCACCGGTGGCGCCTGCTCGAACGGGATGTAGAGCTCCGGCGCGGGTGGCTGATCGAGGCTCACGTCGCGCGGCCCCGCGACGACGCCGACCACCTGCATGAAGTGCGTGTGGCTCGGGTCCATCCCCTCGATGCGCCGGCCGATCGCGCGCTCCACCGGCTCGCCCGGCCACAACTTCGCGGCGAGCGCGTCGCTGATGATGGCGACGTTCGTCGACCGCGCGTCGTCGAACGCGGCGAAGTCGCGCCCCGCGCGGAGGCGGATGTGCAGCGCGCGGAAGTAGCCGGGGCCGATCAGGCGCAGGTCGGCGAGCAGCCGCTCGCCATCGGTCATCGGCCGCCCCTCGGCGCCGACGCCGCTGCGGATCGCGCCGCCTAACGGCACCGTGGATGCGAGCGCCGCCGACTCGACGCCCGGCGTGCCGCGCACGCGCTCGGCGATCGCGTGGTACACGGTCGCCGCACCGGCGAGGTCGGGGTAGCGGTTCGCGGGGATCAGGATCCGCGCGGTGACGACGCGCTCCGGATCGAAGCCGGGGTCGACGTGCGAGATCTCCCACGCGGTACGCACGAGCAGCCCGGCGCCGCTCAGCAGCGCCATCGCGAGCGCGACCTCGGCGGCGACGAGCACGCTCCGCGCGCGCTGCCGCTCGCGCCCCTCCCCGCCGCCCCGCCCGCCCTCGCGCAGCGCACCCTCGAGCCGCAGGGCGCCGGCACGCGCGGCGGGCCACGCACCGACGACGAGCGCGCACAGCGCCGAGGCGCCTAACGTGAACGCGATGACGCGGCCGTCGACGGCGGCCTGATCGAGGCGCGGCACGCCCGGAGGCCCGAGGCGCACCGCCGCCCTCACGAGCGCGTACGCGAGCGCGAGCCCCGCGGCGCCGCCGAGCGCGCAGAGCACGCCGGCCTCGGTGAGGAGCTGCGCGACGAGGCGTCCGCGCCGCGCCCCGATCGCCGCGCGCACCGCCATCTCGCGCGAGCGTGCGCTGCCGCGCGCGAGCAGCAGGCTGGCGACGTTGACGCACGCGATGAGGAACACGAACGACACCGCGCCCAGCAGCACGAACAGCCGCGCGCGCAGGTCGCCGACCGCGGCGTCCGCGTACCGGCGCGCCTGTGCCGCGTAGCCGCTCCCCCACATCGGAAACCGCGCCGCGAGCGCGCGCTCGTCGGCCGCCACCGCCGCCGTCGCCTGCTCGACCGAGACGCCGGGCGCCAGCCGCGCGACGACGTTGAGGTAGCGCCGCCGGAAGTCGGTCAGCTCGTCCGACGTGAGCGCGAGCGGCACCCACAGCGCGTCGCCCGCGCTCGTGGCGTCGAACGCGGCCGGCATCACGCCGACGACCGTGTAGAGCGAGTCGTCGAGTCGCAGCGTGCGGCCGACGATGGACGGATCGCCGCGGAACTCGCGGTGCCACAGCGCATCGCCGAGCACCACGACGTGCGGCGCGCCCGGTGCGGCGTCCACCGCCGTGAAGCCGCGCCCCAGCGCGGGCGGCACACCGACGACGTGGAAGAAGTCCGCCGTGGCGCGCGCGCCCGTGACCACCGTCGGCGCCTCGCCGCCGCGCGCGTCGGTGCGCGAGAGGACGAACGTGTTCTGCGGCTCGACACCGGCGACGGCGTCGAACGCGCGGCGGCGCTCGCGCCACGTCGCGAGCTCGAGGTTCGACGCCGCCGCCACCGGCGCGCCGTCGCGCGTCGGCTGCAGCACGACGACGCGCTCGGGCCGCGCGAACGGGAACGGCCGCAGCACGACGGCATCGACCACGCCGAACACGGCCGCGGTGGCGCCGATTCCGATGGCGAGCGTCGCCACCGCAGCCAGCGTGAACGACGGCGCGCGGCCGAGCTGCCGCAGCGCGTACGACGCATCGCGCCGCAGCCGATCGAACGAGTTCACCACACCCGCCTCCGCGAAGGGTCGACTCCCGACGAGTCCCGTCGCGAAAGCTGAGCGCGCGTACGGCCGTCCGCGAGCGGCGGACGGCCGCGACGTGACGGACTACCGCGCGCCGCCGACCACCACCGTGCCGTGCATCTCGGGATGGATGTGGCAGGAGTACGTGTATCGTCCCGCGGCGGCGAACACGCGCCCGACGCGGGTGTTCGTGACGGTGCCGGGGATGTCGGCCGGCGCGCCGGCGGCGGCGTCGAAGAACACGTTGTGCGCGACCGAGCCGAACGCGAACGTCACCGTGTCGCCGGGCGCCACGGCGAGGGTGGCGGGGGTGAACACGAGCGACGGCAGTGCGGCGACGGTCTTCTGCTCGACGTTCGCGGGGCTTGACGGGCCGTACGCGTTGCTGCCGCACGCAGCGGCGACGACGGCCACGACGATGGCTATGAAGGCACGCATGGATCTCCTGGAGTGAGAACGCGGCGGAGCCGCGGAAGCGCGCGAGCGCTCACTCATCAGGACTCCGCGATCGCGTCGGAATTCCCGCGAGTGCCTAACGCGCCCCTCGCAGCAGCTTCGCGAACCCGGCGAGCTCCGTCGCGTTCAGATCGGAGACGACCCACTGCTCCACGCCGCCGGCGCGCCAGTGCACCGCGTTGTAGCCGCGCGACGCCGCGGTCGACGCGCCGACATCGCCCGCGCTCGTCGGCCACGAGAAGACGTTGATCGCGTGCTGGCGCCGGCCGTACACGACGACGGCGACCGGCCGTCCCGCGACGTAGTCGAGCCGCCCGCCGAGCAGCGGGAAGCCCTGATCGTCGAGGCGCGGGACGGTGGGAGAGAAGTCGAGGCGCCCGTCGAACCACGGCTTCACGTTGTGCTGGTCGTTCGACTGCACGTCGGTGAGGTGCGCGGGCATCAGCGACCGGATGTGGCTCGCGAGCACCTCGCGCTCGACGATGGCGTCGTTCCGCCGCGCACCGGAGATCGCGCGCGTGGCGACGAGCGTGGTGCCGCTCGACAGCAGCACGAGCGCGGCCGCCGCGGCCCATCGCGAGGCCCACGGTCGTCGGCGCGGCGCGGGCGGCGCCGCGGCCGGCAGCGTCGCGTCCGCGCGCGCCGCATCGCGTAGCGCGGCGCGGACGCGCACGCGGAGCGTGTCGGGCGCGGAGTAGTGCACGAGACCTTCTCGAAGAGTCGCGACCGTCGCGAGCGTGGACTCGTAGGCCGCCGAGCAGTCGGCGCACACGGTGAGGTGGCCGGCGATGGCCGCCGCCTGGTCGGCGGGCAGCTCGTCGTCCACGTACGCGCCGAGCACGTGGTGCACGTGATGCTCGCGGCCGTTCGACGGCTCGCGTGCGTGGTCGTGTGAATCCATCGGCACTCTCAGCTCGCCTCCCGCGAAGCCAGTCCTAACGCGTGCTGCATGCGCTTCCGTGCGCGCGCCAGGCGCGACATGACCGTCCCGATCGGCACGCCCGCCACGCGCGCGATGTCACGGTACGACATCCCGTGGACCTCGCGCAGCACGAGCGCCTCGCGAAACTCCGGCGCCAGCTCGTCCAGCGCGCGGCCCAGCGTCTCCCCGCGGTCCGCGGCCATCGTGCGGCGGTCGGCCGCGTACGACGGCGGGGCCGCGATCTCGTCGCCGCCGGCCGCGAGCTCGAGCTCCATGCTCGCCCGCGCTCGCCGGCGCAGCGAGTAGCAGCAGTGGCGCACGATCGTGAGGAACCACGCCCGTGGGTCGCCGCCGCGGAACGTCTCGAAGTACCGCAGCGCGCGAAGATAGGCCTCCTGCACCATGTCCTGCGCGTCGTGTGCATCGCGTGTGAGGTAGCGCGCGAGCGTGTACGCATCGTCCATCAACGGCAGGAGCTCGCGCTCGAACCGCTCCAGCGTCGCTGGTGAGTCCTGGCTGTCCACGGATGGGCCCTCGTATGCGTGCGGCGGCGGGGCGACGCGCCTCCCGCCACGTGTCCAGAGCTCAGGTGTGCCCGGTTTATTCCCGTCGTCGCGAGCCGAGCCGCGCGGGAATACCGGCCCGCGCGTCCTGATACGGTGGGTACGCAGTCACACCACCGGACCGGACACGAGGAGCGATGGATGGATACCCCGAGCGACGACGGCATCGACCGCCGCGGCTTTCTGCAGTGCATGGCGTGGGCAGGGACGGGCCTGCTGTGGACCATGCGGGGCGGCGTCCCCACGGCGACGGCGATGAGCACGCTGCGCGACGCCGTCGGCGGCGCGGCCGGCGAGCGGGTGCTGTTCGCCCAGATCAGCGACAGCCACATCGGCTTCGACAAGGCGGCGAACGCGAACGTCACGGCCACGCTGCAGGAAGCGGTCGCGAAGCTCAACGCGCTCCCGCGCACGCCGGCGTTCGTGCTCCACACGGGCGACATCACCCAGCTCTCCAAGCCGTCGGAGTTCGACACCGCGGACCAGGTGCTGCGCGGGCTGAAGAGCGAGCGGGTGTTCTACGTGCCCGGCGAGCACGACGTGCTGACGGACAACGGCGCGTCGTACCTCGACCGCTACGGCCGCGCCGTCGGCGCGAAGGGCGGCGGCTGGTACAGCTTCGACCACGCCGGCGTGCACTTCATCGGCCTCGTGAACGTGCTGAACCTGAAGGCCGGCGGCCTCGGATCGTTAGGCGCCGAGCAGCTCGCGTGGCTCGCGGGGGACGTGCGCGGGCTGAGCGCGAGCACGCCGATCGTGCTGTTCGCGCACGTGCCGCTGTGGACCGTCTACCCCGAGTGGGGCTGGGGGACCGACGACTCGGCGCGCGCGCTCGACCTGCTGAAGCGATTCGGGTCGGTGACGGTGCTGAACGGGCACATCCACCAGATCATGCAGAAGGTGGAGGGCAACGTGCACTTCCACACCGCGATGTCGACGGCGTTCCCGCAGCCCGCACCCGGCTCGGCGCCGTCGCCCGGCCCGATGACCGTCGCGCCGGGTCTGTTACGCAGTGTACTGGGTGTGGCGAGCGTGAGCGTCGTGCCGGGACGCCACGCGCTCGCCGTCGTCGACGCGACGCTCTCCGGCGCGCCAGCCGCGTTCGCCGAAGCGAACCGCCACGACGCACCGCGGCGCGCGGACGGGCGGCCGGCACTCGGCCCCGGCGAGATCGGCATCGACAACTTCGCGTTCGGGCCACGGGAGCTCGCGGTGCCGTCGGGCACCGCGGTCACGTGGATCAACCGCGACGACGTGCCGCACGTCATCGCGAGCGCGCAGGGACGCTTTCCATCGTCGCCGGTGCTCGACACGAACAAGCGCTTCACGTTCCGCTTCGCCGAGCGCGGCACGTACGACTACTTCTGCTCCATCCACCCGACGATGACGGGGAGGATCGTCGTGTCGTGACGCGCTCTTCCGCCCCCTCTCCCGAGCCGCATCTTAGGACCATGTCGAGAAGGCCGAAGGAGCCACCGCCGGCCGCGAGCGCGACCGAGCTGCTGGCCGAGCTGCGCGCGGGCCGCCCCGAAGCGCTCGAGCGGCTCGTCCCCGTGCTGTATCTCGAGCTGCGTCGCAGCGCACGGCGCGAGCTCGCCGCGCGTCCGAGCGACACGCTGTCGCCGACCGCGCTCGTGAACGAGCTGTATCTGCGGCTCGCGGGCGTCGAGCATGCCGACTGGCGCAACCGGGCGCACTTCCTGGCCGTCGCCGGCATCGCGATGCGGCACATCCTCGTCGACAACGCGCGGCGGCGACTCACGGCGAAGCGCGGCGCCGCGGCACGGCCGGTCACGCTCGACGAGCACGTCGTGCCGGGCCGCGACGACGCCCTGTCGCTGCTCGAGCTGCACGACGCGCTCGACCGGCTCGCCGCGCTCGACCCGCGGCTGGCGCGCGTCGTCGAGTGCCGCTTCTTCGGCGGCATGTCGGAGGAGGAGACGGCGGAGGCGCTGCACGTCACGGCGCGCACGGTGCGGCGCGACTGGGTGAAGGCGCGCGCGCTCCTGCGCACGTCGCTCGGCTACCCGACCGAGCGCACCGGCGTCGCGCGCGCGGGCGGCGAGCCCGCGCGCGCGCTGCGGCCGCCGTGAGCCAACCGGAGCCGCTCTCTCCGGCGCGGTGGGCGGTGGTGCAGCCCGTGCTCGACGGCGCGCTGGCGCTCTCCCGATCACGCCGCGCGGCGTTCCTCGACCGCGCGTGCGGGAGCGACGTCGCGCTGCGGACGGTGGTGGAGACGCTGCTCGCGGCGTCCGAGGACGCGGACGACATGTTCCGCACGCCGGCCGCGGTCGTCTTCGGGTCGCTGCTCGGCGACGGCGCGCCGGCGCTCCCCGACGAGCTCGGAGGACGCTACCACATCGTGCGCGAGATCGGGCGCGGCGGCATGGCGACGGTGTATCTCGCCGACGACCCGAAGCACGCGCGGCAGGTCGCGATCAAGGTGCTGCACGCCGACGTCGCGCGCGCCATCGGCCAGTCGCGGTTCCAGCGCGAGATCGAGATCGCCGCGGGCCTGTCGCACCCGCACATCCTGCCGCTGCACGACTCCGGCACGGTGCCGTCCGACGTCGACGGCGAGCCCGCGCTGCTGTACTTCGCGGCGCCGTTCGTCGCCGGCGAGTCGCTGCGGAGCCGCCTGCACCGCGAGCGCCGTCTGCCGACCGACGAGGCGCTGCGTCTCGCGCGCGAGGTCGCCGGCGCGCTCGACTACGCGCACCGGCAGGGGGTGATCCACCTCGACATCAAGCCGGAGAACATCCTCCTGCAGGAAGGGCACGCCGTCATCGCGGACTTCGGCATCGCGCGCGCGATGCGGCGACGCGCGACGAGGCGGCGCACCCACGCGCACCACGAGACGTTAGGCACCACGACGGGCGTGCTCGGCACGCCGGCGTACATGAGCCCCGAGCAGGCGGCCGGCGCGCGCGACGTCGACGGCCGGAGCGACGTGTACTCGCTCGGACTCGTGCTGCGCGAGATGCTCACCGGCGAGCACGCGGGCCGCGGCGGCGACGACGGGATCGCGCGCGACGTCGCGTCGATCATCCGCCGCGCCACGGCGCTCGCGCGCGAGGACCGGTTCCTCACCGCGGGCGAGCTGGCGCGCGTGCTCGCCGACGTCGCGCACACGCCGCCGAGCGCCGCGACGCCGCCGTACGGCGGGGGACGCGACGACGGGCGCCTCGCCGTGGAGACGCCCGACGAGACGGTGGTGGCACCGCGCGCGCCGGTGGAGCAGAGCGTCGTCTGCCCCGTGCTCGTCGGCCGCGAGGCGCCGCTGTCCACGGTGCTGCACACGCTCGAGCGCGCGCATGCGGCGCACGGCGGCACGCTGCTCGTCTCGGGCGAGGCAGGCATCGGCAAGACGCGGCTCGTGCGCACGATGGTCGAGCGGGCGCGGGCGCTCGGCTTCGCGACGCTGCGCGGTGCGTGCTTCGAGGCCGACCGCGGCCAGCCGTACGCGCCGCTGCTCGACCTCGTGCGCGTGCTCGCCGCGAGCACGTCGCCGGCGCTCGCCGCGCACTACTTCGCGCCGGCCGCCGCGGAGCTGGTGGCGATCTTCCCGGAGCTGCGCAGCGTGTTCGGCGACGTGCCGCCGCGCCCGACGCTCGACCCGGAAGAGGACCGCCGCCGGCTGTACCACGCGTACGGCGAGGCGGTGCGCACGCTCGCCGCGGTCCAGCCGCTGCTGCTCGTGATCGAGGACGTGCACTGGAGCGACGACGCGACGCTCGACCTCGTGCTGCACCTCGCGCGGCAGATCGGCGCGCAGTCGGTGGCGCTCATCCTCACGTTCCGCAGCGACGAGGTGGGACCGCGGCTCGCGCGCCTGCTCGCCGACCTCGATCGCGCGCGGTGCGCGTCGGAGATCGCGCTGCGGCCGCTCGGCACGCCGGAGGTGCAGGCGATGCTGCAGGCGATCTTCGGCCCGCACGCCGCCTTCGGCGCCGCGTTCGTGGACGGGCTGCACGCGCTCACCGAGGGCAACCCGTTCTTCGTCGAGGAGATGCTGAAGGCGCTGCTCGTCGCCGGCGATCTGTCGCAGGTGGACGGGGCGTGGCGCGCGCGCCCGCTGGAGCACGTGCGCGTGCCCCGCACCGCGACCGAGGCCGTCGGGCGCCGGCTCGCGGGGCTCACCGCGCCGGCGCGTCAGGTGGCGTCGGTCGCCGCGGTCGCCGGACGGCGCTTCGACTTCGGGCTGCTGCAGACGCTCACCCGGCACGACGACGCCGCGCTGCTCGCGCTGCTCCGCGAGCTCGTCGACGCGCAGCTCGTGGTGGAGGAGTCGGCGGACCAGTTCTCGTTCCGGCACGCGCTCACCCGCGAGGCGATCCGCGCGCGGCTGCTCCGGCGCGAGCGCGTGGCGCTGCACAAGGCGATCGCGGTGGCGATGGAGGCGCAGTGCGAGGACGGCACCACCGACCGCGACGCGGCGCTCGCGTACCACGCGTTCGAGGCCGGCGCGTGGGACTGGGCGCAGTCCTACGCGCTGCGCGCGGCGGAGCACGCGCTGGCGCTGTGCGCGCCGCGCGAGGCGTTGCAGCACTTCGAGCGCGCGGTCGCGGCGACGCGGCATGCCGGCGGCCGGCCGAGCGCGTCGCTGCTCGTCGCGCGCGGCCAGGCGCACGAGACGTTGGGCGCGTTCGGCCCCGCGCACGACGACTTCGGCGCCGCGCTGTCGGCGGCGCGCGACGCGGGCGATCGCCGCGCGGAGTGGACGGCGCTGCACGCGCTGGGCATGCTGTGGGCGGCACGCGACTACGAGCGCGCGGGACGCTACCGGCACGACGCGCTCGACGTCGCTCGCGCGATCGGCGACGACCGGCTCGTCGCGCGCAGCCTGAATCGCGTCGGCAACTGGTACGTCAACCGCGAGGATCCGTACGCGGGCATCCCGCACCACGACGAGGCGCTGGCGATCTTCGAGCGGGTCGACGACCGGCGCGGCGTGGCGGAGACGGTGGACCTGCTGGCGATGGCGCACCACGTCGGCGGCGCGGAGGTCACGGCGGGGGCGCTGTACGAGCGCTCGGTCGCGCTGTTCACCACGCTGCAGAACCGCCGCGGCCTGGTGAACGCCATGGCGGTGCTCGGTGTCTGCGGTCCGAGCTGGCACGCCTCGGCCGGCCCGGTGCACACGAGCCGAATGATGCCGGCGCTGCTCGCCGAGGAGCGCGCGGCGCGCCTCGCCGTCGACATCGGGTGGCGCGCCGGGGAGGCGTTCGCCCGGTATCTGATCGCGGACTGTCTGCTGTGGCGCGGCGAGATCGGGCGCGCGCTCGGTCTCGCGCGCGCGTCGCTCGCCATCGCCGGGGAGATCGAGCACCTCGAGTGGCAGGCAGCGGCGCGCCGCGTGCTCGGCACGGCCGCGCTGGAGCTGGGCGCCACGGCCGAGGCGCTCGGGCCGTTAGGCGCCGCGCACGACGTCGCGCGCCGGCTCGGGTCCGCGGTGTGGACGCGGTGGACGGCGTCGCCGCTCGCCATCGCGCTCGCGCGCGACGGGCAGCACGAGCGCGCCGCGACGCTGCTCGACGAGGTCGACCGCCTCATCCCCACGCCGACCGGCGCCCGCCCGACGCTCGGCGCGCGCTTCCTGTCGCTCGCGCGCGCGGAGGTGGCGCTCGCCGCCGGCGCGCCCGCCGGGGCGCTCGCCGCGCTCGATGCCGACGCCGCCGTCGGGACGCCGCGCGTCGCGCTGCTCCGCGCGCAGGCGTTCGCGGCGCTCGGCCGGTGGAGCGAGGCGGCCGAGTCGTTAGGCATGGCGCGCGACGACGCGCTCGCGCAGGGCGCGGTGCCGCTGCTCTGGCGCATCGACGCGGCGGTGGGCGCCGTGCATCTCGGCCAGCGCCACCGCGTGGAGGCGCGCCGGGCGTTCGACGCCGCGCGCTCGGCCGCGGGCCGGCTCGTGGCGGACGTCGACGAGCCGGCGCTCCTCGCGGGGTTCCGCGCGCTCGTCGATCGGCTCGCTCCCGCGCCGCCGGCGCGCACGCGGCGGCAGGCGGCGAAGGCGGCGCACGGTGGGCTCACCCGGCGCGAGCGCGAGACGGCGGCGCTCGTCGCGCGGGGCAAGTCGAACCGCGCGATCGCGCGGCTGCTCGGCATCGCCGAGCGCACCGTCGAGAGCCACGTCGCGGCGGCGCTCGCGAAGCTCGGCTTCTCGTCGCGCGCGCAGCTCGCCGTGTGGGCGACGCGCCAGGGACTCGTCGGCCCCGACACGGTCCCCGGGAAGCCGCGCCACTGAGGCCCGTGCTCCGTGGCCACGATGGAAATCTCCGTATTCGCCACGACGCCGTGACGCTCGATCGCCGGTAGTCTGCGGAAGAAGCCACCATTCCCTCACTGGAGTGAACGCGATGCAGCCGTCCGGCCCGACCCACACCCGCGCGCGCCCGCACGACGCGGCGACCGCTTCCGCGCCGCTCGCCCCCGTCACCGACCTCGCGTGGGACGCCGACCGCGCGCGCGCCCTCGGCGCCGAGGTGGTCGCCTTGTGGGCCGAGCTGCTCGAACGACTGCCGGCGATGCCGGTCGCCGGACGCGCGAGCGTCGCCGACGTGCGCGCCGCCGTGGTGCGCGCGGTGCCCGAGGAGCCGCTCGCGCCCGAGGAGCTCGTCGCCGCGCTGCGCACGATCGCGCTGGAGCATGCGACGTACACCGGACATCCCGGGTTCATGGCGTACATCACCGGCGCCGGCACCGTGCCCGGCGCGGCCGCGGACCTCATCGCCGCGGTGCTGAATCAGAACGTGGGCGCGTGGCGTCTCGCGCCCGCGGCGACGGAGATCGAGCTGCACCTCGGTCGCTGGTTCGCGAGCCGACTGGGTCTGCCGTCGACGGCGGGCGGCTACGTGACGTCGGGCGGCGCGATGGCGGCGTTCATCGGCCTCAAGGCGGCGCGCGACGCGCGGGCGGGCTGGCGCATCCGCGAGCTGGGGACGCGCGGCGGCCCGCCGCTCACGCTCTACGCGTCGTCGCAGGCGCACGACGTCAACACGCGCGCCGCCGACATGCTCGGTCTCGGCCGCGAGGCGGTGCGCGTGGTGCCGTGCGACGGCGAGCTGCGCATGCGCGTCGATGCGCTGCGGGCGTGCGTCGCGCGCGACGTGCGCAACGGCTACCAGCCGGTCGCCGTGGTCGCCACCGCGGGCACGGTGTCCACCGGCGCGATCGATCCGCTCGATGCGATCGCCGACGTGTGCGCCGAGCATCGGCTGTGGATGCACGTCGACGGCGCGTACGGCGGCGCCGCCGCGCTCACCGACGCGCTGCGCCCGCGCTTCCGCGGCATCGAGCGCGCCGACTCGGTCGCGTTCGACCCGCACAAGTGGCTGTACACGCCGCACTCCGGCGGCGTGATCGTCGTGCGCGACATGCAGACGCTGGCCGACGCGTTCTCCATGGAGCCGAGCTACGTGTACGAGGACAAGGAGCTCACCGGGCGCGGCGTCGACCTGTACGGGCTCGGCCCGCAGTTCTCGCGCGGCTTCCAGGCGCTGAAGATCTGGATGTCGCTGCTCGCACACGGGTGGAGCGCATACGAGCGCCGCATCGCGCACGACGTCGCGCTCGCGCGGCGGCTGCACGATCGCGTGGTGGCGAGCCCCGTGCTGGAGCCCGTGGGCCCGCCGCCGACGCTCTCCATCGCGTGCTTCCGCTACGTGCCGCGCGAGCTGCGCGACCGGCGCGGCGAGGCGCAGGCCGAGGACTACCTGAACCGGCTGAACGCGCGTCTCATGACGGAGCTGCAGCTCGGCGGCCGCGTGTTCCCGTCGAACGCCGTGATCGACGGACGGTTCGCGCTGCGCGCGTGCATCGTGAACTTCCGCACGGAGGCGGCGGACATCGACGCGCTCGTCGACCAGGCCGTCGCGACGGGCGAGGCGCTCCACCGGACGGAGCGCGCGTCGTTAGGCACCGCCTGACGCGAACGCGGCCCCGCGCCGGGTGGGCGCGGGGGCCGCGTCGCCATCCGCACGAGCGCGGCGCTACCGGCCGAGCGCCGCGCGGATCGCGGCGAGGTGGTGATAGCTGTGCCGCAGCGCGTGGTCCTCGACGAAGAACTGGCACGTCAGCGGCGCGTCGGCGTTCAACGACACCGGCGCGGCCTGGTCGAGCTGCTCGTCGCTGAACGCGCGAACCGCGGCTGCCGCGGCCGTGCTGTTCGCCCACAGCAGGTCGAGCGCCGCCTCCTTCGTCACGTCCGCGTTGTCGGCGGCGTGGCGCGCGTTCAGCGCGTGGATGTCGTTCCACGTCACGCCCGCCACGGCGTTCCCGGTGGCGAGCGCCTGCGCGAGCTGGATCTCGAGCGGGTACATGGTCGCGACGTGGTGCACGAGCACGCCGATCGCGCGCCCATCCTTCACGCGCGTGGTCCATTCGTCAGACGTGAGCGACTCGGCGAGCGTGGCGAGCTGGCGTGCGCCGCGCTCGAGGCGCTCGGCGAGTGCCTCGCTGCGGCGGCTCGTGGTCCCGCTACGCGTGTAAGACCCGCGAACGTCCGCAGTGGTGTCGGTCGACATTGGCTTCTCCGTGAAAGGGATGTTCGGATCGGCGGGTCGAGGCTACGGCGCGCGGTAGAAGTAGTAGTCCGCCGTGTACGGCACGCGCGCTTCCTCGCCCACCGTGCTGCCCGGTGCGCTCGGCGCGTTTCCGCCCACCGTGTTCAGCCGCTGGATGAACTTCGTGTCCTCGAACACGCCGGGGCCGTCGGCGACCGCGTCGAGCACGAGCCACGCGATCGCGGTGGGGTTTGGCGTGCAGCGGCCGGTGACGGTGCCGACGACGCGGCTCCCGCTCAGCGTCTGCCACGTCGGGCCGCCGAAGTGCGTGCCGACCAGCGCATTCTTGCTCGCGTCCGCGAACAGGTCCGCGGCGGGCGCGACGAACGCCCAGCTCGTGCCGTTCCAGCGGTAGATCTGCACGCCCGTCGCGAACGCGTGGAACGCGACCGTGCTGCCGTCGGGCACCTTCAGCAGCGTCTGGCAGCTGCCCAGGTCCGGGAACCGCGCGGCGTCCGCCTGCGGGCCGACGGGACCGAGAGCGCCGCCGGCCGTACGATCGGCGCACGCCGCGAGGACGATCGCGGCCGAGAGGGCGGCGATCGCTCGTGGCAGCGCGCGGGCTGTCGTGGTGATCATGGGTATGCGGTTCGGGTATGATGTCACATCCTCAATCGGGTACTACGTGAACAGTCGGCGGAAGCGGACACGCCATGCGCAGACAGGCACTGCGCCGACGCGCGGCGCCCTGTCGCTCGACGGCGCCGCGGGACGATGGGTCGTCGCCGCCGCCGTGCTCGGATCGAGCGCGGTGTTCCTCGAGGGCACGGTCGTCAACGTCGCGCTGCCGCCGATCGGGCGCGACCTCGGGTTCTCGCTCGCCGCGCTGCAGTGGCTCGTCGACGGCTACCTGCTCACGCTCAGCGCGCTCATGCTGTTAGGCGGCGCGCTCGGCGACCGCTACGACCGGCGGCGCGTCTTCGCGGTCGGCTGCGTGGCGTTCGGGGCGAGCTGCGCCTGCGCGGCGCTCGCGCCGACCGCCGCGCTCCTGCTGCTCTGCCGCGTGGTGCAGGGCGCGGCCGGCGCGCTGCTGGTGCCTAACAGTCTCGCCCTGCTGGAGACGTCGTTCCGCGAGGCGGACCGCGGCCGCGCCATCGGCCACTGGACGGCGTGGTCCGCCGTGTCCACCGCGGCCGGGCCGTTCGCCGGCGGCGGGCTGCTGCAGATCGGATCGTGGCGCTGGGTGTTCGCCACCATCGTGCCCGTGGCGCTCGCCGCGGCGTGGGCCGCATGGCGCCACGTCGCACCGGCGGCGCGCCGCGAGGGCGCCGCGCCGAGCGTCGACGTCGGCGGCGCGCTGCTCGCCACGCTCGGCCTGGCCGGCACGACGTGGGCGCTCATCGAGGGACCGACGCGCGGCGTGCGCGACGCGTGGGTGCTCGGCGCCGTCGCGATCGGCGTCGGTGCGCTCGTCGCGTTCGTCGTCGCGGAGCGGCGCGTGGCGCACCCGCTGCTGCCGCTCTCGATCTTCCGCTCGCGGCAGTTCAGCGGCGCGAACGGCACGACGCTGCTCGTGTACGCGGCGCTCGGCGGTCTGTTCTTCCTCCTCATGCTCGAGCTGCAGAACGTGCTCGGCTACGGGCCGCTCGCCGCGGGGACGGCGCTGCTGCCGTTGAACGCGCTCATGCTGCTCGTGTCCCCGCGCGCCGGCAAGCTCGCGCAGCGCATCGGGCCCCGCCTGCCGATGACGGTGGGCTCGCTCGTCGCGGCCGTCGGGATGCTGCTCTTCGCGCGCGTCGGGCCCGGCGCGCACTACGTCGACACGGTGCTGCCGGCGATCCTCGTCTTCGGCGTCGGGCTCTCCGTGCTCGTGGCGCCGCTCACCGCCGCGGTGCTCGGCGCGGTGGACGACGAGCTGGCCGGCGTCGCCTCCGCGCTCAACAACGCGGTGGCACGGCTCGCGGGCCTGCTCGCGATCGCCGCGCTGCCGATCGCCGCCGGCTTCGGCGCGGCGCGCGAGGCGTCGGGGCGCGCGTTCGCCGCGGGATTCTCGCGCGCGATGGTGATCTGCGCCGGGCTGTGCGCGGCGGGCGCCGTGGTGGCGTGGGCCACCGTGCGACGCGGCCGGCGCGCCGCCTAACGCCGGAGATCGCCCCGGCGACCCGCCGCGCTCTTGCGGGCGACGCCCTGCATCGGCAAGGTGGGAGCCATGGCGACCCCCCTTCCGGACGGCGTGGTCTACGCGTTCGGCGACTGCGAGCTGGACACGCGGCTGCACGAGCTGCGCTGCGCCGGCGAGCGTCGGCACGTCGAGCCGCAGGTGTTCGACGTGCTCGCGTACCTGTTCGCGTCGCGCGACCGACTGGTGACGAAGGAGGAGCTGCTCGACGCGGTGTGGGGCCATCGCTACGTCGCGCCCACGACGTTGAACAGCCGGATCAAGCACGCGCGGCAGGCGGTCGGCGACGACGGCGCCGCGCAGCGCGTGATCCGCACGGTGCACGGGCTCGGCTTCCGCGTCGTCGCCGACGTCGAGGAGCGCGTCGACGAGCGCGCGACGTCGAGGCCCGAGCAGCGGATCCGGTTCTGCACGGCGGCCGACGGCGCGCGCATCGCGTACGCGACGAGCGGGACCGGCCCGCCGCTCGTGAAGCCGGCGAACTGGCTCACGCACCTGGAGTACGACTGGGACAGCCCGGTCTGGCGCCACTGGCTGCGCGAGCTGTCGCGCGACCACACGCTCGTGCGCTACGACGAGCGCGGCTCCGGGCTCTCCGACCACGACGCCGAGGACCTGTCGTTCGACGCGTGGGTGCGCGACCTCGAGACCGTGGTCGACGCGATGCGGCTGGAGCGCTTTCCCCTCCTCGGCCTCTCGCAGGGGTGCGCCGTCGCGATCGCGTACGCCGCTCGCCATCCGGAGCGCGTGAGCCGCCTGGTGCTGTACGGCGGCTTCGCGGAAGGGGCGCTCGTGCGCGCGCGGACGCCGCAGGCGCGCGAGGAGGCGGAGATGTTGATGCGCCAGCTCCCGCTCGGCTGGGGACGCGACAACCCCGCGTTCCGCCTGTTCTTCGCCGCGCGCTTCCTCCCCGAGGGCACGCCGGAGCAGATGCGCTGGTTCAGCGAGCTGCAGCGCGTCACGACGTCGCCCGACATCGGCGTGCGGCTGCGCTCCACCGCGGCCGAGATCGACGTCACCGCGCTCGCCCCGCTCGTCCACGCGCCGGCGCTCGTGCTGCACGCCACGGGCGACGCCGCGGTCCCGTTCGACCAGGGACGCGCGCTCGCTGCCCTGCTGCCTAACGCCACGTTCGTCTCGCTCGACAGCCGCAACCACATCCTCCTCGAGGAGGAGCCCGCGTGGCCGCGCTTCGTCGACGAGGTGCGGCGGTTTCTGGCCGGGGATTAGTGGGGCGTGGAGCACCGCATGCTCGAGCCTCACACCAGTGCAGCCACCGCCGCCGCGATCAGCGCGCCGGCCCACAGCGCGTTCAGGTTGATCCACGCGCGCCGCAGGATGCGCAGCCCCACCTTCTCGTACACGACGATCGCGATGACGACGGTCGCCACGAGATAGCCGAGCGTGTGGACGAGCGGGGCGGCGACGCCTAACGAATCCGTGGTGGCGACGCCGGCGGCCATCATGTGGTGATGGTGCGGCTGCACCGGCATGCTCGCCGCCGCGCCGAGCACGAACGGGAGCACCATCAGCCCCGCGCCGTGCGCCGATGCCATCAGGAACGACCAGGTGGCCAGCTCGCGTGCGCCGACGCGCATCCCCGCGAGCTGGACGTGGCGATGGCGCACCAGCCCGTCGACGCCGACGAGGAGCAGCGCCACCGCGACGCCCCATCGCAGCGCGCGCGGCGGCAGCACGGTGCCTAACGTCAGTGCGAGCGCCACCGCCGCGCCGACGGCGAGCGCGTGGCCGAGGGCGAGCGGACCGAGCGCGCGCCACACCGCGCGCCGGTCGCGTTCCTGCAGCCCACGTCCCACGGCGAACAACCACCCCATCGCCGGGTTGATGCCGTGCACCGCGCCGAGGAGCAGCAGCGAGATCCACGGGAACGATGCGGGGTGCATGGTCACTCCGCGTAGCAGAACGAATCCGACGACGCGTCGCCGCCCTCGAGCCGCACCTGGTGCGGGCGCAGCCCCTCCTCGAACTCGACGAGGAACTCGCGGTCGAGCGCGATGCCGCCCGTCGGCTCGGCGTCGATCTTCGCCATCCAGCCGCGGATGCCGTCGGGATAGAACTGCGCGTCCCACGCCGAGTAGAGCCCGTTCGTCAGGTACACGCGCCGCCCGTCGCGGCTCACCTCCACCATCTGCGGGCCGCCGTTCAGCGGTCGCGCCGGGTCGCTCGGGTGCGACGCGCGGCTCGCGATCCCGCCGAGGCGCAGCGAGCCGGCGAGCCGCGGCGCCGTCGGATCGCTCACGTCGTAGCGCCGCAGCTCGCCGGTGCCCCAGCACGACACGTACAGCCAGCGATCGTCGAGCGAGAGGTTGATGTCGGTGACGAGCGGCGGCACGGCGCCGAAGCCCTTCAGCAGCGGCGGCAGCACGTCGGGATCCGCCGGCTCGGCCGGGATCGTGATCACCTTGCGCGCGCCCCACGTGCCGGTCTGCTCGTCGCGGTACCACATCCAGATGGAGCTCGACAGATCGGCGAGCGACAGCACGACGCCGACGAAGCCGTACGCGTGACGCGGATCGTGCGCCGGCCGCAGCTCGAGCACCATCTGCTGCTCGGCGCCGAGGTCGATCGTCTGCTCGTGCTTGCGCGTGCGCAGGTTCCACACGTGCAGCGCGTGCCCGTACTTGCCGGCGAGCAGCAGCTCCGGGTTCACGCCGTCCTTCACCATGTTCGGCGTGCCCCACTCGCTCGTGATCATCGTGTCGTAGCCGAGGTGCCACCAGAAGTCGTAGGCGAGATACTGCGGGCCGCGGTCGCGCTCCCAGCGTCCCTTCAGCTCGAACGTCTCGTGGTCGAGCACGAAGATGCCGCCGGGACCGGCGCCGTCGGGGGCGCCTAACGCGTTCACGTACACGCCGTCGGGGCCGCAGTGCACGGTGTGCGGCGCCGAGTAGCCCGTCTTCCGCATCACCTCCTCGCCCTCGATCACCTTCACGAGCCGCGGGCGGCGCGGGTCGGGCTGCGTGTCGACGACGTGGATGCGCGAGCTGTTCGTCCCCGGCAGGAGGAGGAAGCGCCGCTCCATGTGCGGGTTCGGCGCGTACGCGCACAGGTGCGAGCTGCACGCGTTCCAGCCGAAGTGGTGCAGCTCGTTGCCGCCGTTCGGTAGCTCGAGCCGCCCGACCAGCCGGCCGTAGTCCGGTGACGCGGGATCGGTGTCGACGACGCCGAGGGCGTCCTTCTTTCCGTTCTCGCCCGCGGTCAGCAGCGCGACGTACGCGAGCGACTCGGCGGGCGCCTCGATGGCCATCGTGGGCGAGGGGTAGAACGTCGGGTCCGGAAGCAAGCGAGCCATGTGGGTCTCCTGTGGGTTCGCCGCAGCATGCGTCCGACTGCTCCGACGATGCTTGGAGACGGGAGGGAGATTCGGTGGAGGTTCCGCGGAGGCCGGCTGTCCGAAACGTTCGCCACTGGTCAGGCGTCGGTGTTTGTTCGGGCTCGCCCGACACCCAGCCGCACACCGATCGACCGGAGACCCGCCGTGGACCTGAACGAGAAGCTCGCCGTCCTCATGTCGTACGCCGCCGACGACCGCGAGGGCGTGCCGTCGACCGCGCCGCTGCCGCCGCGGCTCCGGAACGCCGGCGCCGCCGGCGCGCTCGGTCCGCTGAACCTCCGGAACGTCCGCGTCCCCGGCCGCGGCCGGGCGACGCTGCTGCGCGTGCTCATGACGAACGCGTGCAGCTACAACTGCCACTACTGCCCCATGCGCCGCGATCGGGAGATGCCGCGCACGCTGCTCACCCCGGAGGAGCTCGTGCGGATCTTCCTCCAGGCCCGCGCGCGCGGCTGGTGCGACGGGCTGTTCGTCACCACCGGCATCCCCGGCCGGCCGGCGCCGGTCGCCGACAAGCTCATCGCCGTCCTCGAGATCCTCCGCTTCCGCGAGCGATTCGACGGCTACGTGCACGTGAAGCTCGTGCCCGGCGCCGAGCCGGCGCAGATCGAGCGCATCGTCGCGCTCGCGAACCGGGTGTCGCTCAACCTCGAGGCGCCGTGCGGCGCGTCGCTGAAGTCGATCGCCCCCGAGAAGGATTTCGACCTATCGGCGGCGAGCCTCGCCCACGCGCAGTCGCTCGTGCGCCTCGAGCGCGCCGAGCGCCGCGACGGGAAGCCCGGCGACCGGCTGCGCCCGGGCGGCGTGGCGGGGATGACCGTGCAGTTCGTCGTCGGCGCGACGGCGGACAGCGACCGCACGCTCGTCGGCAAGGTGAACGAGCTGTACGCGACGGGCGGGCTGCACCACGCGCACTTCAGCGCGTTCCGCCCCATCCTCGATACCCCGATGGAGTCGGCCGCGGCGACGCCGGCCATGCGCGAGCACCGGCTGTATCAGGCCGACTGGTTGCTGCGCGACTACGGCTTCGAGGCGTCGGAGATCGCGTATGACGCGCGCGGCAACCTGCCGCTCGACGTGGACCCGAAGACCGCCGCCGCGCTCGCGCAGCGCGACCGCTTTCCCGTCGAGGTGCGCACCGCGGCCTACGAGACGCTGCTGCGCGTGCCCGGCATCGGGCCGGCGACCGCGCGCCGCATCGTCGACGAGCGCCGCACGACGACGTTCCGGTCGCTCGCCGACCTGAAGCGGCTCGGCGTCGCCGTGGCCCGCGCGGCCGGCTTCGTGACGCTCGGCGGGCGGCGGCTGCAGGACGTGCGGTGGGTGTCGCAGCTCTCGCTCTGGGACGACGGCGACGAGGTCGGCGCGGCGCACCGGACGTTCGCGTTCAGCCCGGGGACGTTCCGGTGACGCGGCACGGCGGCTCGTTGCGGGGTGGGGCCCCCATTCGTATTCCCTGAGACAGGAGTTCCTCGTAGGCCCCGCACCGCCGCACCGTTGTTCTCCCCGCACGCGCACCGCTTCTTCGAGCTGTCGACCGACCTGCTCTGCCTCGTCGGCCGCGACGGCAGGTTCCAGCGCGTCAACCCGGCGTTCGAGCGTACCACCGGGTGGCCGTCCGAGAAGATCGTCGAGCTGCCGTTCCTCGCCGTCGCGCACCCGGAGGAGTACGACCGGCTCGCCCACGCGTGGGCGGCCGCGCTCGGCGGGGGCGCGCCGGAACCGGTGCAGCTCCGTGTCCGCTGCCGCGACGGCTCGTACCGACGCATCGCGTGGCGCCTCTCGGCGGCCGACGCGAGCACGGTCTGCGCGGTCGGCCAGGACGTCACCGAGCGCGAGGCGACCGCGCTCGTGCTGCGTGCGACCGAGGCGAGCTACCAGCACATCGCGGCGAACGTCCCCGGCCTCGCCTACCAGTGGGTGTACCGCGCCGACGGGACCGCGGGCTACACGTTCGTGAGCGAGGCCTCGCGCACGCTGTTCGGCGTCGAGCCCGAGGCGGCGCTGCGCGACCCGGAGGCGCTGCTCGGTCTCATCCACCCCGAGGAGCGCTCACGCTTCGTCACGCTCGCCCGCGCCGCGGCGACGACGCTCGGCCCGTTCCGGTGGGAGGGGCGCGTGGTGCTCGCGAACGGCGCCGTGCGACACGTCGAGATCGCGGCCCGCGACCAGCGCCTCGCCGACGGCAGCGTCGTGTCCGACGGGCTGATCACCGACGTCACCGAGCTGCGGCAGGCGACGCGGCAGCTCGAGGAGAGCGAGCAGCGCTATCGCTCGCTGTTCGAGCACAACCCCGACGCGGTGTTCAGCTTCGACCTCGACGGACGCTTCGTGAGCGCGAACCCGGCGTGCGAGGAGCTCTCGGGCTACGCGCCCGACGCGCTGGTCGGCGAGTCGTTCGAGCCGCTGGTCGTGCCCGAGGACCTCGAGACGGCGCTCACGAACTACCGCCTCGCCGCCCGCGGCACCGCGACGCGCTTCGAGGTCCGCCTGCGCCATCCCGCCGGGCGCGAGGTGCGCATCGGCGTGACGAACGTGCCGATCATCGTCGGCGGGCGCATCGTCGGCGTGTTCGGCATCGCGAAGGATCTCACCGCCCAGCGCGCGCTCGAGGATCGTCTGCGCCAGGCGCAGAAGATGGAGGCCGTCGGCCAGCTCGCCGGCGGCGTCGCGCACGACTTCAACAACTTGCTCACCGTCATCCTGAGCCACGGCGCGTTCGCCGCCGACGCGCTCCCCGCGGACAGCGTCGCGCACGCCGAGTTGGGGCAGGTGCTGTGCGCCGCCGAGCGGGCGCGAGCGCTCACGCGGCAGCTGCTCGCGTTCGGGCGCAAGCAGGTGCTGCGTCCGCGTCCGCTCGACGTGAACGGCAAGGTGACCGACGTCGCGAGCATGCTGCGCCGCGTGATCGGCGAGGACATCACGCTGGAGACCGTGCTCGAGCCGGCGCCGTGGCCCGTCGTGGCCGACGCCGGGCAGCTCGAGCAGGTGCTCATGAACCTCGCGGTGAACGCGCGCGACGCGATGCCTAACGGCGGCACGCTGCGCCTGCGCACCGAGAACGTCACCGTCGCGCCCGACGCGCTGGCCGACGTCCCCGCGGGCGCGTACACCACACTCGTCGTCGAGGACACGGGCATCGGCGTCGCGCCGGAAGTGCGCCCGCACCTGTTCGAGCCGTTCTTCACCACGAAGCCCGTCGGCAAGGGCACGGGGCTCGGGCTCGCGACCGTGCACGGCATCGTCGAGCAGTCGGGCGGCTTCGTGCACGTCGAGAGCGCGCCGGGCCGCGGCAGCCGATTCACGGTCCTGCTCCCCGCCGCGGCGACGTCGGTGCCGACGTGCGACGCGGCGTGCGCACCGGCATCCGACGCGCGCGGCAGCCGCGAGACGATCCTGCTCGTGGAGGACGAGGAGGGCGTGCGCACCGTCGTGCGCCGGCACCTCGAGCGGCAGGGCTACGTCGTGCGCGTGGCGTCCACCGGCGCCGAGGCGCTGCGGCTCGCCGAGGCGCGCGTCGACCTCGTGATCACCGACCTGGTGATGCCCGAGCAGAGCGGCCGCGTCCTCGGCGAGCGGCTCGCCGCGCGATGGCCGCATCTGCCTGTGCTCTACATGTCCGGCTACACCGACGACGAGATCTTCCGTCGCGGACTCGGCGACGCCGGCGCGGCGTTCCTCGAGAAGCCGTTCACGGCGGAGCAGCTCGCCCGCGCGGTGCGGCAGGCGCTGTCGGGCGGCGTTGCCACCGCCGCCCGTCGCGCGTCTGGATCGTGAGGCCCGACGCCTCGCGTCCTCACCAGCATCCGCTGCCGATGTCCAACATCATCCGCACGTCCGTCAACCGCCTGGCGCTCCTCACCCTGTGCGTGGCCGCCGCGGCCTGCGCCCACGGCACGTCGAGCGGGGCGCGCGCGAGCCGCGCGATCTTCACGGCCGAGACGTCGCGACCGGATTCGGTCGTCGTGCGCGTCGTGAACAACGTCGCCCGCCCGGTCACGGTCTACCGCGTGGGCAAGGGCACGCGCGCGCCGCTCGGCAAGGTGAGCGCGGGCGCCGACGGTCGCTTCGCGCTGCGTGCGGCCGACGTCACCGGCGCGCGCATGATGCTCGCCGCGACGCCGGTCGGCGACAAGGCGACGGTGGAGTCCGCGCCGTTCCGCGTGGAGCGCGGCCAGGTCGCCGTGTTCGTGATCGCGCCGGAGCTCGGCGGCAGCCAGGTCTTCGTGAACTGGCCGAAGCACTGAGCGCTGCCTCGCGGCGTGCACGACTCGACGTACGTGTGTTCGTTGGACTGAAGAAGGACTGAAGGAGGACTGAAGAAGGAGAACACCAACGAGAGTGTTGGTCCTTCTTCAGTCCTCCTTCAGTCCTTCTTCAGTCCTGCACCAACACGTACGTGGAGCCGTGCTCCGCGGCACGGACTGCTCACTGGATCTGGATGTACAGCGGCACGGGCCACAGCCGCAGGATCTCCGCGCGCGACGTGGGCGGCTTGTCGTTCTTGCGCTTCGTGAACTGCTTCCATCCCGCGAACTGCACCGGCTCGCGCTTGATGTCGCGCCAGTACGTGTCGCGCTTCATCCACGGCGGGCCGAAGCCGTCCATGTCCATCACGATCTGCACGTTCGGGTCGAGCGCGATCTTGTCGGCGTGCGTCACGCCCGCCGGCGTGAAGCGGTGCACGACGAGGATCTTCGGCGGCAGCCCGTGCTTCTCGACGAGGTTCGACAGGAAGCGCGACGCGTAGTTGATGTCGGCCGCGTCGTACGTGCCGATGCGGCGTCCCGGGATCCCGCCGTTCTTCATCGAGAACTCCGGATCGATGCCGAGGTGCACGTCGGGGCGCACGAGGAACTTCTCGATCCACGGCAGCTCCGCCTGCAGCGTGCTCTGACCCACCTGCAGATCCACGAACAGCAGCGCGTTCCGGCTCCGCGCCCACCCGTACACCTTCTCGATCATCGCGCTGTCGTGCCGCGTGCGGTACTTGCCGCTCGGCCCCGGCTGCGCGTCGGCGACGAGCACGATGACGTGCAGCGCGGGCTGCACCGGATGCGCGGGATCGACCGCGTTCCACGCCGCCACTTCCGCGTCGAGCTTGCGGAGCATCTCGTCGGCCGGGAACTCGCCGAGGATGCCCATGCGCTTCGACTTCGGGTTGCCGTAGAACGCGACGATGCGCTTCGCGGGGAGGATCGATCCCGGCAGCGGCGCCGGCGCGTTCTTCACCGGCCACAGCGAGTCGAGCGCGAGGTCCACGCCTTTGAACGCCGGATGCCGGTCGCCCGACTTCGGGCCGAGGCGAGCGGGCCGCGGCGTCGTGTCGCCGCGCGCGGTGTCGCGGCCCGCCGTGTCGCGCGGCGTGCCGTCGCGCGGCGGGAGCGGCATGGTGTCCTGCACCGTCGCGCGTCGCGCCGCCTCGGCCGAGTCGACGAGCGGAACGCGCACGGAGTCCACGACGGCGACGCGCGGCGGCTGCGCGCCGGCGCTCGCGCCGCCGACCGAGCTGCCGCCTTCGGCGCAGGCCGCGATGAGCAGCGTGATCGCGGCGCGCGAGAGTCGGCGCGGCTCGGGGGATCGTTCGGCGTGACGGAGCGACATGGGCGGGAACGGCGGGGAGGCGCGCGGATCCGCGCTCACGCAGTGTAACCGGGGAGACGCCGGGCCCGCACGGCGTGGCGGCCTCGTAGATTCTGCGCGTGCCCTCATCCGAACGCTTCGGTCCCGCGGTCCCGAGCGGGATCCTCGAGTACGAGCTCCCCGATGACTGGCAGCTGTTCGCCGGCCGCACCGACGCCGCGAACGACTACGTCAGCATCAAGCTCGCGAAGCCGCGCGACCGCTGGTTCCACGTGCGCGGCATGCCCGGCGGACACGTCGTGCTGCGCGTACCCGCCGACCGCGAGCCCGATCGCGGGACGCTCGAGCGCGCGGCGGCGCTCGCGGCGTATCACAGCAAGGCGCGCACGGGCGGCGTGGTGCCGGTCTCGATGACCGAGGGGCGCCACGTGTCGAAGCCACGCGGCGCGAAGCCGGGCACGGTGGAGATCCGCAAGGAGACCGTGCTGAAGGTGCGCCCGCTCACCGACGATCAGGTTGCGGCGATGCGGCGCGCGTAGGCCGCCAGCGCCTCGAACTGCCGCGCGCGGCGACGCGCCCACGCCGGCAGCCGCAGCACGCCGACGATCATGAGCAGCACCCCGATCATCCCGGCGGCCCACGCGATCGTTAGGCGCTCGGCTCCCGCCGCGCCGCCCACGGTCGCGAGCAGTCGCGCGATCACCGCGACGACCAGCAGCAGCGCGCCGAACTGCAGGAACGCGCGCGCGTCGCCCTTGCGCGTGCGCAGCTCGAGCAGCGCGCCCGCGCCCGCCGGCTCGTGCGTCACGCGCAGGTTGCCGACGCGCCACTCGCGCCGCGCGCCGCTCACGCGCGTGCGTCCCGTCACCGAGAACGTCTCGCGGAGCTGCGCGACGAGCCGCTCCCAGTCCTCGTCCGAGAGGTGCCGCTGCAGCGGGACCGAACGCGAGACCGCGACGGGGAGCCCGAAGTAGCGGCTCCGTTCCGGCTCGACGTCCACGGCCCGGCGCTCGAGCGCGAGCGCCGCCGCGGCGACCGCCTGCGGCGCGAGGCCGGCCTCGGCGCCGATCTGCTCGAGGTCGGCGAGCGTCCACGTGCGCTCCGGCTCGTTCGCGGCGGCGGCCTCCGCCTCGGCCGCGAGCGCGAGAATGCGGCGGACGTCCTCGTCCGAGTAGCGGCGATCGGCCATGCGGTCCTCGGGGATGCGGGTGCGCGTGCGGTTCCCCTCCCTACGCGGCGTCGCGCGCGGCCGGTTTCGGACGACGCCGCCGCGGCGTTAGGCGGCCGATGCGCCGTCAGTGCCGGGTCGAGACCGGCGGGTCGTTGCGCACCATGTACTGCTCCAGCCCGTAGAACGTCGCCACGGCGCCGCCCATCGCGAGCACCCCACCGACGTTGCCCTTGATCAGCGCGCCGGCCACGACCCCCGCCACGCCGCCGGCCATGAACGCGACCGCCCGCCGTCCCCGCGCCCGCGACGCGGGATCGATCGCGACGACCGCGGGCCCGAGGGTCGCCGGGCGCGACGTCGGCGGGAGCAGGAGCCGGGGGTCGACGCGCGGGGACGCCGCCACGGCGACGGGCGCCACGGTGTCCTGCGCGGCAGCGGGGTGTGGCGAGACGGACAGCAGAAAGCCGACGACGAGTGCGCCGATCACGTGAGCATCTCCTTGCGGACGAGGTGGACGCCGCCCGGTGCAGGCCGCGCGCCGTCACCACGCCGTTGCGCGACACGGGGCCGCCGGGCAGTATCACCCGAACCCGCCGGCCCACTCGACGGCACTACCCAGGAGGCCCCATGAGGATAGCGCGTACCGCGTGCCTGGCGCTGGCCCTTCCGCTCGGCCTCGCCGCCCAGCCCCCGGCCACCCCACCGGCGAACCCGATCACGACGGCGTTCCGCGGCCGGACGATGGCGCTCCAGCGCAACCTCGCGCAGGCGTTCGACTCGATCCCCGAGGCGAAGTTCGGCTACCGCCCGACGCCGGCGCAGCTCACCGTGGGCTACATCGCGCAGCACCTGGCGAGCGACAACTACCTGTTCTGCAACGCGTTCGGCGACCAGAAGGCGCAGCTGCCGGACAAGGACACATCGACGCCCGACTCGCTGAAGGCACGGTGGCCGAAGGACTCGCTGGTCGCGAAGCTCAAGGCGTCGTTCGCGTTCTGCGAGACCGCGTTCGCGCAGCTCGACGACGCGAAGCTCGCCGACCAGGTGTCGATGACGTTCGGCGGCCAGACGCGGTCGGTCACGCGCGCGGGCATGGTGCTCGGCCACGCGCTCGACATGGCGGACCACTACAGCCAGATCGCGAACTACATGCGGCTGAACAACCTCGTGCCGCCGACGGCGCTGCCGCGGCCGACGCGCGCGGGCGAGTAGCCGGCACTCGGGCCGCCTAACGAAACGTCAGGAGCATCGACCCGCTCCCATGGGACTCGACATCGTCGAGCTGGTGATGGACGTCGAGCGCGAGTTTGGCCTCCAGATACCGAACGCCGAGGCGAAACGGTTCCGGACCGTCGGCCTGCTGTTCGACTACGTGCGCGCCAACACGACGCAGGTGGGCCCCCCGGCCCGCGGCGACCCGTACGCCGGGCCGCTCTGGGATCGGTACCTGCGCGTCGTGTCGCGGTCCGTCGGCGTGCCCCGCGCGGAGCTCCGGCCCGAGCAGGAGTTCGTCCGGGATCTCCGCCTCGACTAGGAGCGCGGCCTTAGGCGGGCTCAGCGCCGCACGATCACGAATTGCCCGCCGTCCGGCGACACGTCGTACATCGTGTTGAGCGCGGCCTGATACGGCGCGTGGAAAAGCACGCGCTCGTCCCCGACGGTCGCCGGCCCGCCGAGCATCGGCGGACCGACGCGCACCGCCACGAGCGCGTCGCCGCGCCAGTAGTACAGCTCCCGCCCGTCGCCGCGCCACACTGGGTCGATGCCCCCGCCCTGCGACACGCGCACACGCCGGCCGGACCGCGGGTACGAGTCGAGGTACACCTCTTGTTGCCCCGACTCGTCCGACGTGTACGCGATCCACCGTCCATCGGGCGACACGCGCGCGCCCGTCTCGTCGGCCGCCGTCGCGGCGTACGGGTGCGGGGCGGAGCCGTCCACCGGCTGCACGAGGATGTTGTGCCGGCCGAACGCGTCGTCGGTGACGAGCAGCGCGCTGCCGTCGCGCAGCCAGTCGCTCGGGAACTGCGTGCCGTCGCGTGTCGCGAGCGGACGCGCCGGCGTGCCGTCGAGCCGCCGCGCGGCGACGTCCTTGCCCCCCGGCGCGCTCACCGAGTACGCGACGACGGCGCCGTCCGGGCTCCACTGCGGGTCGTTGCTGTCCGCGTCGTCGTCGGTGATGCGCTGCGTCGTGCCGCGGGCGAGGTCGGTCACCCACACGTCGCTCGTGGTCCGCCCCGAGCCGAACGCGCCGTACGCGACGCGGCGGCCGTCCGGCGAGAAGCGCGGCGTCCACGGCCGCTCGGCGGGGATCGCGCGCACCGGCCGGCCCGCGCGGTCGACGACGACGAGCGACAGGCCGGACGACGTCGTCGCGCGCACGTCGACGTCAGGGGCGAGCGGGGGCGTGCTCGCGGGCGTGCTCGCCGGCCGCGCCATCGCCGGCGCGTCGCTCGCCCAGCGGTCGAGCAGCGACGAGCGCCCGAACAGGAGCCCACTCGCGAGCCCGATGCCGAGCGCGACGAGCGTCGCGTACACCATCACGCGCGCCGCCACGAGGCGCCCGGACGACGTCGCCGCGGACGGTGGTACGGCGGGCGGCGCGACGAGCGCGGCACCGAGCTCCGCGGCCGTCGCGAAGCGCGCGTCGGGCCGCTTCTCGAGCGCGCGGCGCACCGCCGCGTCGAGCGACGGCGGCACCTCGGGACGCCGCGTGACGAGCGGCGCCGGCGGCTCGTGCAGCATCCGCTGCAGCACCACCTGGCGCGACGCCCCCGACGCGAACGGCGGCTCGCCGACGAGCATCTCGTGCAGCACCGCGCCTAACGCGTAGACGTCCACGCGCGCGTCCAGCGCGCGCTCGGCCGCGGCCTGCTCCGGCGCCATGTACTGCGGCGTGCCGAGCGTGAGCCCCGTCAGCGTGAGCCGCTCGCCGCCCGCGTGCTCCAGCGCGAGCGCGATGCCGAAGTCGGCGACGAGCGCGTGGCCGTCCTGCAACAGCACGTTCTCGGGCTTCACGTCGCGGTGCACGACGCCGCGTGCATGGGCGTGGGCGAGCGCGTCCGCCACCTCGCGCGCGATGCGCACCGCCTCGCCGATGGTCAGGCGCCCCTCGCGCGCGAGCCGCGTCCGCAGCGTCTCTCCCTCGACGAACGGCATCGCGTACCACAGCAGATCGTCCGCGCTCCCCGAGTCGAACAGCGGCAGCACGTGCGGATGCTGCAGCGAGGCCGTGACGCGGATCTCCTCGAGGAAGCGCTCGGCGCCGACGGCCGACGCGACCTCGTCGCGCAGCACCTTGATCGCGACGGGGCGGCGGTGGCGCACATCGCGCGCGAGATACACGGTGGCCATGCCGCCGCGCGCGATCTCGCGCTCGATCTCGTAGCGGCCGGCGAGCGCGGCGGCGATGCGCGCCCGCTCCGGCGCGCGCGTCGGCGGCGTGGGCCCGACGAGCGCCTCCACCGCGGGGCGCCCCAGGAACGCGTCGGTCGACTCGTGGTGCGCGGCGAGGAGCGCCGCGACCTCGCGCCGCAGCGCGTCGTCGTCGCCGCACGCCTCGCGCACGAAAGTGTCGCGCCGCTCGGGCTCGCACGCGAGCGCGCCCTGGAGGACCGCATCCACCGCGCGCCAGCGCTCCGGCGTCATCGCCGGCGCCGTCATCCGTCGAGCTCCCGACGGAGCCACATGCGCGCCACGGCCCACTCGCGGCCGACGGTCGCCGGGGAGATGCCTAACGCGGTCGCCGCCTCGGCGATGCTGAGCCCCGCGAAGTAGCGCAGCTCCACGAGCCGCGCCTTGTGCGGGTCGAGGGTGGCGAGGCGCGCGAGCGCGTCGTCGAGCGCGAGCAGATCCACCGCATCGAGCGCCGCGGGCTCGGCGCCCTCGCGGTCCACGGCGCCTAACGTCACGCGCGCCGCGGCGCCCGGCCCGCCGCCGCGCTTCAGCGCGTGCCGCGTGCGCGCGTGGTCCACCAGCACGCGTCGCATCATGCGCGCGGCGACGGCGAAGAACTGGGTGCGGCTCTCCCAGCGCGCCTCGTGCTGGCCGTCGAGGCGCATCCACGCCTCGTGCACGAGCGCCGTCGGCTGGAGCGTCTGTCCCTCGCCCTCGCGACGCAGCACGAGCCGCGCCTGCCGACGCAGCTCCGCGTACACGACCTGCGCGAGCGCCTCCGACGCGTCCGCGTCGCCGGTGCCCCACGCGCGCAGCAGCTCGGTGACAGCGGGGGCCACCCGGACGTCGGGCGTGCCGCGGGGCGGCGTCGGCGTCGGCATCATCGCATTGAGAAGGAGAGGACGAACCCTGGCCTGGTCTTGGACACACACGGCGGTGAGTGGGTTTCGCTGCGTTTCGCGCGCTATGGGATGAGGCGCCGAGGGCGCCCGGTTTCCCCGTCCCTGGAGCACACGATGACTACGCCACGCACCCGTGCCGCCGTTTCACTCGTCGCCGCCGCGCTGACCACGCTCGCGCTCGGCGCTTGCGCCTCGCACCTGTCCCCGGTCGCGCGGGAGGGCGTCGCCGTCTCGCCCGGGGAGGCGATCGCCATCCGCTTCGACAACGAGGCGCAGGTCTACGTGGACGTCTATCTCATCGGCGATCAACGCGAGTGGGCGCTCGGTCGCATCGAGCCGGGCGCGCGCGCGACGCTGCGCATCCCGCAAGCGGCGCTGACCAACACGTCGGGGTTCGTGCGGCTCGCGGTGCTCGCCGGCGCGCAGCGCTCGGTCCAGGCGGCGCGCGACCCCCGCGCGACGTTCACGATCGCGCAGCCGGCGGGGATGCTGCTGTCGCAGCGGTGGACGTTCTCGCAGCGGCAGTCGTCGGCGCCGGAGATCTTCGGGTCGCACGTGGCGGCCGGCCGCCGGTAGCGGCGGCGGGACTCGCGGGGAGCGGGCGCGGGGCTACCGTGCGGCGCGGCCGTGCGGGGCCGCCGCGCCCCCCCCCGCGCCTAACGTCACCCGCGCCGTCCCGCCCCATGCCCGCGCGTCCCGTCCTCGCCGCGCTCGTCCTGCTCGTCGCACGCGTCGTCGTCGCGCAACAGCCGCTGCCGCGCAGCACGCCCGAGCGCGAGGGCATCGCCTCGGCGGGCATCCTCGACTTCGTGCGGGCCGCGGACACGAGCATCGACGCGATGAACAGCGTCATGATCGTGCGCCACGGCCGCGTGGTGGCGGAGGGATGGTGGGCGCCGTACGACTCGGCGACGCCGCACGTGCTCTACTCGCTCAGCAAGAGCTTCACGTCCACCGCGGTGGGGCTCGCCGCGGCGGAAGGAAAGCTCTCGGTCGACGATCTCGTGCTGAAGTTCTTCGCCGAGGATGCGCCGCCGCAGCCGTCGGCCAACCTGCGGCAGATGCGCGTGCGCGACCTGCTGCGCATGAACACCGGCCAGACGTCGGAGGCGCCGTTCGGGATCACCGAGGACACGACGCTGCGCGGGCAGACGTGGGTGCACCGGTTCCTCGCGCACCCGGTGCCGTACAAGCCCGGCACGCACTTCCTCTACAACTCGCCGGCGACGTACATGCTGTCGGCGATCGTGCAGCGCACGACCGGGCAGACGGTGCTCGACTACCTCGGCCCGCGGCTGTTCGAGCCGTTAGGCATCGCGCGTCCGCGGTGGGTGACGAGCCCCGAGGGGATCGACGCCGGCGCGTACGGCCTCGACGTGCGCACGGAGGACATCGCGAAGCTCGGTCTGCTCTACCTGCAGGGCGGCCTGTGGAACGGGACGCGCGTCCTCCCCGCGGCGTGGGTGGCCGAGGCGACGGCGCGCCAGACGTCGAACGGCTCGAGCCCGACGAGCGACTGGGACCAGGGCTACGGCTACCAGTTCTGGCGCTCGCGCCACGGCTTCCGCGGCGACGGCGCGTTCGGCCAGTACATGCTGGTGCTCCCCGAGTACGACGCCGTCGTCGCCATCACGAGCGGCGTGCGCGACATGCAGGCCGTGATGAACCTCGTGTGGGACCGGCTGCTTCCCGCCATGCGCGCCGAGCCGCTGCCGGACGACCCCGGCGCCCAGCGCGCGCTCGCCGCGCAGCTGGCCACGCTCTCGGTGCGCGTCGCCGCCGGTCGGCCGACGTCGCCGCTCGCGCGCCGCGTCGCCGGCCGGTGGTACGCGCTCGCGGAGAACGACCGCGGCCTGCGCGCGGTGATGCTCGACCTCGCGCCGCGCGGCGGCCGCGAGCCGGCGCTCGTCGTGCGCACGGCGGCCGGCGAGACGCGCACGCCGTTAGGCATCGGCCGATGGGTGCGGAGCGCGGCGGGGTTCGCGAACGGCATCGAGCGGCTGCTCGCCGTGCCCGCGCACCCCGCCGTCGCGCTGAGCGGCGCGTGGGCGTCGGACAGCGTGTTCGCGGTGAAGGTCGTGGCGCCGGAGACGCCGTTCTACTCGACGCTCACGTTCCGCTTCGCCGGCGACCGCGTGGTGCTCGACGGCGAGCACAACGTGTCGTTCGGCGCCACGACGCTGCCGCGCATCGAGGGGATGCTCAGTGCAGCGGCGCGTGGGTCAGATCCGGCCGGTGGTGCTCGTCCGACTCCGCGCCGAAACCGTTAGGCACCAGCAGCGCCCGCCCGGCGTCGGTCAGCTCGTGCTCGGCGAGCTGCCGCGTGCGGCCGAACAGGTACACCTCGATGTGCCCGCCCTTGCCGTGGAACACCTCGAGGATGTGCGCCGGGTTCAGCGCACAGGTGCGCGTGACCCAGACCAGGTGCTCGTGCGGGTCTCGCGGAATTGGGCTGCTCATGGCGCCTCCGGCGTGGGGGAAGGGATGCGCTGCCGTCGCACACGGGGCCTTCCCCCCATACTGCACACCCGACGCCGCCGCGCCTAGGCGCCGAGGGCCGAGCAAAACGTGATCTGCGTCACACGTGGCACTCAGCTTGCCCAGGTCGCCTAGTCGTCGCTCGCGTCCCGGCAGTCCCCGCCCCCATGTCACATCTCACGTCACACCTGCTCTCGCTGGCCGTCGGCGCCGTCTGGATCGCCGCCGCCGGCGCCATCCTCGTCGCCGCGCATCGCGCGATCCGACGCGGGGGCGCCTAGGTCGACTAGCGCTTGAACAGCGTCACCGGAGAGACGCCGCCGTTCAGGAAGGAGCCGTCCACCCGCGAGGCGTCGGACGAAACGATGCCGCGGTAGCTCGGCGTCAGCGTGCACGAGCTGCAGACCGTGCCGACGTACAGCATCAGCGTGTCGCCGTTCACGGTGCCGACGAGCGAATACGCGGCCGTCATGAACGGCGTCGTGGTCGTGCCGGTGCCGCTCACCAGGCCGCCGCTCGCCTGCTGCAGCGTGAACGTGTAGGTGTGCGTCACGTCCGGCCCGTCGCTGGTGCCGACCCACGTTCCCGAGGCGTCCACGGTCGGCGGCGTCGTCACGACGAGCTGCGTGCTGCCGCCACCGCCGCCACCACCGCCGCCGCCACCGCCGCCGCTTCCCTTGCTCGCCAGCGGGTGCGCGGGCACCGACGTCGCTTGGGTCGGCGAGGAAACGTCGGAGCACGCGGCGACGAGTGCCGCGGCGAGGACGGCGAACGGCAGGGTCCTGGCGATGGATGACACGGGTGTTCTCCGGATGGGGTGGGGTCGCAACGCCCCCCGGAGAAGCAAGACGGAGCGCAGCGAGACGCGCTCCGTGAATGCGTTGTCGCGCAACGAGTTGTGCGGCGCGCGGCGGCGCGGAGGCGGCCGCGGGGGCGTATCGAAGCGTGCCAGGCCTGTATCGGAACGATACGGCAGGCGCACCCCGGCGCCGCCGCTATTGCCGCGTCCAGACCAGCACGACGCTGCAGCCGTCGAAGTTGTCCGGGGGGCGGTACTTGATCGGGACGGACCCGCCGTCGGCGTAGACCTCGATGCCGACCACGTCTTTCGTCCCCACCCACATGTCGATGTCGTCGCCGCGCGGAACGGCCTGCCCGTTCAGGACGATCCACGCCGCGCATCTCGCATTGCCGCCATGCAGCCTCGTGAACGGGCTGGTGCCCAATAGCCTCGTGCCGAGGTGCCTGTCCGGAACGACCCACACCGCCCGCATGCCACGCAGCGCGTCGCTGACCAGGGACGCGTGCAGGCGGACGAGATCCTCTGCGGTGATGAACCGGTCGGCGACGTTGCGGGCCCGCCGGTCGAGGAACCCCGCGAGCCCGGAGGTCGGCGTGCCGAGCACCGTCACCGCGGCGAGCGTCGGCACGCGGTCCATCCGCACGTTCACGGCGGCGGCGCGGTCGGAGCCGAGGTCGACGGGCAGGCGGCGCAGCGCGAACCCGATCGCCCGCACCTCGAGCGTGCGCGTGCCTGCGGGCAGCCCGCCCAACGAGAAGACCCCGTCCGCGTCGGCGGTCGTCGAGGCGGTCGCGCCGCGGATGGAGACCCGCGCCCCGCGCACGGCTCGGCCGGCCGAGTCGCGCACGACGCCGGTCAGGCGTGCGGTGCCGTGCATCGCGCCGGCGGCGGTGGTGTCGCCGGCCGTCGTGTCGCCAAGGGCGAGGTCGAGCATCATGAACCCCCGCGGCGGCACCTCCAGCGCGACCTCGCCGCTCGCCCGTCCCGGCGCCGCGGCCGACACGACCATCTCCTCGCCGGCCGGCACGCCGCACAGCACGTAGCTGCCGCCCCGGCCGGTGGTCACGGGGACGCGGCGATGCTCGGTGCGCACCCCGCCCGCGTCGAGCGCGACCTCCGACCACGTGAGGACGACCTTCGCGTTCTCGACCGGCGCTCCGTCGGCCGAGTCGCGCACGCGGCCCGCGAGCAGCCCGCTCGAGTCGCTCGGCGCCTGCGCGCTGCCGCAGACGACCGGGCGCACGCGGGCGAGGTCCGGCACGCCCAGGTCGACGCGGACGATGTCGACCCCGAGCTCGACGACCCGCGGCGTGGCCTGGACGCGGAGCAGGTCGAGCAGCGGGTGAAAGAACGCGACGAGGTAGCGGCCCGGCGCGAGCGAGTCGACCCGGAACCGCCCGGCCGAGTCGGCGGCCACGGTGCGGCCCCCGTCCAGATCGCCGGCGCGCACGACCTGCACGTAGGCCCGCGCGAGCGGCCGGCGCGTCAGCGAGTCGTACACCACGCCGTACAGCGCGCCGTCCGCGGACGCGGGCGGTTGCGCGACGGCCAGGTGCGGCCCGAGCGCCAGCGCGGCGATCGAGGCGGCCACCACGGCGACACGGCGAACGCGCATCGGGCAGGCTCCGCGGGAAGGAAGGCGGCGAAGCTAGAATGCCGCCGGAAGCCCCGCCAGTCGTGGGCGCGGCGCGCGTGCTAGGCCAGCGCGCGCCGCACCCCCTCGATGCTGGCCCGCAGCGCGGCGATCGAGTCGCCGCTGTCGGGCGCCGTGTCCTGCTCGACGAAGAAGTGCTGCAGCCCCGCCGTCGCCGCCTGCGCGAAGATGGGCCGGTAGTCGATCTCCCCCTGCCCGACGGGGACGATCTTCGCCGCGCGCTGCCGCTCGGCCTGGCTCGTCATGCCGGCGAGCGCCGCGAGCCCCGCCATGTCCTTCACGTGCCACAGCGGGAAGCGGCCCGGATGCTTCGCGAACAGGTCGAGCGCGCGCTGCCCGGCCACCGTGGCCCACCCGATGTCCAGCTCCAGCACCACGCGCTCGGGGTCGAGCTCCGCGAGCAGCACGTCGTACGGCGTGCGGCCGTCGGGTAGCGGCTGGAACTCCATGGTGTGGTTGTGCACGAGCACCTTGATGCCGTACGGCTTCGCCGCGGCGGCGACCTCGTTGTACTGCTCGATCGTGCGTCTGACGCCGTCGACCGACGGCGGCGGCATCGGCGGCCGCTGCCCTCCGGGACGCATCCCCGCCGGCGGCGGACCGCCCGCGGCGGCGTAGCGGTGCCCCATGAGCTGGTAGCCGGCGAGCTGCTTCTCGAGGTCGGGCCCCGGCCGCAGCGCCGCGTGCGTGCTCGGCGCCGTGAGCCCGGCGCGGTCGAGCGCGGCCTTCACCTGCTCCGGCGTGCGCCCGTTGTACGAGAAGAACTCGACCTCGCGGTAGCCCGCCTGCGCCACCTGCGCGAGCGTCCCCTCGAAGTCGGTCTGCATCCGGTCGCGCACCGTGAACAGCTGCACGCCGACGCGATCCGCCGTCGGACGGATCGCGTTCGCGCTCGCGTTCGCGCTCGCGCGGGCGCATGCGGCGAGCAGGCCGCCGCCGAGTGTCGCGGCGGCGAGGTCGCGCAGGAAGAGCCGGCGACTGCGGGCGTGGGACATGAGATCTCCGGTGTGAGGAGCGACGCGCGAGCGCCTAACGGTCGCCGCTCGGCGACACGCCGAGGTCCTGCAGCCGGCGCAGCACGCGCGGGTCGTTCGGCCGCTTCGTGAGCGCCGCGCGGAAGCGCGCGATCGCCTTGTCGCGGTCCCCGCCGCGCAGGTAGACCTCGGCCATCGCCACGTCGACGTCCGGAGAGTTCGGGAAGAACTCCTGGTTCATCTCGAGCAGCTTGATCGCGTCGGCGCCGCGGCCGCGCGCGGCGAGCGCCTGCGCGAGATCGTTCACCGGTCCTTCGCGGAAATCGTAGCGTCCGGACACCATCTCGCCGCGCAGCTTCCGGTACTGCGCGATCGCCGAGTCGACGCCGGTCTTCTCCACCGCCTCCGAGAGCATGGCCACCGTCGTCTGCGGCAGCGGCGAGCCGTGGTGGCACGTCGCGCACGACACCACGACCGTCGGCGAGTGACGGTTCGGGAGCGCCGCGAGCACGACGCGATTCAGGCTGTCCGCCATGCGGATCATGAAGCGCGCCGTCTCCTTCGTCGGCTTGTCGTCCTTCGCGGGGCGGAGCTGCTCGCGCGGCCCGGGTGCGCCCGGCGGCGCCGGTTCGGCGACGTGGCAGAACGTGCAGTTCACGCCGAGCGCGCCCGTGAAGCTGCGCATGATGCCGAGCAGCGAGTCGCGCGGGATGTCCTTCGGGAACACCTTCAGGTTCTCGAACTTCTGCGGCTGACCGCCGCCGCCGGGCGGTTGCGCGCGGAGCGTCGCGGCCGAGGTGGCGAGGGCACACGCAGCGAGGAGCGAGAGGCGTCGCACGGATGGCATGGCGCTGGGGGTGAGTGTGGTCGAACGTCAGGCGTTAGGCCGGCCACCGTCGCGCCGGTGCGCGCGGTACCAGGCATGAAAGCTGTGCGCGGGCGGCGGCGGCAGGTCGCGCGCATGTCCCCACGCGCCCGCGGCGAGCCGCGCGACGCGCCGCGGCATGAGCCGCAGCCCCACGCGCGCGATCGCGCCCGCGGCGCGCAGCCAGCGCGGGCGCGCGAGCAGACGCCCCGCGCCGTGCATCGCGACGGCCTTCCCCGTCGGCGCGTGCCCCGCGGCGACGACGAGCTGCCGCCACCGGTAGAGCTGCGCGTCGAGGTCGATCTTCACCGGGCACACGGCGGTGCACGAGCCGCACAGCGTGGACGCGAACGGCAGCGTCGCGTACCGCTCGAGGTCGAGCCCCGGCGTCAGCACCGAGCCGATCGGACCGGGCACCGTGGAGTCGTAGCTGTGCCCGCCGGAGCGCCGATAGATCGGGCACGTGTTCATGCACGCGCCGCAGCGGATGCACTTCAGCGAGCGCCAGAACCCCTCGCGCCCCAGCTGCGTCGAGCGGCCGTTGTCGACGAGCACGACGTGCAGCGCCTGCCCTTCGCGCGGCCCGTGCACGTGCGACGTGTACACGGTCACCGGCTGGCCGGTCGCGCTGCGCGTGAGCAGGCGCAGGAACACCGCGAGGTCGGCGGCGCGCGGCACGAGCTTCTCGATGCCGATCGACGCGACGTGCACGGGCGCCAGCGCGGCGCCGAGGTCCGCGTTCCCCTCGTTCGTGCACACCACGAAGCCGCCCGTCTCGGCGACGACGAAGTTCGCGCCGGTGAGCGCCGCATCGGCGGCGAGGAACTTCGCGCGCAGGTGCTCGCGCGCGGCCTGCGCGAGAGCCGACGGATCCGCGAGCCCTTTCGGCGTGCCGAGAAACTCGTGGAACGTGTCGCCGACGTCCTCCTTCTTCAGGTGGATCGCCGGCAGCACGATGTGACTCGGCGCCTCGCCGCGCAGCTGCACGATGCGCTCGCCGAGGTCGGTGTCGATCACCTCGACGCCGCGCGCTTCGAGGTACGGGTTGAGGCCGCACTCCTCGGTGAGCATCGACTTGCTCTTCACGAGCCGCGTCGCGCCCGCGGCGGCGAGGATGCCGTGCACGATGCGATTGTGCTCGTCCGCGTCGCGCGCCCAGTGCACGGTGATGCCGTTGCGCGTCGCGTTCGCCTCGAACCGCTCGAGGTACTCGTCGAGCCGCGACAGCGTGTGCTCCTTGATCGCCGACGCGAGCGTGCGGAGCGTCTCCCACTCCGGCAGCGCCTGGGCCGCGCGGTCGCGCTTCTCGCGCACCCACCACAGCGCGCCGTCGTGCCAGTCGGCGCGCGGCTCGTCGGCGAGGAACGCCGCCGCGGCCTTCGCGTGGTCCACCGCGCCGTCGCCGCGATGCGGCTCGTGCAGCACGGGAAGCTCGAATGCGCGCCTGGTCATGCTCGGCGTGTCTCATCCAGTCCAGTGGCCAGCACCTCCGCGACGTGCATCATCGGCAGCGCGACCCCCGCGCGGCGCGCGAGGCCGCCGAGGTGCATGAGGCACGACACGTCGGTCGAGACGATCGCCTCGGCGCCGTGCGCGTCGTAGTCGCGCAGCCGGTCGCGGCCCATCTTCGCCGAGACGGCGGGCTCGGTGACCGAGAACGTGCCGCCGAAGCCGCAGCACTCGTCGCGGCGCGCGAGGTCGGCGAACGTGAGCCCGCGCACGGGGGCGAGGAGCGCGCGCACCTTGTCGAAGGGCGCGCCCTGCAGCTCCGTCGGCTTCGCGAGCCCCAGCCCGCGCAGCCCGTGACAGCCGATGTGCACCCCGACGCGTCGCGGGAGCTCGGCCCCCAGCGACGCGATCGCGTCGAGCCCGACCTCGTCGTGCAGGAACGCGCAGAACTCCGTCGTGCGCTCGGCCACCGCGCCGCCACCGACACTGGCCGCGTGCGCGCGCACGTGCACCGCGCAGCTCCCCGACAGCACGACGACGCGCTCGTACGGCGCGAACGTGTCGACGAACGTGCGCAGCGCGCGCTCCCCGCTGTGCTCGAACCCCGCGTTCGCCGGCGGCTGGCCGCAGCACGCGGCGCCGTCCGGCACGGCGACGTCGACGCCGAGCCGCTCGAGCACCCGCAGCGCGGCGATCGCCACGTGCGGGTAGAGCTGGTCGATGTAGCAGGGGACGAACAGGGCGACGGTCACGCGTATCTCAAAAATTGAACCGGTCGATGTTGCTCTTGTTGAACACGAACGGCTGCCCCAGCAGCACCTGGTCGCCGGCGACGGCGAAGGTGCCTAACGGTCCGGCGTCGAACGACGTGTCGCCGCGCTTGAGCCGCCCGGCGGCCACCGCCTGCGCCGTGGCCACCGCGAGCGCGCCGAGGTCGCCCGTGTTCCACAGCACGATACTCTCGATCACGCCCGACTTGATGTACGGCCGGCACATGTTCGGCAGCGAGAGACCCGTGACCTTCACATCGGTGCGCCCCGACTGCTTCACCGCTTCCGCGGCGCCGGGCACCGCGGGCGCGGCGATCGCCATCACCACCTTCACGTTCGGATGCACCTTCAGCACGTTCTGCGTCTCGGCGAACGCGCGGTCGCGGTCCCCGTCGCTCGGCTGGATGGCGACGAGCTTCAGGTCGGGGTACTTCGCGGCGAGGCGCGCACGGATGTACTTGATCCACTCGTTCTGGTTCGCGGCGCTGAGGCTCGCGGTGATGATCGCGAACTCGCCGCGGCCGCCCATGATGCGCGCCGTCTCGTCGGTGAGCGTGTTGCCGATCCCTTCCGGCGTCGCCTGGTTCACGAAGAAGTCGCGCGCGTCCGGCTCGGCGTCGGCGTCCCACGTCACCACCTTGATGCCGCGCTGGCGCGCCTTCCGCAGCACCGTGGAGATGGCCTCCTTGTTCTCCACGCTGACGGCGATCGCGTTCACGCCGCGCGTGATCCACGCCTCCACGACCTCGTTCTGCTTCGCGGGATCGAGATCCGTCGGCCCATCCCACAGCAGGTCGACGCCGAGCCGCTTCGCCTCCGCCTCGGCGCCGGCGCGCGCGCTGATGAAGTACGGGTCGCCCTTCGCCTTCGGCATGAGCGCGACGACGGCGTGCTCGGTGGGCGTCGCTACCGGCGCGGCGGCCGAGGCGTCCGGCACCGCGCGGCCGTGCAGCTCGGTGCGCAGCGAGCGCACGAGGTACCAGTTGCTGCCGGCGACGATCAGCGCTCCGGCGAGGATGACCGCGCTCAGCGCGGCGACCTGTGAGTTCCGCACGTCGGTGTCGGCGGTGGGAGAGAGTGTCGCGGTAGCAGCAGCGGCGGTCGCGCGCTTCGGGCGTCGCGCCAGGCGGTCGAGCAGGATCGTGCCGACGAGCAGCACGCCGGTGAGGATGCCCGCGAGCTCCGCGGGCTGCCCGCTCAGCCGCAGCCCGTTCTGCAGCACCACGATGGCGAACAGCCCGAGCAGCGTGCCGAGCACCGTGCCGCGGCCGCCGAAGATCGACGCGCCGCCCAGCACGACGGCGGTGATCGCCGTCAGCTCGTAGCCGGTGCCGGCGTCCGACTTCGCCTGCCCGAGGTGCGCGACGTACACCACCGCGGCGAGGCTCGATGCCGCGCCGGAGAGCACGTACGCGAGCGCGAGGCGGCGGCGCACGGGTACGCCCGCGTAGCGCGCGCCGTCCGCCGAGTAGCCGATCGCGTAGAGCGTGCGCCCGTACGCGGTGCGCTGCAGCCACCACCAGCACGCGAGCGCCGCGACGACGAGGATCGCGAGCTGCGCCGGCACCACGCCGCCGAGGTAGCCCTGGCCGAGAAACAGGAACGACGACGGGAACCCCGAGTAGTTCGCGATCCCGCGGGTGAGCCCTTCCGCCGCGCCGCGGAACAGCGAGAACGTGCCGAGCGTCACGATGAGCGGCGGGAAGCCGAGCCGCGTGATCATCGCCGCGTTCAGCGCGCCGCCGAGGGTGCCTAACAGCAGCGTGAGCGCGGCGGCCAGCGGCAGCGGCACGCCCGCGTCGCGCCACAGCGCGCCGAGCGCCACGGCGGAGAGGCCCATCATGGAGCCGACCGAGAGGTCGATGCCGCCGGTGACGATGATCGGCGTGAGCGCGAGCGCGAGCAGCCCGATCTCCACCGCGAGCCGCGTGATCTCGAACGCGTTCGCCGTGCTCGTGAAGTTGTGCCCCGTGACGCCGAACACGACGCACTCCAGCGCGAGCACGGCGAGGAGCACCCACTCGCCGTTCGGGAAGAGCCGCTCGCGGAGCGGCGCCTCCGTCTCGAGCGGCGGCTCAGCCGACAGCGGGACGCGCGCGGCCGAAGTGGCGGACATGATGCTCCAGGCGTCCGATCGCGACGTCCGAGACGAGCGCGGCGAGGATGATGCCGCCCTGGATCGCCTTCTCCCAGAACGGATTGATGCCGAGGAACGTGAGCGCCGTGCCGATGGTGCCAAGCAGCACGACGCCGAGCAGCGTGCCGCCGAGGCGTCCGCGCCCGCCGGTGATCGCCGTGCCGCCGACGACGACGGCGGCGATCGCCTTCATCTCGAGCCCCACGCCGGCATTGCTCGGCACGGACGTGAAGCGCACCGCGTTCAGCGTCGCCGCGAGGCCGACGAGCGCGCCCATGACGACGAACACGCCGAGCACCGTCGCCGGCGGCTCGATGCCGGCGAGCCGCGCCGCCTCCGCGTCGGAGCCGACGGCGTAGAGCGAGCGACCGACGCCGAGGTTGCGGAGTCCCCACGCGAACACCGCGAGCACGCCCAACGCGACGAGCACGATGAGCCATTGCGCGGCGGCGGGGCTCAGGCCGAGCCACTGGAAGTCGGCCGGCAGGTCCTGCACCCACGCGCCCTCCGTCGCCCACCGCAGCGCGTCGCGCCACGCCACGAACATGGCGAGCGTGACGATGATCGACGGCAGCCCGAGCAGCCCGACGAGCGCCCCGTTCACGGCGCCCATCGCCGCGCCGACGACGATCACCGCCGGTGCGAGCAGCGGCACCGGCACGCCGGCCTTCGCGAGCACGCCGGCCGCCACGCTGCACACCGCGAACTGCGACGCGACGGAGATGTCGATCTCGCCGACGAGGATGACGAGCGTCATGCCGACGGCGACGAGCAGCGCGCCGGCGTTCGCGAGCGCGAGGTCGCGCAGGTTGCCCCCGTCGAAGAACGACGGCGCCGCGACCGCGACGACGAGCAGCAGCAGCGCGAGCGCGACGGCCGGCGGCAGCTCCCGCTTGTACGCGCCGATCATGCGGCGGCCGCCGCGTGATCGCCGAGCGCCGCGGCGAGCACGCGCTCCTGCGTCGCGTCGGCGCGGTCGAGAATCTCGACGACCGTGCCCTCGCGCATCACGGCGACGCGGTCGCTCATGCCGAGGATCTCGGGCAGCTCCGACGAGATCATGAGGATCGCGACGCCCTGCTCGGCCAGCGACACCATGAGCGAGTGGATCTCCGACTTCGCGCCGACGTCGATCCCCTGCGTCGGCTCGTCCAGGATGAGCACCGCGGGGCTCGTGAGCAGCCAGCGCGAGAGCGCCACCTTCTGCTGGTTGCCGCCCGACAACGCGCCGACGCTCGTGAAGATCGACGGGGTCTTCACGCCGAGGCGGCGCACGTAGTCGGCGGCGACCGAGCGCTCGCGCTCGAAGTCGAGCGCGCCGAGCGGGCGGCCGCGCGTGAGGTCGTCGAGCGCGGCGAGCGTCACGTTCGCGCTCACCGGCATCTCCAGCACCACGCCGTGCCGACGCCGGTCCTCCGGGCAGTACGCGATGCCTAACGCGATCGCCTCGGCCGGCGCGGCGATGCGCGCCGTGCGGCCGCGCACCCGGATCTCTCCGACGTCGGCGGGCGTGAGGCCGAACACGATGCGCGCGAGCTCCGTGCGCCCCGCGCCGACGAGCCCCGCGAGCCCCACGATCTCGCCCGCGCGCACCGCGAGCGTGACGTCGCGCACGCCGCACGCCGCGCACCCGACGCCGCGCAGCTCGAGCACCGTGTCGCCGATCGGCACCGCGCGCTTCGGGAACACCGCCGAGAGCTCGCGGCCGACCATCATGGCGATGAGCTGCTCGCGCGTGACGTCGCGCATGTCGCGCGTGCCGATCGTCTGGCCATCGCGCAGCACCGTCACGCGGTCGGCGATCGCCGGCAGCTCGTCGAGGCGGTGCGAGATGTAGATCATGCCGACGCCGCGCGCCTTCAGCTCGCCGATGACGCGGAACAGGTTGCGCGCGTCGTCCTCCGACAACGACGCCGTCGGCTCGTCGAACACGAGCACCTTCGCGTCGGCGCCGAGCGCGCGCGCGATCTCCACGAGCTGCTGCTCGGGCATGCTGAGATCGCCCGCGTCGGCGTCGGGGTCGATGCGCGCACCAACGCGGGCGAGCAGCTCCACCGCGCGTGCGCGGCGCGCCCTCCAGTCGACACGTCCCCAGGCGCCGCGCCGCTCCACGCCGATCGCGAGGTTCTCGGCCACGCTCAGCTCCGGGAACAGCGCGGGCTGCTGGTAGATCGCGGCGATGCCGAGCGCCTTCGCGGCGCGCGGCGAGTGGTGCGCCACCGGCCGCCCCTCGACGACGATCGCGCCGCCATCGTGGCGCACGGCGCCGGTGAGGATCTTGATGAGCGTCGACTTCCCCGCCCCGTTCTCGCCGACGAGCGCGTGCACCTCGCCGGCGCGCAGCTCGAACGACGCCCCGCGCAGCGCGCGCACGCCGGCGTACGTCTTCGTGAGGTCGGAGGCGGTGAGGAGAATCGTCATGGCTGCGTGCCGCGGGCAGATGATGCCAGTCGGAACACGCAACCGCCAGCCCTCGTGCCGTCAGCGACGCGCCGTCGTCACCGTCACCGTGTCGGCGAGCACGACCTCCGCGGCCGAGCGGGCGACCTGCACGCGGAAGGCGCCGCTCGGGATCCGCCACGTCTGGGTCGCGGCGTCCCACACGCCTAACGGATGGCTCGCCGCGGCGGGGTCGATCGTGATGCGCACGCGCCGCCGCTCGCCCGGGTCGAGCCACACCTTCTCGAAGCCGACGAGGCGCTTCGGCGGCTCGCCGGCCGACGCCGGGAGGCTCACGTACACCTGCGGCACCTCGGCGCCGCGACGCGTCCCGGTGTTGCGCACCGTCAGCTCCACGGTGATCGGGCGCGTGCCGTCGCTCGCGCGCGGGCGCACGGCGAGGTCGGACATCGCGAACGTCGTGTACGACAGGCCGTGGCCGAACGGGAAGAGCGGCGCGATGCCGCGCGCGTCGAACCAGCGGTAGCCGATCGCGAGGCCCTCGGAGTACTCCACCGTGTACGGCCCACCCGCCGCCATGCCGAAGCCCGCGGCGCCGACCTTCGCCGGCGTGCCCGCCGAGTCGACGCCGGGCCACTGGCGCGGCGTCGTGACCGGAAGGTCCGCCGCGCGGCGCGCGAACGTGACCGGCAGCCGCCCCGACGGCGTGGCGAGGCCGAACAGCAGTCGCGCGACGACGTCGCCGTCCGCCTGCCCGGGGAACCACGCCTCGAGCACCGCCGGCACCGCGTCGATCCACGGCAGCAGCGCGGACGCGTTGTCCTTCAGCACGACGACCGTGCGCGGGTTCGCGGCGGCGACGGCGGCGACGATCGCGTCCTGACCGTTAGGCAGCGCCACGCCCGGCAGGTCGCGGCCCTCTTCCGAGATGGTGCCGGCGAGGACGATCGCGACGTCGGCCGAGCGCGCGGCAGCGACCGCGTCGGCGAGGTTCGCGGCGTCGTTCGCGACGACGGTGAGCGTCGCGGTGGCGGAGCTGCCTAACGTGGCGAGGGCGCGGCGCACGCCGTCGAGCGGCATGACCGTGGCGAACGGGATGACGTCGGAGCTGCCGCCGCAGCAGCCGGCCACCGCCTTCGTCGCGTAGTCCGCCTGGCCGATGAGCGCCACCGAGCGGATGGCCCGCGAGTTCAGCGGCAGCAGGCTGCCCGCGTTCTTCAGCAGCACGGCGGACTGCTCACCGATCTCGCGGGCGAGCCGCGCGTGGCGCGCGGTGTCGATCGGCGCGAGCGCGACGGGTCGGTCGAAGACGCCGAGCCGGAACATCTGCCGATAGCGGCGGGCGAGCGCGGTGTCGACGTCGGCCATCGTCAGCTCGCCCCTGTCGATCGCGGCGGCGAGGTTCGCCGGCGTGAACCAGGTGCGGATCGGCGCGTTGGCCGGCGCGTTCGGGATCACGACGCCGGGCATCTCGTGGTCCATGCCCGCCTTCAGCGCGGAGGCCGCGCCGTGGGTGGCGAAGAAGTCCGACTGCACGTAGCCGGCGAACTTCCACTGACCACGCAGCACGTCGGTGAGGTGGTGCCGGTCCTCGCACGCGTGCGGGCCGTTCACCGCGTTGTACGAGCACATCACGCTCGCGACGTCGCCGTCGCGCACCGCCATCTCGAACGGCAGCAGATAGAGCTCGTGCAGCACGCGGTCGTCGATGATCTCGTTCACCGAGGTGCGCGCGGTCTCCTGCTCGTTCGCGACGAAGTGCTTCGCCATCGCGATGACGCCGTGCGCCTGGATCGCGCGGATCTCGGCCACGGCCATCGTGCCGGTGAGGAACGGGTCCTCGCCGAAGTACTCGAAGTTGCGGCCGCCCTGCGGCACGCGGGCGAGGTTGAGCCCCGGTCCCTCGAGCACGTGCAGCGCGAGGTCGCGCGTCTCCTGGCCGATCACGTCGCCGAAGCGGGTCGCGACGGCGCGGTCGAACGACGCGGCGACGGCCATCCCGGACGGGAGCGCGGTCGCCTTCGGCGCGTCGCGCGTCATGAGCGCGCCGGTCGGAGCGTTCGACCCGGTCGCCGGCACGCAGTCGCTCTGCCCGACGCCGACGGGGCCGTTCGTGATGCGGAACGTCGGGATCTTCAGGCGCGGGATCCCGGGGACGTGGCGCGCGCCGTAGCACTGCGGCAGCTCGGCCACGACGCCGGGCGCGCCGACGAGCTGGGCGAACTTCTCGTCGCGCGTCATGGCGGCGAGGAGCAGCTCGGCCCGGCGCGCGGGCGGGAGCGCGGCGTTCGTCCACGGCGGCGATGACGACTGCGCGTGCGCGGCCGCGGCGGCGCCGAGTGAGAGCGCCGCCGCGGCGACGTGCCGGGCCAGCGTCACGGCTTCGCGGGAGCGGCGGCCGTTGCGGGAGCCGGCGCGGCGGTGAACGTGCCGGTGGCGTCGAACGGCTTCACGTCGACGGTCCCCTTCAGCTCCTTCGAGGCGAGCGTGCCGGTGTAGATGATGGTGAGCGCGGTGCCCTGGTAGTCGCCGCCGTGCTGGAACGTGACCTTGCCGTCCCTCGACTCGCCGGTGAGGTCGTAGGGGCCGCCGTTCGGGTTCGTGCAGCTGCCGGTGAGGATGGTGCCGGTCTGCTTGATGGTGCACACCTCGTCGAGCGGGTTGCCCGCGACGTCGCCCTTGATCTGCCACTTGCCGGGGAGGGAGTCGGTGGGGTCGGCGTGGAGCGCGGCGATGAGGGAGAGGGCGAGCAGCATGGGGAGCCTCGTGGTTGCGCGACGGGTGGGGGGCAGCTAGGATGGGCGAGCCCCATGAATGAACGATCATTCAGTCCGCGCCCAGTGTACCCGTCCTCCGTCGCGCTGTCAAGCAGACCCGCCGCCGACAAGGCCGACAAGGCCGACAAGCGCAGCGCGATCCTCGCTGCCGCGCTCCGGCTCATCGCGCGCTCCGGGCTCCACAACACCCCGATGGCCGCCATTGCCCGCGAGGCCGGCGTCGCCGCGGGGACGCTCTACCTCTACTTCCCGAGCAAGGAGGCGATGGTCAACGCCCTCTACCTGGACCTCATCCAGGACCGGGACCGGGCCTACCTCGCCGAGCTCGATGCGATCGACGACCCGACCGCGGGCCCCGCGGAATCGACGTGGCGCATCTGGCACGCGCTCGCCCGCTGGCACTTGGACCGCCCGGACGCGTCGAACCTCATCCACCAGTGCCGCGCCTCGGGGATCCTGACCGACGAGACCCGCGCCGCCGAGGCCCGCGACCAGGCCGCGCGCCTGCCCCTCTTCCGCGACGCGATCGCGCACGGCCAGCTGCGGGAGCTGTCGCAGCAGGTGTTCTGGGCGCTGTTCGCGGGGCCGATCCTCGCCCTGGTGCAGATGCGCGACGCGGGCGAGATCGACGTGGACGACGATGTGCTGCGCGCCACGTTCGACGGCGTGTGCCGGAGCGTGCTGCCCTAGAAGGAACGTCAACGGCAAAGAACTGGGGATGAAAGGATCTCGAGATCCTTGGAATCCTTTCATCCCCAGTTCTTTGCTTTGAAAGAGCCAATCCACCCGTGCACCTCGAGCGCGCGACCGATCCCGCCACCTTCGTCGACGACGTCTCGCTGACGCTCGTCGCGAACGAGGCCGGGCACGGCCTGCTCCTCGGCCTGCTGGGCGCCGGTCGCGCCGATCCGCCGCCGACGTGGGCGTACGCGGCGCTCGTGCGCGACGGACGCGACGTCGTCGCCGTCGCGCTGCGCACGGACGACAAGCTCGTGCTCTCGCGTGCCGCGCCCGACGCGATCGCGCTCATCGCCGCCGATGCGCTCGCGGGGAACAGTGCCGCGGAGGTCCGCGCACTCGTCGGGCCGCCGGAGTCGGTGCGCGCGTTCGCGGTCGCCTCGGGACGCGCGTGGCGCACGTCGATGCGACAGGGCGTGTACACCGCGCACGCCGTCGTGCCGCCGACCGACGTGCCCGGGCGGCGCCGCGTCGCGACCGCCGCCGACCGCGACACGCTCATCGCGTGGTCGCAGGCGTTCCACGCGGAGGCGCTCGGCGAGAGGCCGGCGGCGGACGTCGTCGCGCCGGGGATCGACGCGCGGGTCGCGGCCGGCGCGATGCACCTGTGGGACGTGGACGGCACGCCCGTCGCCGCCGCCGCCGCCGCGGGGCCGACGCCGAACGCGATCCGCGTGAACTTCGTGTACACGCCGCCCGACCGGCGCGGCCGCGGCTACGCGAGCGCGCTCGTCGCGTCGCTCACGCAGCGGCTGCTCGACGAGGGCCGCGCGTTCGTGTTCCTGCACACGGATCTCGCGAACCCCGTGTCCAATCGCGTGTACGAGCGCATCGGCTACCGGCGCGCGGCCGAGTTCGAGATGCTCGTGCCCGACTGAGGGCGTGACGTCAAACCGTTAGGCACCTCGCGCATGATCCGACTCATCGACTGGACCGCCCGCACGTGGACGTTCGACCTCCCGGTGGGCGCCTTCCCTGCCGTGGTCGAGCGTGTGCGGGGCACGCCGGCACGGGCCGCGGCGCTCGTCGACGGCGTGCCCGAGCACGCGCTCGGCGCGCGCGTCGACGGCGCGTGGTCGGCGAAGGACCACATCGGCCACCTCGACGACCTGCACGACCTCGACGACCGGCGCCTAACGGAGTTCCTCGACGGCGCGCGCACGCTGACCGCGGCCGACATGACGAACCGCCGCACCCACGACGCGAACCACGCCGACATGCCGATCGCCGTGATCCTCGCGCGGCTCGTCGCGCACCGCGCCGAGCTGGTGGCGCGGCTGGACGCGCTGACGGAAGCGGACGTGGCCGCGACGGCGATGCATCCGCGGCTGCAGCGCCCCATGCGGCTCGTCGACTGGCTGCAGTTCGTGGCCGAGCACGACGACCACCATCTCGTGCGTGCGCGCGAGGCGCTGCGCGCGGCGCGGCTTTGACAACGCGAGCTCCGCGCACGAGCTTGCGGCTCGGCCCTCGACCTTCCCTCGTGCGGCACTCGCCGATGCGCTCTCGCTCCTCACTGCTCCTCGCGCTGCTCGCGCTCGCGGCGTGCCGCTCCGCGCCGGCGCCGGTGCCGGCCGCGCCGCCGACGGCAGCCGCCGCGCCGGCGTCGCCGGACTTCGCGCGGCTCGTCACCGAGCTGTCGGAGCCGGGCGGCTACTTCGACTCCGACAACCTCGTCACGAACGAGACGTCGTACCTGCACGTCGTCGGCGCGCTGAAGCGGCTCGGCGTGCAGGGCGGCGCGTACATCGGCGTCGGGCCGGACCAGAACTTCTCGTACGTCGCGGCGATCCGACCGAGCGTGGCGTTCATGCTCGACATCCGGCGCGACAACATGCTCGAGCACCTGCTGTTCAAGGCGCTCTTCGCGCGCGCGCGCAACCGCGCCGAGTATCTCGCGCTGCTCACCGGGCGCCCCGTGCCGACCGACGTCGAGCGGTGGGCCGACCGTCCGCTCGCCGATCTCGTGGCGCACTTCGACACGGCGACGTCGACGCCGGCGAGCGAGGCATCGGCGCGGGAGCTGGTGATGGACGGCGTGCGCCGCACCGGCGTGCCGCTCGACTCGTCGGACCTCGCGACGATCCGCCGCTTCCACGGCGCGTTCATCGCCGACGGCATGCAGATCCGCTACGAGAGCCGCGGCCGTCCGGGGCGCGGCTTCTTCCCATCGCTGCACGACCTGCTGCTCGCGCGCGACGTCGACGGCTCGGAGGCGGGCTATCTCGCGCGCGAGGCGGACTACCAGTTCGTGAAGGACCTCGAGGCGCGCGACCGGGTGATCCCCGTGACGGGCAACCTCGCCGGTCCCAAGGCGGTCGCCGCGGTCGGCGCGTGGGTGCGCGCGCAGGGCGAGCACGTCTCGGCGCTGTACACGTCGAACGCCGAGGACTACATCATGCGCGACGGCAGCTTCCCGGCGTTCGAGCGCAACGTCGCGGGTCTGCCGCGCGACGCGAAGAGCGTCATCATCCGCAGCTACTTCGGCGGCTTCCGCGGGCAGCACCCGTTCAACGTGCCCGGCTTCCGGTCGACGCAGCTCCTGCAGCCGATCGACGCGTTCGCGGCGACGGTCGCGAAGGGCGGCTACGGGGATTACTACCTGCTCGTGACCGACGGGGCGATCGATCCGCGGCCGCCGGTGAATCGTTAGGCACTTCGGAAGGCATTCGACCGCAGAGGACGCAGAGGGCCGCAGAGGAAACCAATAGCAACTGCTTCTCCTCTGCGGCCCTCTGCGTCCTCTGCGGTTCCAGAACTGAAAGGCTTATCGGATCCACGTCCCGAGCCGCCGCCAGCGGATCTCGGTCACGGCGCGGAACCAGTCGAGGCCCGCTTCGGTGTCGTAGGAGTAGTAGACGACCGTCGGCGTGCCGCGGAGGTTCGCGCGCGGGACGGGGCCGTAGAAGCGACTGTCGACCGAGTCGTCGCGGTTGTCGCCCATCATGAAGTACATGTCGCGCGGGACGACGAGCGGCCCCCAGTCGTGCAGCGTGGGGCGCGTCGACGCCGACGACGTCTCGAGCTGGTGCTGCCAGGCGAAGATGGGCAACGGCTCGCGTGTGAAGTCGCTCGCCGGCGTGGCGCCGCGTGACTCGGCGACTCCGTTCACGTAGAGCCGGCCGGCGCGCATCGCGAGCGTGTCGCCGCCCACGCCGACGATGCGCTTCACGAGCACCGGCGTGATCTCGTCGGGCGCCATGCGGATCGACGGGTCCTGCGGCGGCGAGACGAACACCGCGATGTCGCCGCGCCGCGGCTCGGCGTAGCCCGGAAGGCTCACGTGGGTGAGCGGGACGTGCGGGCCGTAGCGGAGCTTGTTCACGAACAGCCAGTCGCCGACGAGCAGCGTCGGCTCCATGGAGCCGCTCGGGATGTGATAGGGCTCGGCGAGCGCGACGCGCGTGCCGAGCGTGACGGCGACGACGGGGAGGACGTTGCGCGCGAGCTCGCGCACGGTGTGGCGGAAACGGGACATGACGGCTCAGGTCGAGGGAAGTGCACGCCCTACGCGCCGATCGCGTCGGCGGTGTCAACCGCCGCCCTGATCGACGAGGCCGAGCCGCGGCACCACGAGCCGCGGCCGCAGCAGCGCGCCGGGCGCGATCACCGCGTTCGCCCCGATGCGCGCGCCGTCACCGATCACCGCGCCGAACTTGCGCGCGCCGGTATCGAAGCGCCGCCCGTCCGCGTGGATCGCGATCGGCGCGTCGGGACGCTCGTTGCGGAAGTTCGCGACGATCGCGCCCGCCTCGAGGTTCACGTCCGACCCGACGACGCTGTCGCCGACGAAGTTGAAGTGCGCGAGTCGCGTGGACGCGAACAGGAACGCCGACTTCAGCTCCACGCCGGGTCCCAGCGTGCACCGCGCATCGAGCCAGCACCCGCCGCGCACGTACGCGCCCGCGGCGATCGTGCAGTGCGGCCCGACGATCGCCGGTCCCTTGAGCGTCGCGCCGCGCTCGACGCGCGCCGTCGCGTGCACCGCCACCTCGTCGGCGATCGCGTAACCGTCGCCGAGCGCGGCGAGCAGCCGGCGGACGACGTCTGCCGAGCGTGCCGTCAGGTCCCACGGCGCGAGTCCCGGGAACGTGGCGAGCGGCGAGGCGTCGAACGCCGCGACGTACTCGCCGATCGACATGCGCATCAGTAGCCGGCGCCGTCGATCGGGCCGCGCTCGACGAAGCGGCCACCGCGCGCGCCGGTCGGCTGCTGGTCGCGGCTCGAGAGCACGCCGTTCACCCACACGGCCGCGATCCCCTCGGCGGCGCGCTGCGGATCGTCGAACGTCGCGACGTCGCGCACCGTCGCGGGGTCGAACAGCACGAGGTCGGCCCAGTGGCCCTCGCGCACCACGCCGCGCTCGGCGAGGCCGAAGCGGCGCGCCGGCAGCGCGGTCATGCGGTGCACGGCATCCTCGAGCGAGAACAGCCGCTCGTCGCGGCAGTAGCGGCCGAGCACCCGCGGGAACGTGCCCCACAGGCGCGGGTGCGGGCGCGGATCGTTAGGCAGCCCGTCCGACCCGACGACCGTCGCGGGGTGGCGCAGGATGCGCCGCATGTCGTGCTCCGCGATGGAGTGGTAGATCGCGCCCGCGGGCTGCAGCCTGTGCGCCGCGTCGACGAGCGTCGTACCCCACCCCGCGGCGACGTGGGCGAGCGACCGACCGCTCGCCTCCGGGTGCGGCTCGGACCAGGTGATCGTGATCTCGACGCGCGGGTCCACCTGGCCGACGTCCAGCGTCGACGAGCCCGCGGCGTACGGGTAGCAGTCCCACCCCACGGGATGCGACGCGCGCGCGGCGTCGAGCGTCGCGAGCACCTCCTCGCTGCGCCCCCAGTTGTCGGGGCCCGCGCACTTCAGGTGCGACACGGCGACCGGCACGCGCGCGTGCCGTCCGATGCGCACGGCCTCGTCGAGCGCGTCGAGGATCTCGGCGAACTCGCTGCGCAGGTGCGTGGCGTAGAGCGCGCCCGCCGCGGCGAGCGGCTCGGCGAGCGCGACGACCTCCTCGGTCGGCGCGGCGCGCGCGTTCGCGTAGGCGAGCCCCGTGCTGAGGCCTAACGCGCCGCGGGCGAGCGCGTCGCGCAGCTCGTCGCGCATGGCCGAGATCTCGGCGGACGTCGCGGGGCGATCGAGCCGGTCGAGGTGGTTCGCGCGCAGCGCCGTGTGCCCGACGAGCGCGGCGACGTTCACCGCGGGCCGCGCGCGCGTCACGGCGTCGCGGTACGACGCGAACGTCGGGTAGCGGAAGTCCCCGGCACGGCCGAGGAGGTTCATCGGGTCGGGCGGGTCGCCGCGCAGGCGCACGGGGGCCGCGCTGATGCCGCAGTTGCCGACGACCACCGTGGTGACGCCCTGCGAGAGCTTCGGCCACATCTCCGGCGCGCGGATCACCGTCGTGTCGTCGTGCGTGTGCACGTCGACGAAGCCCGGGGCGAGCACGAGACCGGCCGCGTCGTGCACCGTCTCGGCGCGCCACGCGTCGAGGGCCCCGGGCGGGCGCACCGCGGCGATGCGGCCGGCGACGAGCGACACGTCGGCGGGGGTCGCGGGGGCGCCGGTGCCGTCGATCACGGTGGCGCCGCGTATGAGCGTGTCGCATCGTTCCACCCCTTCAACTTCCACCGAGACCCCAGCGTGGTCCAGGGCAACCTGCTGCTCGCGTACGCCGCCGCGTCGATCGTGGCGCTCGTGCTGCTCATCGCGCGGCTCAAGCTGAATCCGTTCGTCGCGCTCGTCGTCGTCTCGCTCGCCCTCGGCGTCGCGGTCGGCATGCCGATGGGGAACATCGTGAAGGCGTTCGAGACCGGCGCCGGCGGCGCGCTCGGTCACATCGCCATCGTCATCGCGCTCGGCACGATGCTCGGGAAGATGATGGCGGAGTCGGGGGGCGCGGAGCGGATCGCGCACACGGTCATCGACGCGTTCGGGGAGCGCAACGTCCACTGGGCGATGGGGTGCATCGCGTTCCTCGTCGGCATCCCGGTGTTCTTCGACGTCGGCTTCGTGCTGCTCGTGCCGATCGCGTTCAACGTCGCGCGCCGCACCGGCGCGTCGATGGTGCTGGTGGGGCTGCCGATGGTGGCGGGGCTCAGCGTGGTGCACGGCCTCGTGCCGCCGCACCCGGCGGCGCTCATCGCCGTGCAGGCGTATCACGCGGACATCGGCCGCACGATGCTCTACGCGCTCGTCGTCGGGCTGCCGACGATGGCGCTCGCGGGTCCGCTGTTCGCGCGGCTCATGGCGCCGCGCGTCGTGCCCGCCGGCAACCCGATGCTGCAGGCGGAGCTCACCGAGGAGGCGCCGGCGGCGCAGCGCGCGCTCCCCGGCTTCGGCGTGACGGTGGCGACGATCCTGCTGCCGGTCGCGCTCATGCTCGTCGGCAACTGGGCCGACGCGCTCGCGCCGGCCGGCTCGGTGCCTAACGATCTGCTGCGGCTCGCGGGCACACCGGTCGCCGCACTGCTCATCGCGCTGCTCGTGAGCTTCGTCACGCTCGGCCGCGCGTTCTCCCGCGAGGCGATCCTCCGCTTCACGAACGAGTGCCTCGGGCCGATCGCCGGCGTGACGCTCGTCATCGGCGCCGGCGCGGGGTTCGGGCGGATCCTCATGGACGGCGGCGTGTCGGCGGCGGTCGTCGATCTCGCGACGCGCGCGAGCGTGCCGCCGCTGCTGCTCGGCTGGCTGGTCGCGGCGCTGATCCGCGTCGCAACGGGCTCCGCGACGGTGGCGATGACGACGGCGTGCGGCATTGTCGCGCCGATCGCCGCGCAGCGCGTGTCGCCGGAGCTGATGGTGCTCGCGACGGGCGCCGGGTCGCTCATCCTCTCGCACGTGAACGACGGCGGGTTCTGGCTCGTGAAGGAGTACTTCGGCCTCACGGTGCCGCAGACGCTCGCGACGTGGACGGTGTGCGAGACGGTGATCTCCGTCGTGGCGCTCGGGCTGACGATGGCGCTCGCGGCTGTGGTGTAGCGGCCGGGCTCCACGTACGAGTTTGTATGGGACTGAAGAAGGACTGAAGGAGGACTGAAGAAGGAACCTTTCAAGTGTCCTTCTTCAGTCCTTTGAAGTCCTTCTTCAGTCCCACGAACACACGTACGTGGAGCCCTGCCGGGCGCACCACGCCTCACCCGTGCTCCGCGCCCACGCCGTGCATCGCGAGCCCGACCGCCGTCTGCTCCTCCACGGGGAAGAACTCGTTGCGGCTCACGTGCCCCACCGCCGCGTCCACGATCTCGCGCACCCGCTCCACCGACTCCGCCTGCCACAGACAGACGCCGTGTCGCCCGTCGATGCTCGGCAGCACCTGGAGGAGCCGCACGTCGTCGGGGAGCGGTGCCTGGGCCGCGGTGGGCCAGAAGACGGCGGGGTCGGTGACGGCGTGCTGCGCGACGATCAGCATGGAGGCCTCCGAGCGGAGGTTGGACTGCCTGGGGATAGCCAAAGTGCCGCGCGCGGCTCGCGACGGCAACACGCCGCGAATCACCGCGTGACCGGCTCGATCTGGTCGAACCGCAGGTCGCTGCTCCCGACCCCGCGCCCCGTCTCGCGCCGCCGCCCGATCCACACGAACGTGCGGCCGTCGTACCAGCGCGCGCGCTGGTAGCTTCGCGTCACGATCGTCCCCGAGAACGGGATCTCCTCCTCGTTCACGAACCACGGCAGCGCGGGCTCGGTCAACAGCACGCCCTTCGCGCGCACGACGTCGCGCGGCGGGGTGCCCATCTGCGGCATCGCTGCGCGCTGGAACGCGATGTCCTGGCCGCCGACGTCGCGGCGCGCGGGGAGGAACGGGATCCAGTTCTCGGGCACCGTGGTGCCTAACAGATAGCGGATCGCGGCCGGCGAGTCGTGCACCGGCGTGGGCTCGACGCCGGTGCGGTCGGCCGCCTGGTGGCCGTCGATGCCGCGCCCCGTCGCGTCGGGGATCACGTCCTCCACCGCCCACACCATGTTCGCCATCTCGTCGCGCAGGAACTGCACGCGCTCCAGCGGGTCACTCTCGAGCGTGGCGCCGAGCGTCGCGGGGAGGAAGAGCCGCCGGGGTCCCGTCGTCGCCGCGCTCAGGTCGAAGAGGCTCCACCGCTGCCACCCCTGGTCGGGACGCTCGTTCGCCGCGCGGACGAGCGTGCGCTGCCCGAAGACGTCGGTCACCACGAGGCCGAGCACCTCGCACACCGTGTTCACCGGGAGCCGGTAGGGGACGACGTACCAGTCGTTCCCGTACACGAGCCCGAGCTCCGCGAAGACCAGCATGAGCTGGTCGGTCGTCTGCGCGTCGAGCGCGCCGAGGTTCACGAGGCGCTCCTCCATCTCCCAGAAGCGCGCGTTAGGCATCCCCTTGAACGTCACCGTCGTCGGCAGGAACGACAGCACCTCCTCGGTCGGCGCGCGCGGCGCGGGCGTACCATCGGACGGCGGCACGGGCAGCCCACCGTCCGCGGTCTGGAACGCGTCCCAGTCCAGCCGCCCGTCGGCGTAGCGCGGCGCATCGAGCCTGAGCACGCCCTCGGGCGCCGGCGCGGCGATCGACAGCGAGTAGCACAGCCGCGCGACGTCCCACACGGGAGGCGCGTCGGGCGGCGGCTGCGTGTACTGCCGGTCGAGCCACGCGACGAACGCGTCGACGTAGCCCTGGATGTCGCCCGCGTCCGTGCCGTCGACCGGCACGTCGGCGGCGAACGTGCCCGCGCGGATGGCGTCGAGCGCGCGACCGCCGTCGAACGCGAGCCGCCGAGTCGCGAGATAGAGGTTCAATCCGTCCACCTGGCCGCGGAAGTCGGCCTCGGCGTCCTGCGCGAACGCGAACGCCGCCCGGTAGCGCGGCCGGTACTTCGCGCGCAGCGCCGGCGAGTGCAGCCGCAGGAAGTACTGCGCCGCCTGCACACGCAGCGCGTGCGTGAACGGCACGCGCTCCCGCTCCACGGTCGCCTCGAGCGGCGTGGCGTCGTCGTACGGCTGCGCGGGGCCGGCGCCTAACGACACGCGGTCGGGCGTGAGCTGGCGCGTGACGAGCCGCGCGTCGATGGGCGAGCCGGCGTCCTGCGCCTCCAGCTCGCCGAGCTGCCACTGCCGCGTGAGCAGCCACATCGCGTCGCGCACCTCGGCCCGGAGACTGCGCGTGAAGTCGTGCGCGCGCGGCCGCGCCTCCAGCCGGTTGTACGCGGTGACCGCCGGCTCGCGGAACACGTCGAGCAGGAGCGTGGGGTCCGCGCGCATCACGGCACCGAGCTGCGTCAGGGGCGGCATCGTCTCACCCTCCCGGCGTGGTCGACGCGCTGGTCATGAGCGCCAGCGCCCGCGCGCGAACGTCGGACAGCACGAACGAGTAGTCGAGCGACACGCTGCCGCGGCTCGTGCTGAACTCCGCCATGACCGCCGGCAGCAGCGTGCCGATCCCGCCCAGGTCCTGGAGGCGGTCGGGCTCCACGGCGCGCAGCCGCGCGCGGCGGAACGTGTCGAGCACCGTCTCCACGAGGTCGTCCCACGCCCATCGTCCCGTCTCGTCGGGCGAGACGGCGAGCAGCAGCGCCTGCGGCGGCGCGCTGTCCGGAGCGTCGAAGTTGAACGCGAGCCCGGTCACCTCCGCGCGCGTCGGCACCGATTCGGTCCACTCGTCGAGCAGGAGCCCGCACTGCGGCAGGGACGCGTCGACGACGAAGCCGGGCGGCAGATGCCTGACGATCGACACGGTGTCGTGCACGACCTCCATCGTCGGTGGGTACTCGGCGCCGAGCCACCGGTCGCCGGCGCGGAACGGGAGCTGGATCGCGGACAGCGCGAGCGGCTCGTCGCGTGCGGCGTCGGCCATCGCGCGCGCCATCTCGAAGTCGTGCGCGAGCGGGCGCACGCACGCCACGCCGTGCAGCCACTCCTCGAGCGGCAGCGGCACACCCACCGTGTCGCGCACGTGGGCGAGCAGCTCGTCGCGCGCGGCCTCGGCCTGCGCGAGCGCGACCGGATCGTGATACGCGAAGCGCGGCAGCAGCAGCACGTCGGCGCCCATCCACGCCTTCACCGCGTCGGCGAGCAGCGCCACGGCCTCCGCCGCCGGCGCGGCCACTGCCGCCGCGAGCTGGTCGTCGGTCGCGGGACCCAACGCGTCGGCGCGCGCGAGCACGGCGTCGGCCTGACGCGCGAGCAGGTCCAGCTCGGCCGCGGCGACGCCCGTCGCGGAGAGCGGCAGCGCGTACGAGAACCCCGTGTCGGCGACGGCGCGCAGCGCATCACGGATCGCCTCGACGTCGGTGCCGGAGGCGGCGGCGCGGAGCGTCGGGAACAGCGCGCGCACGGCGGCGATGCGCGTGCCCACGCGCGTGCGCAGCTCGGCGAGATCCACGCGTCCGGGATTGTCGGGCGGCGGCGGGGCGTCCTTCGACGCGCTCTGGAAGTGTCGAGCGTCGAGCGGGCGCGCGGTGCCCAACAGACGTCGCAGCCGGTCGGCGAGCGGCAGCACCTCGGCGAACGACCGCGCCGCGGGATCACCGCCGGCGTCGGCGAACGCGATGCGCACGACGACGTCGTCGCCTAACGAATTGTCGCGTGCGAAGCGGTCGCGCACCCGCGCCTCCAGCTCCGCCGCGCCGCTCGGCTCCGCCTGGCTGCGCACGAGATACACGACGTCGATCGGCTGCACGCCGAGGTCCGCGAGCGTGATCGTCGTCTCCAGCACCGGCTGCTCGTCCGCGTCGAGCGCGGCGACGCGGCAGCGGATCCCGTCGGGCGCGCCGAGCAGGTCGCCGAGCCACGCGTTCAGCGACGGCTCGAGGCGCGCGCGCTCGGTGAGCGGGATCGCGGGCCACGGGTTCGGCGCGGCGCCCGCCGCGAGCGAGACCGCGAGGCGCTGGGTGAACGCGATCCCCGTCCCGCGCGGCGTGGCGAGCACCTCGACGTCCGGCGGCACCGTGCCGCTGCCCGCGGATTGCAGCACCGCCGCCGCACGATCGAAGTTGCCTAACGCGAGCTGGTACGCCGCCTCCGACGTGAGCACGTCGCGGAGCGCGTCGAGCGTGTTCGCGACGCCGTCGCGCTCCGTGCGGAGCGCGGCCCGCTGCGCGGCGTCGAGCGCGGGGAGCCCGGGCACGCCATCGGGGAAGCTCGCCGCCGCCGCGGCGTCCATCGAGGCGAGCGTGAGCCCGTTCGTGACCTGGTGGTCCTCCTTCACCTCCGCCGCGCCCGCGCCGCCCGACGCGTCGTCGGCCTGCGGTACGCGCGTGCGCAGGATGGGGAACGCGGCGCGGAACGCGGGCTTCAGATGGTCGAGGATCACGGCACCGGGCGTACGCGTCGTCCAGTCGTGGAGCCCGCGCTCGAACTGGATGCCCAACAGCACCTCGAGCGACTGTCCGTTGCGCACGCCCTCGAGCAGGTAGCGCGCGCGCCGCACGCGCTCCGACGTGAGGTTCACGGCGAGCGCGTCGGGCTCGGACGGGGTGGCGTGCGTGAGGTAGCCGCTCCGGAGCAGCGCCGCCGCGGTCGCGTGGTTGAGCGACGGCGTGTGCACGTAGCCGCCGTTGCCCGGTGCCTCCGACACGTTCTCGACGCCGAGCCGCAGCTGCGCGGGGAGCGTGCGCTCGGGCACCGGCGTGCGTCGACCGGGCACGGGCCGCACGTGCTCGAGGTACCCGTACGCGCCGAGGTACACGCCCGTGCGCCGTTCCTTCACCGGCGCGTCGAGCCGCCGCTGGCGATGCAGCCGGCGCGCGACGAGCGACGTCTGCCACGCGTCGAGCCGGTAGCTCAGCGTGTCGACGTGCTCGACGAGCGCGCGCTCGAGCCGCGCCGTCGGCAGCGCGCGCAGCACGGCGATCGCGTCGCGCTGCTCCCGCACCCCCTGCCCCGCGTCGCCCGCGAGCTGCGGCGCGTGCAGCACCTCGAGCAGCGGCCGGTCCGATGCCTCGGTCTTCACGATGCGGTTCGCCGGCGCGCGCAGCACCTCCCACACCGACGGCGACGCTTCGGGCCCGATGTTGAGGAACTTCCGCGAGCGAACCAGCTCGTCGCCGATCACGCCGCGGTCGCCGAGCCAGCGATGCGCGCCGCGACCCGCCTCCATGACGAGCGAGAAGTGCAGCATGAGATACAGCAGCGCGCCGGGCCGCGGCACGCCCGTGCCGAAGTCCTGCGCCTCCAGCGCCGCCGCGTCGGCGGCGTGCTCGAACAGCCAGTCGAGGTACGTCGCGCCCGTCGCCGCGTCGTACGGCTTCACGAGCGCGCGCTCCGACAGCGGCTGTCCGTCGATGAGCTGCAGCGGGTCGAGCCGCGTCTGGTAGTGGCGCCAGATGAGATGGAGCAGCAGCGGCAATGGCTTCTCGGTGCCGTCCGCGCGCTGCACCGCGTAGCCGAGCTGCGTCAGCAGCGTGCGCGTGACCGAGCCCTCGATCATCAGTCGCAGCACGTCGCTGAAGCTGGCGCCGCCCCACGCGAGCCCCTCGAGGTTCTGCAGGTAGTCGTAGCTGTAGCCCACGCGCTGGTAGAACTCCGCGGACGTCGGATGCAGCGCGAGCACGTCGAGCAGCCCGGCCGCGCCCGGCGCGGAGTCGGAGACGAGCGTCGACCACGCGGCGTCGAAGCTCGCGAGCACGCGCACGAGCGTCGGCTCGAACGGGTCGCGTCCATCTGTCGCGGTCGGCCGCCATCGCGGGAGCGCGCTCGTGGGGAGCACGCCGTACGGCTGGGCGCCGACGCGGATCGCGGCGATCGGGCCGCGGCCGGTGACGAGATCCGTGAAGTGGCGACGCAGACTGCCTGACGAACCTTCGTCGATCACCTCGTTGAGCATCTGGTCGACGTAGTAGCCGAGCGTCCCCGCGTACAGCGCGCGGTTCATCCCCACCGCCTCGGCGTGGTCGGCGCGCTCAGCGCCGGCGGCGTGCAGCAGCGGCGCGTACCCGATGCCGAGGAAGTCGGCGAGGCGCTGGCCGTCGGTGGCCACGGCGCGGTCGTCGGTGGGCACGAAGCGCGGCGGGTCGGCGCCGGGGACCGTCGCGTCGCCATCGGCGCGGTCGCCGCCGGTGAAGCCGGAGTCGCCGTCGTCGGTGTTGTTCGTCGGCGTGCCCTGGCGCAGCACCTCGAACCCCTCGCGCGCGTATCGGTGGCCGTCGATGAGCTCCTCGACGAGCGCGCGCGCGTCCTCCTCGTCGGCCGAGTGCTTGAGACCGAGGACGAGCAGCCGGTCGAAGCCCTGCGCGACGTCGTCCGCGGCGACGGGCACGCGGAACGCCATCCCCCGCTCGATCGCCTGCGCGAAGTCGCGCACCCAGGCGTACGACGTGCCTAACGTCAGCGTGCCGTCGGCCGGGTCGCGCGCGATCGACGGGTCGTCGTCGTCCGTCTCCAGCGGCGCGGGGCCGACGACCACCACGTCGTCGAGCCGGCGCCCCACCTCGTTCACGCGCAGCGTCTCGCCGCGCCACGCGAGGAGCACGAAGCGGTCGGGGAGCACGCGGGAGTGCGGCGCCTCGGTCCACGCGTCGGGCTTCGTGAGCGGCACGTCGGGGAACTCGAGCGCGACCGACGCGTCGCTCGCCGCGAGGTCCCAGTTCGTGGGACGCGTCTCGAGCGCGACCCACGACGCGCGGTTCGCGCCGAAGCGGTCCGCGAGCGCGCGCCACGCGGCGGCCCGGCCGTCGTCGGTGCGCGCCGCGCGGTACGCGGTCCAGTACGCGCGGCCGTGCGTCACCTCGGCGTCGGTGAGCAGCCTCTCGTGCGTCGTGATCGCGACGTCGTCGGGGTAGACGCGCACCCACAGCTCCGACGCGTCCACGCTCCACCGCGTCTCCACGCGCAGCGGCAGCAGGAGGATCGGCAGACCGTCGTCCCACGCCTCGATGAGGCGTTGCGGCGGACGGTCCGCGAGCAGCCCATCGAGCGCGGCGCGCACGTCCGCCTCGCGGCCCGCGACGAGTCGACGCTGCTCCGCGAGATCGCCGTCGCTCGCGCGGCGAAGCCGCAGCGCGTGGAGCAGCGACCGCGCGTCGTCGCGTGCACGGCGTGCCGCGCGCACCGCGGCGAGCGCGTCGCGGAGTTCCGTCATGGCTCGCCGGCGAGCATCTCGCGCGCGTGCACGGCGATCATCACCGGCGACTGGAACAGGATGGTCGCCATGCGCGCGGAGTCGCTGCCCCACTGCGACAGGCTCTCGCCGGGCCCCGCCGGTACGAAGCCCTGCGGCAGCACCGTCGTGTCGACGAAGCGGTGCCCGTCGGGGAACAGCGTCCACGCGAGGTCGTTCCACGTGAGCGGCGTCGCCGGATCGTCGTCGGGCGTGAACGTGACGTCCATGCCGAAGCGCGGCTCGCCCGGCAGCTGCTGAATGATGAAGAAGTAGCCCCAGTCGTCCGCATCGGTCCGCGGATCGTCCGCGCCGCGCGCCTGCTCCACGGTGAGGTCGAAGCCGAAGAAGCGGATGTCGGGATCGACCGATGCCTTGAACACCGGGAAGCGGATCTCGCGCGCGACGTCGGCGTCGCTCGCCACCGGCACGATCACCGCGTCGAGCACCGGATCGCCTGTGAGCGTCGCCGGCGACGGCGCGGGGTGTGCCTTCTGCGCGTAGATGAGCGTGTTCGGGTACTTCTTCAGCAGATCGCCGCGCACCGTGAGCACGAGCTGCTCGCCCGGCGGCCGCCGCGGGTTGCGGTGGGAGCCGAGCGCGGAGTCGGGGAGCCACGTGTCGAGCGGCGCGATGTCCTTGCCGCGCTCCGACGCGCTCGCCGCGCTCTCGCCCGCCGGCTCGGCCAGGATCCCGCGCACGTCCCAGAACTGGCGGAAGTAGCTGCCGCGCCGATCGGTCGGGTACTCGCGCCAGAGCAGCTCCTTGCCGAACTCGTAGTTGAGCCCCGCGAGATACGCCTCGATGAACGGCGGGTTCGTCTCGAGCAGCGTGATGCTGTTCGGCGGGATGAGCTCGAGGTTCGGCAGCAGCAGCTCCGACGACAGATCGCGCAGCTTCTCGTACATCGGGTCGTCGAAGTCCGGATACGCCATCGCCGGCACGAGGTGCTCGGCCTGCAGCAGCCACGCGGGGTCGAACACCAGCCGAACGCCGGCGGCGACGCGCCGCGGGAACGCGCGCAGCGGCTCGACGGCCGCGCGCAGCTTGTCGCGCGCGACCGCGAGGTCGAACGTCGGCCGCGCGACCTCCGGGATCGTGGCGATCGCGAGCCGCCGCTCCAGCGCCGTCGCCGCGGTGCGGAACGCGCGCGCCTCGACCGTGTCGACGCCGGCGCGCGTCGCGGTCACCGTGGTCACGCGCGTGAAGCGGACCGCGTTAGGCGAGGTCGAAGTCGCGTCGACGTCGGTGACGACCTCCGTGCCCGGGCGTGCGTCGGGCGGCACGACGGGGTCGCGCTCGACGAAGCGGAACGCGTCGCGCGCAGGCGCCAGCCGTACGGCCTCGGCAACGTCGGCCGGGCGCACGATGGCGGCCGGCGCCGTCGCCGCCGTCGCGGCCTCCTCGGCCGTCGCGATCTCCGCGAGCCGGCGCCGCGCCAGCGCGCCTAACGCGAGCACGACGGCGGTGCCCGCCACCGCGAGCAGCAGCGCGAGCATCCACAGGCCGGTGAGGAGACCGAGCACCACGAGCGCGGCGAGAAGGAGCGCGATGACGAGCCAGGCGTGCGCGAGCAGCCACGCGAGGCCCGGCGGCATCGTCGGCACGGGCGGCGGTGGTGGGAGCTGCTGCACGGCGCCCGCGTCCGTCGGCAGGCCGGTGCCCGGCCGCTTCGGTGGCGCGGCGGTGAGCGTGCCCGCGGCGAGCCCGCGCACGAGCGTCGCGTGCGGGGCAGCGACGTCGGCGCGCCGCACCACGGGGCCGCGCGGCCGCAGCATCCGCCGCAGCGCGCCGCTCACCGCCGCGCGCGGCAGCGTGCTCGCGCCCAGCAGATGCTGCAACGTCGTCGGTGAGCCGCGCACCTTGCGCAGCACCGGCGCGAGGAACGCGATCGTGCGCGCCTCGTCGAGCCGGCCCGCGAAGTTGACGTACACCGCCTGGCTCGCGCGCATCGCGTACGCGGCGAGCCGGATCAACCGGTTCGCGGCGAGCACCTGCTGCACCTGCGTCCACGCGCGCGCGCGACGTAGCTCTCCTGGTGCTCGCGCACCACGCGCACGCCGAAGCCGGCCGACACGCGCGTCCGCGGGTCGCGGTTCAGCGCGTCGAGCCAGTCGCCGCGCGTCGTGTCCACCGTGTGGCGCAACGCGTGGTGCTCGCCGTAGATCGGCGGCGTGACGACCGGCAGCGTCTCGGTGGCCGGCGCGGTTCGGCGCTCCTCGGCGAAGTTGAGCGCGGCCTGCAATTGCGCGAAGAACGGACGCGTCACGTCCACCACCTCGGGGCTCGGCGTCGTGGTCGGCGCCTTCAGCGCACCCTCGAGCCCCACCACGGTCTGCTTCGCGTCGGCGGGGAGGATCTGCCCGATGTCGGTGCCTTCCGTGAGGCCCCACCCGGGCTGCTCGCCGTCCATGCCGCGCACGCCGACGCGCGGATCGGCGGCGCGCGGCACGAGGCGCTTCACCATCGACTCGAAGTCCTCGTTCTCGCCGGTGCGGAAGCGCCACTCGTAGAGCACCGGCAGCTCCACCGCGCCGGCCGCGGCGGTCCACGCCGGCTGCTGCGCGTCGACGGCCGACGGATCCTGGCCGAGCCCCGCGAGCCGCCCGGTCTCGAACACGGGGACGACGAACGCGCCGTACGCCGTGTTGGGCAGCAGCCGACGCGGCGACGTCAGTCGGCAGACGATGCGGTCCGCGTTCGGGTGATCGGGCACGCCGAGCGACTCGAGGAACCGCTCGAACTCCGTCGCGTCGGCGAACGTCTCGTTCGTGTGCACGTGCGCCCACGCCCACGTCTGGGTGTGCGGCGGCAGCGACGCGGTCGAGCGGACGGTGATCGACGGCAAGGGATCGCGCCGCGCCGTGCGCGCGAACTCGCCCTCGTGCTCCGCGGTGTCCTCCTCCAGCACGGCGAGCGCGAGCCACGGCCGCAGCCGGTCGCCCGCGGCGCGCGCCGGCGTGTACCGCCACAGGAAGTCCTCGTCGTAGAACTCGACGAACGCGAGGTAGTTCGGCTCGAAGTCGGTGACCCAGTGGCGCGGCTCGGTGCGCACGATCGTCGCCGGGTTGATGCCGAGCACGTCGCCGGGGCCGAGCAGCGCGAACTCCTTGTGCACCGGCAGCGTGTTCACGCGCAGATCGACCGGCACCACCGCGCGCTCCGTCGCCGCGCCGCCGCTCGCGCCTAACGTATCGGTCTCGACGATCGAGCCCGCGATCCCCTTCCGGAGCCACGACGAGAACGTGTACCGCCCGACCGTCAGGCTCATGCCGCACTCTCCGCGAGCTCGTGCGCCGCGACGACCTGCAGCGTGCCGGCGAGCGTGGGATCGGCGCGCACGAGCGCGTCGCGCAGCGCGTACGCCTCGGCCTGGGTGCGCGCGGTGGCCCCCGATGCGGCCGGCGAGAGATCGACGACGCTCACGACGTGGAACTCGTCGGCCGCCACGGCGACCCCGGCGGGCCCGTTGCCGCCGCCCCGGCGCGACGCGACCGAGAGCGGGCTCTCGGCGACCGCGCCGCCGCGGCTGAACGTGTCGAACAGCGACTTGAGGATGGACACGCGTCCGCCGCGCTCGGGATGCTGGTGGCGCAGATAGCTCATCTCGTACGTGACGTCGCGCGCCACGCTCGCGCCGCTCGCCGCGCCGTCGCCGGCGCTGAGCCGCAGCCCCGCCTTCATCTCCTCGAACGAGCGGCGCGCGAGCTTCTCGCTGTCGGTCAGGCGCACGAAGCTCGCGATCGCGAACTGCTCGCGCGCCGGCTCCGCCGCGCCGCCGTCGTCGCGCGTCACGGTGAACGTCGTCTCGCCGATCGGCCGCTTCTCGCCGAAGCGGTCGATCGCGATCTCGAGCGGCGCGATCTTCTGGGTCACCGCGAGCACGCCGAACGGGTGCAGCAGCACCACGCCGACGGGAAGCTGCGCGCGCCGCAGCGTCACGCTCTGCGACGTGTTCCTCGGCAGCTCCGCGCGCCAGTTGCGCGCATCGTCGATCGCGGCCGCGACGAGCGGCAGCACCTCCACGGTGTCGTCGGGAAGCGCCGGCGCGTCGTCGCCCCACGTGACGTCGAACCCGACGTGGACGCTGAAGAAGAAGAAGCTGATGCTCGCGTCGCCGTGCGCGCGCCACGGCGTGGGCCCCGTCAGCTCGGCCGACACGTGGATGCCGCAGATCACGTCGTCGCCGCGCCGCAGCGCGAGCCCGGCCTCGAGATCGGCCACGAAGTGCAGCGGCCGCACCTGCACGAGCAGGTCGTAGCCGAGGAACCCGTAGATGTTGAAGCCCCCGCCCGACGCGTACAGCTCCACGCGCGCGCCCGACTGCACGGTGTTCGACGTGACCGCGAAGTACGTCGTCGCGACGAGGCGCGGGTTGCTGCCGGAGAGGAGCGCGATCGTCAGTCGGCGGAGCCCCGTGAGGTCCGACGGCACCTCGTGGAACGCGGGATGGAACCCGCCCACGCTGACGACGAACACCGGCTCGTCGCCCCACCCCACGCGCACCGCCATGTCGCCGGTGAGCGTGAACGTCAGCAGGCTCGAGTCGAACAGCGACGCGTCGAACCAGATCGTGCCGCGCGCGAAGTCGATGCCGCCCGCGAAGTTCACCTGCAGCTTCAGGATCGGCGCGGCCGCCTCGGGGAGGATGCACCGCAGCACGCCCAACACGACGAGCTGCGGCGACGGGATGTCGAGCACGATCGCGAGCTCGAGCGAGATCAGCGTCGGCGTGCCCCAGCCGAGCTTCCCCATCGGCGCGACGACGAAGTGCCCGCGCGCGATGGGGAAGAACGCCTTCAGGTCGCTCACGATGCGGGTGATGTTCCCGATGACGTCGGGCGGGAACAGCACGCTCGTCACCGCGCCGGTGCGCACGCCGAGCTTGAGCGCCTCCGTGTCGAGCGAGCGCTCGAGCCCCAGCAGCCCGCCGACGCCGAGCAGCGTGAAGCCGAAGCCGAGCTGGATCGGGACGAACTCGGTGGTGACGAGGATGAGCAGCGCGAACCCGGGCCGCCCGTCGGGCATCTTCGTGGTGACGATGCCGACCGCCTTCAGCGAGAAGATCCCCTCGAACGACAGCTCGAGCGCGCCGACGTACTCGCCCTTCGCGTCGTCGAACGCGAGGAAGCCCCCGCCGGTGATCGGCCCCGCGTCGACGCGGAGGCCCACGCCGTCGGGCGGCTTGAAGCCGATGTCGACCTGCAGCGGTCCGAGGTTCCCCGCGTCGTGCGGCGGGAACGACAGCGTCGCCGTCACGCCGACGTTCTGCACGACGGCCTCGATGGGCCCGAGCTGCGCCTTCACGTCGGCGCCCAGGCTGAGCGGCACGCGCCCTTCGTCGAGCGCCGCGCCGATCGTCAGCCCCTCGATCGACACCGGTCCGAGCGCGATGTGCGCCGGCAGCCGCACCTCGAGTGCGCTGCTGCCGCTGAAGTAGAAGCCGCGCTCCGTCGACACGCCGGCGAGCAGCGAGAACGCGGCCTCGATGTGCGTCGTCGGAAGGATCTTGCCGAGGAAGCCGTCGCCGTCGCGCACGTCGATGACGACCTTGCCGTCGTCGAGCGCGGCGCTGACCTCGAGCGCGCCGTGCGACGTTCCGGCCCCCGCCTCGAGCTGCGCCGTCGCGCCGACGACGAGCTGGCGGAACTCGACGCGGCTGCCGCCCGCCTGGCCGAACAGGATGAACGGATCCGGCGGCGTATCGCGCGCGACGACGAGCCGGGCGCCCAACGTGCCGGCGAGCGTGACCGGCGTGGGCGGGGTGAGCGAGACCGTGCCGTCGGTGGCGATCGTGATCGCCGTGTCGACCGGCGCGCCGACGTCCGCCCGCAGCTCCAGGCGCGCCTCGCCGCCTAACGGGATGACGACCGTGCCGCTCGTCGCCGGCAGCTCCGTCCGCAGCGCGACGACGAGACCGGCCGGCCCCGACGCCGTCGGCGTCAGCTCCAGGAACACGACGTCGAGCCGCTCGGCTCCGGGCGTCGCGTCGTGGATCACGGGCAATCCGCTCAGCGCGAGCAGCCGCTCGAGGCGTGGGAACAGCAGGTGGCCGTCGAAGCTCGGTCCCCAGCCGTAGAGCGCCGCCGCCTTCCCCGCCGGGTCGCGCAGCCACTCCGCGATCGCCTCGAGGTGGTAGGTGTGGATCGTGAACGGCGGCTGCGCGGGATCGGTGGAGTCCTCGCGGAAGTCCTCCCGGTCGAGCAGGCCGGCGAACTCCATGACGTCGTTCACCTGGTCGGCGCCGTCGAGATAGCGCGCGAGCAGCAGGTCGACGATGCGCTCGGCCAGCGCGGCCGGCGGTGGCGTCGGGAGCGCCAGTGACTCGACGGCGGTGGCGAGCGCGCCGAGCGCGTCGATCACCTGGCCCACCTTCAGCGTCGCGGCGAGCGCCTGCTGCACCGCGGCCGCGCTGTCGTCCCCCTCGAGCGCGGCGACGAGCGGCGGCACGAGATCGACCAGCTCTCCGGCGCGGGCCGCCGCGGTGCCTAACGGCGCCGCGATCGCCGCCACGTCGGCGTCGGCGAGATCGAGCCCCAGCTCGGCGAAGAACGCCTTCGCGGCGGGCGCGGCCAGCTCGTCGCGCAGCGGCTCGACCAGCTTCGCGAGCTCGATGGCGACCTGACCGAGCGTGTCGTCGAACTGCGTGGGGGCGGGGGCCGTCACACGAGCACCTCGTCGGCCGCCCCGCGCGACTTCTCCCACCGCCGCAGCCGCGCGAGCGCATCGTCCATCGTGTCGGCGTCGCGCAGCACGTCGAGCAGCACCGCGGCGTGGGTCGCGATGGCCTCGCGCAGCGGGATGCTGCCGTGGGCGCGCAGCACGTCGCCCATGCGCAGGAGCATCGTCTCGCGCGTCACGCCCGCGATCTCGTGCGGCACCGCGTCGACGTCGCCGCGCAGGTGGTTCAGCACGTGGGCGAGGAACGCGGGCCCCTGCGTGCGGTGCCACGCGACCTTCACCGGACGGCAGTTGCGCGCGAGGTAGCCGAGCTCGCGCCGCACGACGCCGAACGTGTGGTACAGCGTGCGGCCGAGCGCCGTCTCCAGCAGCGCGTCGCGTCGCGCGAGCAGCTCCGCGAGGCGCGCGTCGTCGAACTCCGCGAGCGGCAGCGCCGCGGGCCGGCGCGGTGTCGTGGCGTGCGTGAAGTGGAACGCGCCGGTCGGCGATTCGACGTCGACCGCCGCGGCGTGGCGCACGGTCGTGAGCCCGCTGCCGTCGGTCGCGGCGCAGCTCCCGTGCGACGTGCCGCCGTCGGTCGGGATGCAGATGCCGAGCGCGTCGAGCACGGGTACGATGTGCGACGCGTAGGCCAGGATGGTGCCGTGTTGGTCCGTGTCGATCGCGTACAGCAGCCCGATCGCGCGCCGCTGGTCGTCGACGACGATCGATCCGGAGTCGCCCTTCTCGGCGAACGACGCGCGCCCCTTGCAGTTCAGTCCCGTCGGCTCGGACGACGCGTCGAACTCGATCTCGATCACGTTGTCCGCGACGTCGAACACGGGGTGCGGATCGCCCGGGTTCCGCAGGACGGTCATCTGCGCGTTCACGTTGCGCACGATGCCGACCGTCCGGCCGGTCGTGCGCCCCGACTTGAACACGCGCGGCGACGTCGCCGTCGGCGGGCCGGCGGGCGTCACGATCGCCGAATCACGCGCCACGCTGCGCACGTCGGCCAGCGTGTCGGCGCCGTTCACCTGGAGGCCGAGGATCTCCGTCCTGTACTTGATGTCGTCGTGCGTGCAGGTGGTGATCCAGCACTTGCAGTCGATGTGCACGAGCGCGAACGCGCAGTCGAGATAGAAGCCGGTGGGGTCCGTCTCCCCGGGCAGGACCCGGTTCACCATCTTCTGGACGTGCGGGTCCTGGATCGTTCCGAGCGACTCGCCGTGCGACACCGGGTGCTGCCGCTCCACGAACGGGTGGTACACGTAGTTCCCCGCGTGCGCCTGGTTCGCGAACAGCACGTGCGCGTTGCTGAGGATGTGCACGTTCTCGCGCCCCGGATCGCCGCGCCGGCGCACGATGCAGCCGAGCGTGCCGGCCGATTCGTCCTCCGGCGTCATCGCCGTACCCTGCGCCTGGATCTGGATGCCGCCGCGGATCGGCGAGTAGTGCTGCCGGTCGTCGCAGCGCAGCGGCGTCCCGCGCCGTACCTCGCGCACGTCGGTGCGATAGCCCTCGAACGAGCGCGGGATGCGCTGCTCCGGCGCGAGCTCCGATTCCGGACGCTTCTCGCCGACGTACACGGTGATCCCGACGTCGTCGCTGAAACGGCCACCCACCTGCTTGTGCCCGAAGCCGACGCCCGCCACGCCCGGGATGCGGCGCAGCGTCTCGCGCGCGCGCACGTACGCGGCCATGAACGCGTCCGGGTCGGCCCGCACGTGCGCGTTGTCCTTCGTGGGCTCGCGTGGATCGCTCATGTGCCGCTCATGTGACGCCCGCGTCGCGCGCGCGGCCCATCGCGATCTTCCCGAGCACCTCGTCGAGCGTCGCGCTGTCGCGGACGGCGGCGAGCAGCCCCTCGCGATGCGCGTCGATCGCGTCGCGCAGCGCCGCGCTCCCGTGCGCGTGCAGCGCGGCGCCGATGCGCGCGAGCGCCGACTCGAGCGTCGTGCCGTCGGCGGGCACGGGGAGCGTCTCGCCGCCGTCGCGCAGCGTCTCCATCCCCTGCGCGAACAGCGCCGGCCCACCGGCGCGGTGCCACGCCAGCTTCACCGCCCGGTGCGTCGTCACGAGCTGCACGATCTCCTCGTAGTGCGTCTCGCCCAGCTCCCAGAGCCACGCGCCGGCGGCGTCACCCAACAGCCGCGCGCGCGCCGCGTCGTACGCCTCGATCCCGCCCCACGTCTCGGGGCGCGGGAGGAGCTGTGCACCCGCGGTCGGCGTGGTGCCGGGCGTGAGGTTGATCGTGATGCCGAGCTCCGCGCACACGTCCGCGATGTGGTTCGCGACCGATCGACCGTCCTGTCCCGGCAGGTCGTTCGCGGCGAACAGCAGGCCGACGATGAAACCGTCCTCGTCGATGATCGCCGCGCCGGAGTCCCCCTCGGTCGAGAACGCGAACAGGTCGTCGCTCGTGATGTAGATCTGCTGCTTGAACGTGTGCGTCTTGATCGTCAGATCCGGCCCCGTGGGATCGACGACGCGGCCCTGCTGACGGCCGCTCGCGGCGCCCACCATGTAGACCGTCTGGTCCCACGTGGCCTGGCGCATGCCGAGGATCTTGTCGCTCGGCGGCGAGCCGTTCTCGCTCAGGCCGGCGATCTCGTTGCGGAAGTCGATGCCGCAGCAGCGGCAACACGACGAGACGTCGAGGCGCGCGATCGCGCCGTCGACCTTCTCGCTGATCGCGAACTTCGCGATCTTCGCGATGGCGTCGTGCTTGTCGTGCGGGCGCACCGGCGCGTCCGCGAGGGGCACCTGGTCGAAGAACTGCGGCGGTGGCTGGTACACGCGGTTGCCCTTCTCGCCGCCGCCCGCGGAGAGGACGTGCCAGTTCGTGAGCAGCACCGGCGCGCGGTCGGACGTGCGCGTGGCCACGCAGCCGAACGTGCCCGCCTGAATGACCACCTCCGTCCCTTTGTCGTTCGCGAAGAGAATGCGGTTGCTGATCAGGATGCCGCCCTTCACCGGGCGGTAGCGCCCGAAGTCGGTCGTGAAGCGGCCCGGCCGCACGATGTTGACGTCGGTGGGCACACCGCCCACGGCGGTCGGGATCCGCTCCGCAGGCGGCACCGTGTCGAGCGGCCGCTTCTCGCGGACGTACACGCGGATGCACCGCTCGTCGGTCACGACGTTCGCGCGCTCCTTCAGCCCGACGCTCACGTGCACCACGCCGGGGATGGCGCGCAGCTCGGCCTCGGCCCCCGCGGCCAGCAGCGCGCGGACGGCCCGCTCGGCGGCCACCAGCTCGTCGTACGTCGGTCGCGCGCGGCTCGCCATCGCGGGTGCCTAACGGAGGGAGACGGGCCGCGCGTGCAGCACGTGCAGCACCGGCGCGATGGGGCTCGCGACGCCGTCGCCGCGGGGTGCGACGCCCCACAGCAGCCCGACGATGGCGCCGTCCGCGTCGCGCAGCACGGCGCCGGAGTCGCCCGGCGCGCAGAACGGCACGCCGCGGCGGTCCGCGCGCACCAGGATCTGCGCGGGTGCCGGGCCGATGCGTCCGTCGATCAGCGCCGGCGCCGAGTACGCCACATCGACCACGACGCCCGCGGTCGTGCCCGTCGCGCCGCCCGTCTTCGTCACGCGCTGGCCGGGCACGACGCGCGCCACGAGAGCCTCGTCGCCACGCGTGGCCTCGTCCGGCAGCCACGCCTCGTCGATCGACGCGACCGCGCAGTCGACGTGGATGGCCGCGCCGTCGTACGGCACGGTGCCTAACCGGCCGTGCCGCGCGCGGCCGATCGCCGGTCCGTGCGCGAGCCGCACGGGCTGCCGCGATCGCGCGCCGGCGCCGAACAGCACGTGATGGCTGGTCAGCAGCACGAGGCGCCCGTCGTGGAGCGTGCGGGCGAGAGAGCCGAGCGTTCCCGGCACGCCGCGCGCGTTCACGATGCGCGCGTTCATCATGCGCGCGATCGTGAATCGCACGCCCGACACACTCGGCAGCTGCACGGGCACGGCCGCTCCGGCGAAGATCAGCGGCCAATCTCCGCCCGACCCCCGCCTCCCGCAAGGCGGTCCGGCCGTTCTCCGCGCGCGGCGCGGCCTAACGATTGATGTCGACGCGCTGCTCGAGCTCGGCGACGAGATCCGTGATCGACGCCTTCATTCCGGGTGGGGCCGCGGCGGCGGCATGCTTCACCTCCGCGATCGCCGCGTCGAAGTCGCGCCGCGCCGTCGCGAGACGCGCGGCCTCCAGGTGTGCGACCCAGCTGTTCGGGTCACGCTCGATGTCGCGCCGGTAGATCTCGAGCGCGGCCTCCTGCTGTCCCAGCCGCTGCAGCCCGCGGCCGAAGTTGTAGACCTGCCACTGGCTTCCCATCGCGAGCGCCTTCGCCTGGACGGCGGGCGCGTCGGGGCGACCGAGCGCCGCGAGCGCGCGCGAACGCGTGATCTCGTTCTCGAACCGGTCCTCGATCTGGATCGACCGGTCGGCGTAGCCCAGCGCCTCCTCAGCGGACAGCCGGTGCTCGAGCAGGTAGTTCGCGGCTTCCTCCCACGCCTGCCACTCCGTCTGCACACGGCCGCGCAGCTGGTCGCGCAGCCGCTGGGCGACGAGGTGCGGCACGTCGACGTCGATGCGGACGGGGACCGCCACGCGCTCCCATCGCATCGTCATCGCGACGGAGCTGGGCGTGGGGTCGTCGAAGCCGTAGGTGAGGACCTCCTGCGGCTCGATGCGCTGCGGCCTAACGGTGACGCGGAGCGCGTCCTCGGTGGAGTCGTAGGTGAAGCTCCCCCACGACGTCGCGTTCCGCGAGAAGATCACGACCCACGACGTCTCGCCCGGGATCATGTGCAGCCCGTAGATCCCCTTCGCGAGCGGACGTCCCTCGACCGTGACCGGATCGGTGACCTCGAACGTGGTGTTGTAGTTCGCCCCGGCACGCCACACGCGCCCGTACGGCTCCACGCCGCCGAAGATCCGGCGTCCGGCGACGAGAGGCCGATGGTAGGCGACGGTGATGTCGGTGAGACCGACGCGTTGCGTGACACGCGCGCCCTGGCTCACGTCGGGCAGCACGAGCAGCGCGGACTGCGCCGCGGCGTCCGGTGTCCACGCGGCGACGCCGACGGCCGCCAGCGTGCGGAGGATCGCGGCGCGCGGGATCGAATCGTTTCGCATGGCACCAACATCGACGCCGGAATCGCGCGAGACAGCGTCGATGTGTCCACCGCTCCGCGCGGCGGGACGACCGCGCCGCGCGCGGGGACGGGCGTGTTTGCCGACGTGCGCGCACGCTCGTACGTTCGTTCGATGACGACTCTCGACGTGATCTCGCTCGCCGTGCCGCCTAACGCGGTTCGCGCGACGGGCGAGCCCGATGCCGCGGCGGGCGGCTGGGACACGCCGGGCGAGTGGCTGCGGCTGTGGGGGTACGCGTTCGTCGCGTACACCGCGCTCACCATCCTCGCCACGACGTCCAGCGCGCTGAACGAGCTCCGACTCGGCGCCCCGATCGACCTGCCGCGGCTCGTCGGCCATCGCGCGCTCGAGGAGTACACGTGCGCGGTGTTCGTACCGCCGCTGTTCTGGCTCGTGCACCGCTTCCCGATCGACCGCCGGCGGTGGCGGCGCAGCGCGCCGATCCTGCTCGCGGCCAGCCTGCTGTGCGTCGTCGTGAAGTACGTCGCGGTATACCTGCCGCTCGCGCGCCTCGCCTTCCCGAGCGACCGGCCGACGCTGTCCGCGGTGCTCACGCTCTACGCCGTCGAGGTGCTGTCCGACTTCCTCGGCGTGATCGGCGTCGCGCACGCGATCGAGTACTACCGGCGCGCGCAGAGTCGCGAGCGGCTCGCGGCGGAGCTGCGCGCGCGGCTGTCGGAGGCGCAGCTCCAGTCGCTCCGGTCGCAGCTGCATCCGCACTTCCTGTTCAACGCGCTGAACGGCGTCGCCACTCTCATGCACCAGGACGTGCACGCCGCCGACCGGATGGTCACGAACCTGGCCGGCCTGCTCCGCGCCGCGCTCGACCACGCGGATGCGCACGAGATCCCGCTCGCCGAGGAGCTCGGGCTGCTCGAGCGCTACCTGGCGATCGTCTCGGCACGCTTCCACGACCGCCTGACGGTCGCCTACCGGATCGCGCCCGACGTCTATGACGCGCTCGTGCCGCAGTTCCTGCTGCAGCCGCTGGCCGAGAACGCGGTGGAGCACGGGATCGCGCGGCGCGCCGGACCGGGCACGATCACGATCGGCGCCGAGCGGGCGGGCGACGCGGTCGTGCTCACCGTCGGCGACGACGGGCCGGGCGGGCGCGGCGATCGCCCGCGCGGCGAGCGTCCGCGCGCCGGTGGCATCGGCCTCGCCAACACGCGCGCCCGCCTCCGCGAGCTGTACGGCCCCGACTGCGCGCTCGACCTCGAGACCGCGGCCGGCCGTGGTGCGTGCGTCACGATCCGCGTGCCGTATCGCCGCGCCGGTGCGCAGGAAGCGGTATGACGAACGCCCGCGTGCGCGTCGTGGTCGCCGACGACGAGCCGCTCGCGCGCGACCGCGTGCGCATGATGCTGGCCTCGCGGCCGGGCTACGAGATCGTCGCCGAGGCGGGCGACGGCCCGGCGGCCGTGCAGGCCATCGTCTCCCACGCGCCGGACGTCGTGTTCCTCGACATCAAGATGCCGGAGCTGGACGGCTTCGAGGTCATCGCGGCGCTGCGCCATCTCGCGACGCCGCCCGCGATCGTGTTCACCACGGCGTTCCGCTCGTACGCGCTGCAGGCGTTCGAGGTCGGCGCGATCGACTACCTGCTGAAACCGTTCGACGCGGATCGGTTCGCGCAGGCGCTCGCGCGCGCCGAGGCGCGGCGTCCTCGCGACGCGGGCACGTCGCTCGACCCCGCTCTGGTCGCGCTGCTCGAGTCGCTGCGCGACGCCCAGCTCGCGCGCGCCGAGCAGGCGCGCGCCGAGCACGCGTATCCCGAGCGGTTCCTCGTGCGCGGCGCGAAGCGGCTGTACTTCGTGCGCACGGGCGACATCGAGTGGGCCGACGCGCAGGGCAACTACGTGCGGCTCCACGCCCTCGGCCGCAAGCACATGGTGCGCGACACGATGGCGGCGTTCGTGGCGAAGCTGCCCGCCGACCGCTTCGTCCGCGTGCACCGCTCCATCGTCGTCAGCGTCGACCACATCCAGCACCTCGAGCCGCACGTCCGCGGCGAGTACGTCATCACCCTGCGCGACGGCACCCGCGTGACGTCGAGCCGCGCGTATGCCGAGACGCTCCGCGCGCTGCTGCGATAGCGCAGCCCCTTCATCCCTGAGAACCACGCATGACGACACGCGCGGCGATCGACGAGTACTTCGAGCGGCTCCAGCGACGCGACGGCTGGGAGGCGTGCCTGGCGGACGACGTCGTGTTCACGCGCCTGACGAGCCCCCGAAGACGGTGGCCGGCAAGGCGCCGTTCCTCCAGGTGACGAGCCGCTTCTACGCGAGCATCGCGAGCGTCGAGGTGCGCGACCTTCTCGTCGACGGCGACCGCGCGTGCGCGTTCACCCGCTACACCATCGCGCCGCCGACGGGTGCGCCCGCGTTCGAGAGCGACGTGGCCGAGCTGTTCACGGTGCGCGACGGCCGGATCGTGAGCTTCACGATCTGCTTCGACACCGCGCCGTACCCGAAGTGACCGCCGCGCCTAACGGGTCGGGGCCGCGCGCGTCGAGTCGGAGAAGCCGAAGAAGCGGTCCATGCGCCACGCGCCGTCGCCGCCCCGCACGAGGTAGGTGACGTACCGGCCGTACTCCGTCTGGCGCGCGCCGCTCGAGTCGCGGTACGACTGCTCGAACGCGCCCCACTCCGTGGCGTGGTCCGCGGCGAGGCGGCGCGACGCCACGACGAGGCGCAGGTCCATGTCGCTCAGCCCCTTCCAGTTGCCGCGCGCCATCTCGGCCATGCCGGACGGACCGCGCACGGTGGTGAACGCTGGCCACTCGAACGTCGCGCTGTCGGTCCATAGCGCGGCGTACGCCTGCGGGTCCTCCCGCCGGTAGGCCTGCACCAGGCGCGCGTTCAGCGAGTCGATGCCGGCGCTCGCGTCGCCGGTCGACGGCGCGGCGGGGCGGGCGCACGCGAGAGCCGCGGCCCAGAGCGCGGCGAGGACGACGTCGTGGAGTCGGGACATGGCCGGGGAAGGTGCGGCATGCAGCGCGCGCCGGCAACCCGCGGCGAGTGCCTAACGCGACGCCCGCTTGACGGCGCGCGCGCGCCGCGCGAGTCTTTCGGGGCGCCGTCGGAGCGCGCCCGGTCCGCGGAAAGGGATGGTCCCGTCCGACGCAGTCGCGGCACCCGCTCGATCACATCACCTCTTTTCGGGCCCAACACGCGGACACGGGCCACAACGAAAGGAGGCGTCATGTCCGTACCCCGCCCGCTCCCCGCGCGCCCCAGTCTCGAGTACGAGCGCAAGGAAGCCAAGGCGCTCCTCCGCCGGCTCCGCGCCGCCGACCCCCGCGCGCGGCTCGCCGATGCGCAGCTCGCAATCGCGCGCGAGTACGGCTTCGCGAGCTGGCCGCGGCTCGTGCGCTACTTCACCGACGCGGAGCGTGAGCGCGGCCCCGGGCACGACGTCCGACCGCGCGATCACTACGAGAGCTTCGTCCGCAGCCTGCTCGTCGAGCACGCGCAGCGTCGGCAGCTCGCCGCCCGTACCCTCGCCGCGTACGTGCCGCGCCTCTACCGGCGGCCGGCGTCGGAGGTGTTCGCGGCCACGGTGACCGAGGAGGAGGCACGGCTCGCGACCGCGCGCCGGCACGGCTTCCCGAGCTGGGACGTGCTGATCGAGCAGGCGTCGCGACCGCCTCGCCGCCGCCCCGACTGGGAGCGCGAACCGATCGAGCACGCGGGCCAGGCCATCGCCGCGGCCGACCTGCCGGCGCTGCAGCGCGTGGTCGAGGCGCACCCCGAGCTGCTGCACCCGTCGGATGCCGACGTGGCGATGGGACGCTCGCTGCTCCGATCCGCGCTCGCCCACGAGATGCGCGGCGCGCCCGTGCGCCACATCGTGGAATGGCTCGCCACGCAGGGCTTCGACGTCCGGCGCGATCTGAACGCGCAGCTCTGCGGCTCCATGTACATGCAGCCCGAGCACGTGCGCCGGCTGCTCGACCGCGGCGCCGACCCGGACGCGGTGATGCCTAACGGATCCACGGTGCTGGAGCACGCGCTCATCCTCTACTGGAACGGCGCGGCCGTGGACGTGCTCGTCGGGCGCGCGAGGCCGCGCGAGGCGCTGTGGATCGCCGCCGGCCTCGGCGACGTGCCGGCCGTGCGCCGCTTCCTCGACCCGGCGGGCAAGCCGACGGCGGCGGCGCGCCGCGTCGCGCCGCCGGTGGGGCTGAAGCGCAGTCTGCCGACGCATCCGGACCCAGGCGACGAGGAGCTCCTGCTCGAGGCGTTCTTCGTCGCGATGCTCAATGGCCGCACCGCGGTGACGGAGTACCTCGCGTCGCGCGGCCTCGACGTGAACACGCGCCTCTGGGACTCGCCAGTGCTCAACATCGCGGCGGGCAACGCATGGCCACCGGTCGTGGCGTGCCTGCTGCGCTGCGGCGCGGACCCCGATCTGAAGGGCTACCACCCGACGCAATCGGCGCGCGAGATCGCGCGCTGGCGGCTCGTCAACAACGACCGCGACCCGGGCGTGCGGGAGGTCGCCGCGCTGTTAGGCATCGACGCCGACGCGGTGCTCGCCGAGCACGACGCGCGGCGCGCGCCACCCACCATCGACCCGGCGCTGCAGGACGCGCTCGCGCTCGCGGCCGACGACGCGCGCCGACTGGGCCAGACCGACGTGCGCCCCGACAACCTGCTCTTCGGCCTCCTCCGCGCCGGCGGCATCGCGCTCGCCTTCTTCACGCGGGCGAGCCGCATGGACGTCGAGCGCTTCCACGCCGACGTGGCGGAGCGCGTGCGCCCGGCGACGGAGCGGCTCGACGGCCCCGCGCTGCCGCTGCACGCGGACGCGCAGGCGCTGGTCGATGCCGCGGTCGCCACCGCGGTCGCGCGGCGGCGCGAGCAGGTGCAGGGTCTCCATCTCCTCCATGCGCTCACGCGTGCCGAGCGGAGCACGGCCGCGGAGCTGCTCGCGCGCTACGGATCGAGCGCGGAGAAGCTGCGCGAGGAGCTGGAGAAAGGGATGTAACGACTAACGAGCGGCTGGCGGGTCTGCGGGCCGGCCTCCACCTTCCCGCAGACCCCCCATCGCGCCTCGCAATGCGTCCAATCGTCCCCAGCGTGCTCGCGCTCCTCGCCGCGGCCGCCGCGCCGCTGCGCGCCCAGCCCGAGGCGAACCGCTTCGAGCAGCAGGTCCTGCTCCAGGGCGTGTTCGACGAGCCCACGGAGATCGCGGTCGCGCGCGACGGCCGCGTGTTCATCGTCGAGCGCAAGGGCACCGTGCGGCTCTACGATCCACGGACCCAGGCGTCGCGCGTCGTGGCGCGCCTCGACGTCTTCCACGAGGACGAGAACGGGTTGATCGGCGTCGCGCTCGACCCGCGGTTCGACGCGAACCACTTCGTGTACCTCGCGCGCACCGTCGGCGACTCCACCCGCCCGCGCCACCGGCTCGCGCGCTTCACGTTCACGGGGGACGCGCTCCGCGACGAGCGAGTGCTGGTCGAGGTGCCGATCAACCCCGGCTGCTGCCACACCGCCGGGTCGATCACGTTCGACGGGCGCGGCAACCTTTTCGTCTCGTTCGGCGACAATACCAACCCGTTCGCCACGCCGCACGCGCCGATCGACGACGCGCCTGGGCGGCAGCTGTGGGACGCGCGGCGGTCGGCAGCGAACACGCAGGACCTGCGCGGCAAGATCCTCCGCATCACGCCGACCGCCGACGGGCGCTACACGATCCCCGCCGGCAACCTGTTCACCGACGCGCGCGAGGGGCGCCCCGAGATCTACACCATGGGGCACCGCAACCCGTACCGCATCAGCGTCGACAGGCACACGGGGTTCCTGTACTGGGGCGAGGTCGGCCCCGACGCGCGCGAGGACAGCTCCGCGGGGCCGAAGGGCTACGACGAGATCAACCAGGCGCGGCGCGCCGGCAACTTCGGCTGGCCGCTGTTCATCGCCGACAACAAGCCGTACCGCGACCGCGACATCGCGACCGGTGTGCAGCGCGCGCCGTTCGATCCCGCGCACCCGGTGAACGACTCGCACAACAACACCGGCGCGAAGGTGCTGCCCCCGCGCAGCCGGCGTTCATCTGGTACCCGTACGACCGGAGCGCGGAGTTCCCGCTCGTCGGCGAGGGCGGCCGCACGGCGATGGCGGGGCCGGTGTACCACGCGGCCGACTTCCCCGCCGGCGTGCGGCTCCCGGCGTACTACGACGGGAAGCTGATCATCTACGAGTGGATGCGCGGCTGGATGCGCGCCGTGACGATGAACGCGCAGGGCGACTACGTGCGCATGGAGCCGTTCCTCGGCCACCTCACGTTCGACCACCCGATGGACGTCGAGCTCGGACCGGACGGCTCGCTCTACGTCCTGGAGTACGGGACGTACTGGTTCGCGAAGAACCCGAACGCGCGATTGAGCCGCATCGTCTACCACGCCGGCAACCGTCCGCCGATCGCGCGCATCTCGGCCAGCCGCACCGTCGGCGCGGCGCCGCTCACCGTGCGTCTCTCCGCGGCTGGCTCGACGGACTACGATCCCGGCGACACGCTGCGCTACGCGTGGTCGATCGACGGGCGCGCAGTCGCGACGGGCGCCGAGGTCACGCGCACGCTCTCGGCGCCGGGCGCGCATACCGTGCGGCTCACCGTGCGCGATCCCGCCGGCGCGACGGGGACGGCCGAGCAGCGGCTGCTCGTCGGCAACACGCCTCCGCAGGTGAGCATCCGGCTCGACGGCAACCGCTCGTTCTACTGGGACTCGGCCTCGGTTCCCTACCGCGTGGAGGCGAGCGACGCGGAGGATGGATCGTTGGGCCGCGGCATCGCGCCGTCGCGCGTGCGCGTCACGCTCGACTACCAGGCCACCGGCGTGTCGCGTGCGCCCGCGGCCGGCCACCAGGCGGAGGCGCCGGGGCTCGCGCTCATCCGGCGCAGCGACTGCCTCGCCTGCCACGGCGTCGATCAGGCGTCGTTAGGCCCGAGCTTCCGAATGGTCGCGCAGCGCTACGCGGGCCGCGACAGCGCGCTCGACCGGCTCGTGAGCAAGGTGATCGCCGGCGGCAGCGGCAACTGGGGCAACCGCGTGATGGCCGCGCACCCGACGCTGTCGCGCGACGTCGCGCGGCAGATGGTGAGCTACGTGCTCTCGCTCGCGAGCCCGGGGACCGTGCTGCCCACGTCCGGCGCGCTCCGTCTCGACCGCCACCGCGGCGACGGCGCGGGCGCGTACGTCCTCACCGCGCGCTACGTCGATCAGGCGCGCGCCGGCGTCGGACCGTTGGAGGCCGTGGCCGAGGTGGTGCTCCGCTCGCCGCTGCTGCACGCCGGCGACGTGACCGACGTGAAGGGGATCGGCGTGTCGCCGGGCCGCGGTGCCGACGCGCAGGAGCGCCCCATCGCGACGGCCTACGACCCCGGCGCCTGGCTGCACCTCGGCCCCACCGACCTCACCGGCGTCGGCGGCGTGAGCGTCGGGCTCCAGACGTTAGGCCACGCCGTGACCGTCGAGCTGCGCGCCGACAGCGCGGGTGGAGCGGTGCTCGGCACCAGCTCTGTTGCGCCAGCCGCGAACGAAGCATGGACGACGGCGCGCGTGCCGCTCGACCTGTCGGGTGAGCGGGACCTCTACGTCGTGCTCCGCTCCGACGCGCCGGACCTCGGCCAGTTCAACCCGATGGCGCGCGTGGACGTCGTTCGCTTCGAGAAGAGAGCTCCGTAACGACATTGAACCGCGGAGGACGCAGAGGACGCAGAGGAAACCGGCAAGAATTGGTTCTCCTCTGCGGCCTCTGCGTCCTCTGCGGTTCAAATTCAAGAGGCCCGCAGCGCCTCCACCGGATCCGTGCTCGACGCGCGCCGCGCCGGCAGGTACCCCGCGAGCGCCGCGGTCGCGAGCAGCAGCGCGGCGGTGCCGACGAACGTGGGCACGTCGGCCGCGCCGACGCCGTAGAGGAGCGACCCGATGAGGCGCGCGCCCGCCGCGGCGACGGCGGAGCCGATGACGACGCCGGCCGCGGTGAGGGCGAGCGTGCGCGCGACGACGCGCCGGCGCACGCTCGCCGCGGATTCGCCGAGCGCCATGCGGATGCCGAGCTCGCGCACGCGCTGGCTCACCGTGTACGAGAGCACCGCGTACAGACCGAGCGCGGCGAGCAGCAGCGCCGTCGCGGCGAATGCGCCGAGGATCTGCAGCACGAACCGCCGCGGCGAGATCGCGCGGTCGACCACCGCGCCCAGCGGCTGGAAGTCGTCGGTCGGCATCGCCGGGTCGGCGGCGCGGATCGCGGCGGCCACGCCGGCGGCGAGCGACGTGGCGGGGAGCGGCGACCGCACCACCATCACGAGCGTGCCGAAGTCCGGCTTCTGCGCGAACGGGAGGTACATCTCCGATCCCGCGCCCTCCTCGAGCGTCTGATGCCGCACGTCGGCGACGACGCCGACCACGCGCCACGAATCGTGGTCGCCGAGCAGCACGCTCCGGCCTAACGCATCGCGCCCCGGGAACAACGTCTTCGCCGCCGTGCGGTTGAGGATGACGACGTGCGGCGCCGCCGCGCCGTCGGCCGCGGTGAAGTAGCGCCCGCCGACGAGCGGGATGCGCATCGCCTGCAGGTAGCGCGCGTCGACGAGGCGCGGGAACGCCTCCGGCCAGTCCTTGTCGTACGTCGCGCCCTCGGCGCGGATCGTCCAGCTGCGGTTGCGGCCGAGCGGCGGCGTGTCGGTGAGCCCCACCTCGCGCACGCCCGGCACCGCGCTCACGCGCGCGACGATGCTCTCGTAGAACGCGACGCGTGCCGAGTCGTTCGCGAACTCGCGGCTCGTGCCGAGCTGCCACGCCACCGCGCCGTCGGGCGCGAAACCGAGGTCCACGTGCATCACGCGGACGAAGCTGCGCGCGAGCAGACCGCCGCCGACGAGCAGCACGCAGGCGACCGCGACCTCCGCGACCACGAGCAGCTCGCGCGCCGCGCCGCGGCCTCTCCCCTCGCTCGAGCCGCGGGCCGCGTCGCGCAGCGTCGACGCCTCGCCGCCACGCGACACCTGCAGCGCGGGCACGATCCCGACGACGAGCCCCGTGAGCAGCGTGACCGCCACGGTGAACGCCGCCGCGCGCGCGTCGACCGCGACGCTGCCGAGCAGCGGGATGCGCACCGCGCTCGTGCCGGCCACCCACCGCGTGATCGCCACGGCGAGCAGCACGCCGAGCGCGCCGCCGGCCGTCGCGAGCACGATGCTCTCGACGAGGAGCTGTCCGAGCAGCCGCCGGCGCCCCGCGCCCAACGCGCTTCGCACCGCCATCTCGCGGTGGCGGAACTGCGCGCGGGCGAGCAGCAGGTTCGACAGGTTCGCGCACGCGACCAGCAGCACGAGCGCGGCGCCCGCGGCGAGCAGCAGCAGCGCCGGCCGGAAGTCGCCCGCGATGTGGTCCTGCAATCCCGTCACGGCAGCGGTGAGGCCCCAGCGCGCCGGGTCGGCCTGCTTCAGGCGCGTGTTGATGAGATCCAGCTCGGCCTGCGCGGTCCGCACGCTCGCGCCGGGCTTCAACCGCCCGATGATCGACAGCGTGTTCCCCCACCGGTCCGTCTCGGCCACGATCGGGAACGGGCGCAGGAAGTCCACGCGCGACGCCGGCGCGAACGTCGACGCGAAGTCGAACGAGCGCGGGAGCACGCCGACGACCGTCGTCGGCACGTTGTTCAGCGTGATCGCGCGCCCAACGATGTGCGGGTCGGCGGCGAAGCGACGCGTCCAGAAGCCGTGCGTGAGGATCACGGCGGGACGGCCGTTCCACACGCTCTCCTCCGCCACGAAGTTGCGCCCGAGTTGCGGGCGCACGCCGAGCACGTCGAGGAAGTCCTGCGCGACGCCGACGCCGACGAGCCGCTCCGGCGGGCCATTGCCGACGAGGTTGTCGCTGCCGTACTCGAAGAACGCGAAGTACGCGGTCATCGCCTCGAACGACCGCGCCTGCGCGCGCCAGTCGCGCAGGTTGAACACGCGCGACGTCGTGCCCGAGAGCCCGGGGCCGTTCACGCCGGCGATCCATACGAGCCGCTCCGGCTCGCGGAACGGGAGCGGCCGCAGGAGCAGCGGGCTCATGACGCTGAACACCGCCGTCGTCGCGGCGACGCCGAGAGCGACGATGAGCGTGGCGAACGTCGCGAAGCCCGGCTCGCCGCGCATGCGGCGCAGCGCGAAGCGGACGTCGTGGCGCGCGGTCTCGAGGCGTTCGCTGGCTCGCATGCGCTCCTCCCGGAGCTCGGCGGAGTGGTGGAGGCGGGCGCGGGCCTCGTCGAGCGTGGCGCCGCCCAGGCGCCGCAGGGCCTCGGCGCGCGCGTCGGCGGCGCTCATGCCGCGCGCGACGAGCTGCTCGACGCGCGCCTCCAGAAAGGCCTCGAGCTCCGCGTCGGCGTCCGCCCGCGCGCGCCTCCGGCCGCTCAGCGGCAGCCGGAAGAGGCGCCGCACGCCGTTAGGCAGCCGATCGGGGGACGACATGCGTGACGCCGGGGCTCTCGGGGTAGAGTCTACCCCTAGACGATACCCCCAGCGCCCGGGCTGTCAAGTGAGCTCAGCTCCGGCCGCGCGGCAGTTCGTCACCGTCCGCGGTGTACGCGGGAGGCACGTACACGTTCAGCGTCTTCAGCGGCGTGCGGCCCGTGTTGCGGATCTCGTGCGTGGTGCCCTTCTCGATGAGCACGAGCGAGCCGCCCTTGATCCGGTGCCGCCGACCGCCGAGGATCGCGACGCCGCTGCCCGAGAGGACGTACAGCCACTGGTCGGCGCCGCGGTGGCGGTTGTCCGGGCCGCCCTCGCAGTCGCCGGGCGCGATGACCATGGTCGCGGCCTGGCCGCGCGCGCTGCTCAGCGCGACCGAGAAGCCCTTGCCGAACCGGAGGTGCTTGATCGGCACGGTCACCCCGCGGTGCAGACGGGCGGTGCCTGCGTCGCCAGGTTGATCGTGCACCGCTCCGTCGAGCCACCGGTCGACATCGTGAGCGTCACCGTGCTCGTCCCGTTGAACGTCATCACGAGGTGCGTCGTCACCGCCGGCGCCGCCGTGCCGAACGACGACGTGCCGTCGATGGTGACCGTCCCCGAGGTCGGATAGCTCGGCGCGCCCGTGGTCGCCGCCGGGTAGACGACGTCCCGCATCGTCTGGGTCGTCGTCGCGTTCAGCGTCGTCACGCCGCTGCCCAACGTGAACGTGCCGTGTATCGTCGTCGTCGCGGTGCCGTTCAGCGTGTGCGTCGGGCCGAGGAGCCCGCTCAGCGTCATGTCCTGCTTGCCGGAGATCGTGAGCGGACCGGCGGCGGTCGTGCCGGTTCCAGGCGGCAGCGTGAGCGTGCCGGAGATCGTCGACACCGTGTGCATCGCCGCGGTCGTGCGGCGGTCGGCGCTCGCGTCCTGCGGCTTGCCTGCGGCGTCGAGCAGCTGGTACGACGTCGTGACCGTGAGCCCGTTCGACGTCACCGGCGCGCACACGAAGCTCTTCGACGCCGCGTCGTACGGGCAGGACGCGCCGATCGCGGCGCTCGTCGCCGGCAGCGACAGTCCCGAGGAGAGCAGCAGCGCGTTCGTCGCGCCGGGCGGCGCGAGCTCGCCGAACAGCTGCGCGACGTTCACCGGCTCCCCGGACTTCGGCGCCGTGGAACCGTCGTCGGATCCGGAGCAGGCGGCGAGCAGGGCGCCCACGACGACGAGGGCGAGCGGCGAGCGATGGAAGCGGGGCATCATGGGCGGGTCCTCGGAGTGTCCGCCCCAGTATGCGACCGCGTCCGCCCGCCGGCTACCTCGGCGACAGCGTCTCCAGCGGCTCGGCCCGCGCCGCGCTGCGCGCCGGCACCAGCATCGCCGCCGCGCCGATCGCCGCGAGACCGAGCGCGATGCCGGCGAACACCGGCGGGTCGGACGGGCTGACCTGGAACAGCAGGCTCGCGACGCCCTGCGCGAGCGCCGCGGCGAGCGCCGCGCCGACGCCGAGGCCTAACGCGAGCTGACCCGCGCCGCGCCGCAGCACGAGCCGCACGATGCTCCCCGGCGCGGCGCCGAGCGCGACGCGGATCCCGAACTCGCGCCGCCGCTGTCCCACCGAGAACGCCACCACGCCGTACACGCCGACCGCCGCGAACAGCAGCGCCGCCACGCCGCACACGCCGACGATGCCCGCACCGAGGCCGTAGAACCACGTGCCGTCCGCGACGACGCCGCGCATGTCGCGCACGTCGTAGATCGGCGCGTCGCGGTCCACGGCGAACACCGCCGCGCGCACCGCATCGGTGAGGGCGAGCGGCGAGCCGCCGCGCACGCGCGCCGCGACCGCGACGCCGGTGGGCGGTACCTGCGCGAGCGGCACGTACACGCCGGCGGGATTCCGGTCGGGCGACGCGTCGAACGCGCCCATCCACAGGTCGGGGACGACGCCGACGATCGTGCGCCACGCCGCCGTGTCGCCGCCGACGCGGATGCGCTGGCCCACCGGCTCGCCGCGCAGATAGCGGTGCGCGAACCGCGCGTTCACGACGGCCACCGGCGCGCCACGGGCCACGTCCTGCGCGACGAACGTGCGCCCGCTCACCGGCGCGACGCCTAACGCGTCGAACAGCGTCGCCGACGCCGACGCGACGCGCGCGACCGGCATCTCGTCGCGCGTGCGATACGCCGCGCCCTCCACCGCGACGCGGCCGCCCGGCGCGTGCGTGCCCGGCAGATCGCTCACGAGCCCCGCGCCGCGCACCGCGGGCAGCTGCCGCACGCGGCGCTCCAGCTCCTCGTAGAAGCGCGTGCGCGCGTCGGCCGAGGTGCCCTCGGGCGGCGCGACGCGCGCGGTGAACAGGTCGCGCGTCGGGAAGCCGACGTCGACGCGGCCCGAGTTCACGACGCTCCGCGTGAGCAGCGCCGCGGTTACGAGCAGCGCCATCGACAGCGCGAGCTCCACGACGACGAGCGACTGCATGACGCGTCCCACGCGCGTGCCGGTGGCGCCGCGCGTGTCGTCGCGCAGCACGCCGGCGGGGTCGGCGCGCGTGGCGCGGAGCGCGGGAAGCAGCCCCGCGAGCACCGCCGCCGCGCCGCCCAACATCACCGCGAACGCCGCCACGCGCGCGTCGACCCTCGGCTCCGCCCAGTACGGGAGCCGCCCGGCGAACGCGCGCGCGAGGAGCGTGACGCCGCCCCACGCCACGCCGACGCCGAGCGCGACGCCGGCCGCGGCGAGCAGCGTCGATTCCAGCAGCACGTCGCCGACGACGCGCGCGCGGCTCGCGCCGAGCGCCACGCCGACGACGATCTCGCGCGCGCGGTGCACGGCGCGCACGAGCAGCAGGCTCGCGACGTTCGTGCACGCGACCACGAGCACGAGGAGCACCATGCCGAGCATCACGTACAGCGTGGCCGTCGCCGTCTCGCCGATGAACCGCTCGGTGAACGGCTTCACCGTGACCTCGACGCCGCGGTTCGTCGCGGGGTACGCCTGCGCGACGCGCCGCGCCACGACGGCCAGCTCGGCGCGCGCGGCGTCGCGCGTCACGCCGCGGCGCAGCAGGCCGAACACGTCCATCGGCTCGCCGTCGGCCAGGCCGGCCGGAAGGACGAGCGGGATCCACAGCTCCTCGTCGGTCGGGAAGCGGAAGCTCGGCGGCATCACGCCGATGACGGTGCGCGGCGCGCCCTCCACCCACAGGGTGCGGCCGACGAGCGCCGGGTCGGCGCCGTAGCGGTCGCGCCAGACGCGATGCCCGAGCACGACGACCGTCGCGAGCGCCGCCGGCGTGTCGCTCGGGCCGAACGCGCGGCCCAGCGCCGGCGCGACGCCGAGGACGCGGAACCCGTTAGGCGTCACGTACGCCGCGCGAAATCGGTCCGCGCCGTCGGTGCCGCGCACGGTCACGGTGGCCGTGCGGAACGCGGCGAGCGACTCGAACGACCGCGCCTGAGCGGACCACTCCGCATAGTCGCGCGGCGCGGCGCCGAACCCTTCCCCGCTCGCGCCGATGCGGCGCCGCTCGAGGTGCATGAGTCGGCCGCGCTCGGGGATCGGCAGGCCGCGCAGCACCGCCGCGTCGACGAGGCTGAACACCGCCGTCGGCAGCCCGACGCCGAAGCCGAGCGCGAGGACGGCGAGCAGCGAGATGCCCGGCCGCCGGCGGAGTCCACGGGCGGCGCGGCGAAGGCTCAGCGAAAGCGACATGGGCGGGCGGGTCGGAGGGACGGTCGCGTGGACCGCTCTACGTCACCCCGCCCGCCCCGGGTTTCGGCGCGGCCCGCCGGCCGTCGTCAGCCGGTGCGCTGGAGCAGTCGCGCCGAGTACTGGCGGCCCACCCGCAGCCGGGTGCCGTCGCGCAGCACCACCATGCGGTCGCCCGAGCGCCGCGGCACCACCGCCTTCACGACGGCGAGGTTCACGATCGCCGAGCGGTGCACGCGGACGAACCCCGCCGCCGCGAGCCGCTCCTCGAGCGCGCACATCGTCTCGCGAATCATGTACTTCCCGCTCGGCGTGTAGAGCAGCGCGTAGTTGCCGCGCGCTTCGATCAGCCGGATGTCCTCCGCGGGGATCGTGATCGTCCCGGTCCGCTCGCGCACGAGGAACCCGTCGGACGGGAGGGGGGCGGTCGGCGGCTCGTCGTGGGACATGTGCTCCGCGCTCGGGACGATGGACGCTCATGAGACACGCGGAGTCTCGGGGAAGGTTGCGCCACCGGCAACGCGGTAGGGACGAGCCGTTCGTGGGCGCCGCGAGCCGCGCTCATTCCGCCCGCAGGGTGACGGCCGGATCGACCCGCGTCGCGCGCCACGCCGGCACCGCGCAGGCGAGCGCCGAGGTGGCCAGGAGCAGCAGGACGACCCCCACGTAGGTGAGCGGGTCGAGGCGGGAGACGCCGAACAGCAGCGTGACCAGCGCGTCGCTGGCGAGCATCGCGGCACCCACGCCGATGGCCGCGCCGGCGGCGGTGAGCGCCGTACCGCGCCCGAGCACGAGCCCCAGGAGGTCGGTGCGAGACGCGCCGAGCGCGGCACGCACGCCGATCTCGCGCACGCGCTCCCCCACGCTCGCCGAGAGCACGCCGTAGATGCCGATCGCCGCGAGCACCAGCGCGACGACCCCGAACGCCTCGAACAACGTGAGCGCGAACCGCCGCTGCGCCGCCGATGCCGTGATCAGCGCATCCATCGTCGCGACGCGCACGATCGGCTGATCGCGGTCCGCCGACCACACCGCGCGCTTCACCGCCGCCGCCGCCGCGGCCGGGTCGCCCCGCGTGCGGACGACGAGCGACAGCACGCGGTCGGTGAACCAGCTCTGCTCCGTGGTGATGTAGACCGCGTGCGCCTGCCCCGCGGCGAGCGAGAGCTGCTTCACGTCGCCGACGACGCCGACGATCGTGTACCACGGTCCGGCGTCGGGGCCGACGCGCAGGTGGCGCCCGATCGGATCCTGTCCCGGGAACTTCTGCCGGGCGAACGACTCGTTGATGACGAGCGCGCGCGGCGCGGCGGCGCGGTCGGACGGGGCGAGGTAGCGGCCGCGCACGAGCGGGATCCCCATCGTCTCGAAGTAGCCCGGCGTGACGGCGTAGCGGAACACGTCGCCCTCGTTGCGACCGGTGGGGCTGTCCTCGAAGTGCGCGCCGTACTGGTCGCCGTCGCCGCTCAACGGCAGCTCGCTCGTCCACGCCGCCGCGGTGACGCCGGGGACGTCGCGCACCGCGTCGAGCGCCTGCGTGAAGAAGCGGGTGACGCGCGCGTCGTCGTCGTACACGCGGCCGGCCGTCTGCACCTGCATCGTGAGCAGCCGGGCCGGCGCGAAGCCCGGCGCGACGGAGAGCAGGCGCTCCATGCTGCGGAGCAGCAGTCCCGCGCTCACGAGCAGCACGAGCGCGAGCGCCACCTCCGCGACGACGAGCGCGCCGCGGGTGACGTCGCGACGACCGGCGGTGCGGCGCGACGCCTCGCGCAGCCCGCTCTGCGCGTCGCCGCGCGAGACCTGCAGCGCCGGCACGAGACCGACGGCGAGGCCGACGAGCGTCGTGGTGCCTAACGCGAACGCGAGCGCCGCGCCGTCGAGCCCGATCGCGTCCACGCGCGGCAGGCCGGCGGGGGCGAGCGCGACGAGCACGCGCGCCCCGGCCGCCGCGACGGCGACACCGAGCACGCCCGCGACGCCCCCGAGCAGCAGGCTCTCGGTGAGGAGCTGCCGCACGAGGCGCCCGCGCCCGGCACCGATCGCCGCGCGCATCGCGAGCTCGCCGCGCCGCTGCGCGCCGCGCGCGAGCAGCAGGCTCGTGACGTTCACGCACGCGATCATGAGCACGAGCAGCACCGCGCCGAGCACGGCGAGCAGCGCGGGCCGCACGCCGCGCGTGAGGTCGTCCTGGAGCGACGCCGTCGTGAGCCCGCGCCGCAGCGCGGCCCACGGCGGACGCGTGAACTCCGGCACCGGGCTCGCCGCGATCGCGCCGAGCTCGCGCCGCGCGTCGTCGAGCGACGCGCCGTCGCGCACGCGGCCGACGAGGCGGATGTTGTGTCCCCATCCCGGCCCCTCGAGATCCATCGCCGCCGGATACTGGAACGGCGTCCACAGCTCGGCGTCGGGCGCGAGCACGTTCTCCATCGCGCGCGGCATGACGCCGACGACGGTGACCGGCTCGCCGTCGAGCGTGATCTGGCGGCCGACGATCGCCGGGTCGGCGCCGAAGCGGCGGCGCCACAGACGATCGGCAAGCAGCACGACGGCGGGCGCGTTCTCCGCCTCGTCGGCCGCGGCGAGGTCCCTGCCTAACGCGGGACGCACGCCGAGGGTGCGGAAGTAGTTCGCGGTGACGTACTGCCCGTCGAGCCGGGTGGGCTCGTCGCGGCCGGTGAGCGTGGGCTGGACGGCGCGGAGCGCGGCGAGCGCGGAGAGCGTGCGGCTGCGCGCGACGAGCTCGCGGTAGGTGCCGAACGTCGGCTCGAGGCGCGAGCCGTCGACGCCCTGGTCCCAGATGGTGAGGAGCTGTGCGGCGCGCGGGTACGGGAGCGGCGCGAAGAGGATCGGGTTGACGGCGCTGAAGATCGCGGTGCTGGCGCCGATGCCCAACGCGAGCGTGAGCGCGGCGAGGGTGGTGAAGCCGGGGGCGCGCCGGAGCTGGCGGGCGGCGAAGTGGACGTCCTGCCGGAGGCGGAGCAGGCCTTCGCGGAATCGCATGCGATCCTCCCGCCGGGTGGCGGAGTGGTGGAGTCGCTCGCGCACCTCGTCGACGGAGGCGCCGCCGAGCCGCCGCAGCGCCTCGGCCCGCGCGGCGCCCGGCTCGGCGCCGCGCGCGACGAGGGCGTCGGTGCGCGCCTCGACGAAGGCGTCGAGCTCCTCGTCGGTGTCGGCGCGGATCTGCGCGGGGGTGCGCAGCGGGAGGCGGAGGAGCCGGCGGACGCCGGCCCGGATCTCTCGCATCGGGTGCGGAGCGGGTCCAGGGGTAGTTTCTACCCCTAGACTCTACCCCTTGGACTCGGACGCCGCAAGACGGCTCACGGTTGGCGGCCGCGGGCGAGCGCCTTGAAGTACTCGTCGACGAGCGCGCGATAGCCGGGCGGCACCTCGTCGCCGCGGCCGGCGCGCGGGCCGTCGGCGGCCGCACCGGCGAGCTTGCGCCTGAGCCCGAACTCGAACGTCTTCAGCCCCTCGGCCACGGACTGCTGCGCGGCGAGGAGGTTGTCGGTGATGTCGCCGAAACCCTGGGCCTCGAGGGCACGCATGCGCTCGAGCAGGGCGTCGAGCTCGCGCGGGTCGAGCCCCTGCGCGGCGAGGTCGCGCCGCAGCGCCTCGGCCTCGGTGCGCCGCTCGCGCAGCTCGCGACCGAGCTGACGGGCGTCCTCGGGATCGAGCCGACTGCCGTACGCCGGCGGCGCGAGCGGCCCGATGCCTAACGCGCGATCGCCGCGCGGGCTGCCCTCGATGCGCCCGCCGCCGGGCTGCCCACCGCCCTGCCGCTGCCCGCCCTGCTGCTGCCCGCCCTGCTGCTGCCCGCCGTTAGGCGTCCCGCCGTTAGGCGTCCCGCCGTTAGGCGTCTCGTTGTTAGACGTCCCGTTGTTAGGCGTCCCGCCGTTCCCCATCGCCCCCTCCTCCCGCCGCTGCCGCAGCCGATCCGCCAGCGACGACATCCCCTGCGCCAGCGCGCGCGCCCGCTCCAGCGCGTCCTGCGTGCGCTGCCCCGCCGACGGCGTGCGCGCCGACGCCACCGCCTCCGCGACGCGGTCCCGCACGTCGTCGAGGTTCTGCTGGATCTGCTCCTCCACGTTGTGCACGTACTCCGCGGAGCCGCTCCGCACGACCATCTTCGACGCGCGCAGCTTGTCCACGACGCGGCTGTCGCGGATCGCCGCCGCGCCCTCGCGCAGCCGTCGCGACGCCTCGGGACGGTCGGTCGCCGTCTCGCGCCCCGCGCGCTCGAGGTCGCGCTCCAGCGCGCCGACGCCGGCGGCCAGCGAGTCCTTCTGCTGCTGCAGCTGCGCCTCGGCCTCGGTGCCGCGTCCGTTGCGCGTCACGCGCTCGGCCTCCGCGCCGGCGTCGCGCTGCGCCTCGGCGAGCGCGTCGGCGCGCCGCTGCAGCCCGCGCAGCCGCTCCTCCGACTGCGCGGCGCGTCCAGCCTCGAGCGCGCGGCGCGCGGCGTCCAGCGCGCGCTGTGCGGCGGCCGCGCTCCCCGCCGCGGCATCGCCCTGCGCGGCGGCGGCGCGTCGCATCGCGTCGGCGGCCTCCTGCAGCTGCTTCGTGCTCTGCTGCAGCTCGGGCGACGGATTGTCGCGCGTCAGCCGCTCGAGCTGGCGGGCGAGCTGCTCCACCTCCTGCGCGAGCTGCCGCTGCGCCTCGCCGCCGCCGGACATGCCGCCGTTAGGCGCGCTGCTCGTCTGCGAGCCGCCGGACTGCGAGCCGCTGCCCTGCGATCCGCCGGACTGCGACCCACCGGACTGCGACCTGCCCGACTGCGAGCCGCCGCTCTGCTGGCCGCCGCCGCTGCTCTGCGTACCGCCCGACTGCTGGCCGCCCGACTGCTGGCCGCCCGACTGCTGGCCGCCCGACTGCTGGCCGCCCGACTGTTGGCCGCTCGACTGCTGCCCGCCCTGCGAGCCACTCGGCGGGATGCGATTGCGCAGCGCCTCGGCCTCGCGGCGCAGCCGCTCCGACTCGCGCTGCTGCCGCTGCGCGAGCTCGCGGAGCCGCTCCGCCGTGCGGTCCACCTCGGCCGACGTCTGCTCGCGCTCGGCCTCGGAGCGCTGCACGGACTCGTACTGGTTGCGCAGACGGTCGGTCTGCAGGCCGAACAGGTCCGCGAGATCCTCGGGACGCTGGCCACCGCCGCCACCACCCCCGCCCCCACCCCCGCCGAAGCTCACCTGCATCTCGCGGAACGCGGCCTCGGCCCGCTGCAGCTGCTGCAGCGCGACCTGTTCCGGCGACATCGCATCCTTCGGCGCGCGACGGCCCAACGATTCCTCCGCGCCCTTCATCGCCTGCGCGGCGAGCGG